>CAYQCY010000114.1:2926-10811 GCA_964416095.1 uncultured Gemmatimonadaceae bacterium
CCCGTCCAGGACGGTGCGGAGCTTGCGGACGAGCTCGGCCTGCTCGAAAGGCTTCGGGATGAAGGTCGCGTCGAGGGCGGCCCGGACCTCGGAGCCCAGCTCGTCGGGGTCGTAGCCGGACATGAAGATGACGCGCGCCTCGGGCCGGGCCTCGCGGAGGGTCTCGGCCAGGGCGCGGCCGTTCATGTCGGGCAGGACCAGGTCGGTGAGCACGACGTGGATCTCGTCGTCGCCCCGGGCCAGCTCGAGGGCCGCGGCGCCGTCGGCGGCTTCCAGGACCGTGTAGCCGTGCTTCTTCAGGATCCGCGAGACGACGCCCCGGACGCCGTCCTCGTCCTCCACGACGAGGACCGTCTCCGTGCCCGTCGTCGCCGATGCGGGCTCGGGGCGGCGCCCGGGCCGCGGCTCCGCCCGGGACCTGGGCAGGTAGATGGAGAAGCGGGTGCCGGCGCCGGGCTCGCTGTCCACGAAGATGCGGCCGCCGTTCTGCTCGACGATGCCTTGCACGGTGGCCAGCCCCAGCCCGGTGCCCTTGCCGCGGGGCTTCGTGGTGAAGAAGGGGTCGAAGATCCGGTCCAGCGTGTCGGTGTCCATGCCGGTGCCGTCGTCGCTCACGGCGAAGCGCACGTAGGCGCCCGGCTCGAGGGTCTCCAGGACCGGACGCGCCGTGTCCGGGACGTCCGCCGGGACCTCGACATTGGCCGTCTCCACGGTGAGCGTGCCGCCGCCGGGCATGGCGTCCCGGGCGTTGACGGCCAGGTTGATGAAGACCTGCTCCGCCTGGACCGGGTCGATGAGCACGGGATGCAGGTCCTCCTCCAGCGCCAGCTCCACCGAGATGTGCTCCCCGAGGAGCGGGGCCAGCATCGGCTTCTTCTCGGTGACGGTGGCGGTGAGGTCCACGACCTGGCGCTCGACGGCCTGGCGGCGGCTGAAGGCCAGGAGCTGCCGGGTCAGGCCGGCGCTCTGCTCCGCCGCCTTCTTCATCTCCGCGATGTCCCGCTTCCGGTCCGCGTCGAGCCCGGGATCCTCCAGCAGCAGCTCGGCCAGGCTGCGGATCACGGTGAGGGAGTTGTTGAAGTCGTGGGCGATGCCGCCGGCGAGCTGGCCGATGGCCTCGAGCTTCTCCGCCCGGCGCAGCCGGTCCTCGAGCTGCTCCTCGCGCCGCCGGGACCGGAGCGACCGGATGCCGTACGCCAGGTCGCCGGCCAGCTCCTGCAGGATCTCCAGCTCCGCCGGGTCCACCGCGTCGGCCTCGCCGGTGCACACGGTGAGGGCGCCGAAGCAGTCGCCGTCGGCCACCAGCGGCAAGGCGGCCCAGCCCCGGATCCCCGCCCGCAACAGCTCGTCGCGCCACGGCCCGGCGCCCGGATCGGACGACAGGTCGCGGAACAACCGGAGCTGACGGTCCCGGATCGCCTCGTGGACCGGTCCGGCGTCGCCCATGGCCTCCAGGATCGCGTCGGCGGCTTCGGCGCCGCGCCGGGCGACGGTGCGGGGCCCGGCATCGCCGTCCGGGTACGTGATGCGGGCGAGGCGGTAGCCGCCGTCCTCCACGGCGATGCGGCAGGCCTCGTCCAGGATCTCGGCCTCGTCGGTGCAGCGGATGATCATCTGGTTCGACGCGCCGAGCACCCGCAGCGCCCGGTTCAGGGCCAACAGCTCCCGCTCCCGGGCCACCCGCTCGCTGTTGTCCACGACGATGCCCACGATGCCGACGACCCGGTCCCCGGCGTCCCGGAGCGGCGCCGCGAAGATCTGGACGGGCACCTCGGTGCCGTCCTTGCGACGACACTCCGTCTCCTCACCGGCCAGCACCTCACCGGCGACGACGCGGCGGCGGACCGCGGCGAACTCGTCCAGCCGGTCGTCCTGGACGATGGGCAGCCGCTTGCCGACGACCTCGTCCGCTGTCCAGCCGAACGTCCGCTCGGCGGCCGGGTTCCAGCTCCGGACCCTGCCCTCTGTGTCCATCAGGAAGACCGGGACGGGCGCCGCCAGGTGCACGGCCTGGAGCTCGTCACGGACCCGCTGAAGGTGCTCCTCTTCCGCCTTCCGGGCCGTGATGTCCACGATGAAGCCTTCCAGGCCGAGGAGCCGGCGTTCGGCGTCGTAGACGGGATGGCCGCGCTCCCGGACCCACTTCACTTCGCCGTTTGCCGCCTGGATGCGGTACTCGATCTCGAAGGGCCCGTCGTGGGCCAGGGCGGCGTTCACCGTGGCCCGGACGGGCTCACGGTCGTCCGGGTGGATGATTTCCTGGAAGGAGATGCGGGCGTTGCGGACCAGGTCGGCGGGCGCGTAGCCGGTGAGGCCCTCCGCGCCCCGGCTCACGAACTCCATGGTCCAGTGCTCATCGTTCCGGCACTGGTAGGCCATGCCCCGGAGGTTGTCCACGAGCCCGGGGCCGGGCGCGCGGTCGCTCCAGAAGGCGTCGGGATCGGTCGGGTTCTCGGGGTCGGGCACAGTGGCACCAAGGCGCACGCGTGAACGGTGTCCGGCCTCACCGCCGCGCGATTCGACTGCCTGTGACGTGGATGCCCCCGATTATGTTTGCAGACCGCGGGGCCCGGACGCAAGGGTGTTTCGGGCGGCGGGTTCGTCTTCGTGTTCGTTCCGGGCGCGGGATCGTCGGCCTGGAGGGTTGGCGGCGTCCGCGGTTGCGAGGGGTGCGCGGCTTGGCGGGGAAGCCGGTCTACCGGAGACCGGGCAACCGTCGCATCAGCTTCAGGACGAGGGTGAACACGTCGCGGAACCGCTCGCCGGGGAGCCATCTCGAAGTGCCCAGGGGGATCCAGCGCTGGGCGGCGACGGTCTGGGGCTCGGTGTAGCGGAGGATGCCGTCGGCGCCGTGGCGCCGTCCGAGGCCCGAGTCCTTGAAGCCGCCCATGGGCGCGTCCACGGAGGCCCAGGCGGCGGCGTACGCCTCGTTGATGTTCACGGTGCCGGCCTCGATCCGCGCGGCGAGGCGGCGGGCGCGGCCGACGTCGCGGCTGTAGACGGAGGCGTTGAGGCCGTAGCGGGTGGCGTTGGCCAGGCGGACGGCCTCGCCGTCGTCGTCGAAGGGGTGGACGGCGATGACGGGCCCGAAGGTCTCGGCGTCGTACGCTTCCATGTCCGGCGTCACGCCGGTGAGGATCGTGGGCTGGTAGAACCAGGGGCCCAGCTCGGGGAGACGCCGGCCGCCGGTGACCAGGGTGGCACCGTGGTCCAGGGCGTCGCGGACGTGCTCCTCCACGACGCGGAGCTGGTCCTCCGAGACGAGGGAGCCCACGTCCGTGTCGAAGTCGAGGCCGGGGCCCAGCCGGAGCGCCTCGGCGGCCCGGGCGAAGCGCTCGACGAAGGTGTCGAAGACGGACCGGTGGACCAGGACGCGCTCGCTGGAGACGCAGAGCTGGCCGGTGGCGCTGAAGCCGCCGCGCACGGCGCCGTCCACGGCCCGGTCCAGGTCGGCGTCGTCCAGCACGACGAGGGCGTTCTTGCCGCCCAGCTCCAGGGAGCAGCCGATGAGGCGGCGGGCGGCGCGCTCGGCCACGATGCGGCCGGTGGCGGTGCTGCCGGTGAAGGCCATGTGGTCCACCGCGTCGATGAGGTCGGCGCCGATCCTCGTGCCGTCGCCGGGCACGACCTGGAACAGCTCCGGCGGGATGCCGGTCTCGTCGGCCAGCTCGGCGCACCAGAGGGCGGTGAACGGGGTCTGGTGGTCCGGCTTCAGGATGGCGGCGTTCCCCGCCAGCAGCGCCGGGACCACGTCGCTCAGCGCCATGGCGAGCGGGTAGTTCCACGGCGTGATGAAGCCGACCAGGCCGACGGGCCGGTGATGTTCCCAGGCCCGGGTCAGGACGGGCAGCACGCCCCGGCGCCGCCGGCTGCGCACGTGCTTCTCGCCGTGATAGGCGTAGTAGCGGGCGACGAGGGCCACGTCCGCCACCTCCTCGAAGGCGTCCTTCCGGGCCTTGCCCGTCTCGAGCTGGACCAGGTCCATGACCTCGTCCTGGCGTTCCAACAGAAGGTCGTGGAGGCGGAGGACAGGCTTCGCGCGCTTCCGCCAGGGGAGCGCCGCCCACGCCGGCTGCGCGGCCCGGGCGCGCTCCGCCGCGTCCCGGATGTCGTCGCCGTTCGCTTCGGGGAGGCGGGCCAGCGTCTCGCCGGTGAAAGGCATGACCACGTCCAGGGTGACGCGGTCGCCGCCGCCTTCGTCGGCCTCGCCGGCCGCCGAGCGGCGCATCAGACGCTCGAGAAAGGCGTCGTCGATGCGGCCGCGGTCCGCGGCCCGGGTCCTGGCTTCCGTGGCGTCCATGTGGGTGTCCGGCAGCCCCGACGGGGAACGGGCCGGCTCCCATCGACCGGCCCGGATGGAAGCTAGGCGGGGGTGGAAGGGGCGACAACCGGCGGAGCGGGGCGCCGGGCAGCCCGGGCGAGACGGCGCCGGGCGGCGGGAACGCGCCCCGAACTGCCGGCCCCGCCCTACTCGCTACGGAGCGCCTCCATGGGGTGGACCCCGGCGGCGCGTCGCGCCGGGACCAGGCTCGCGGCCACGGCCACGGCGCCGAGCACCGCCGCCACCACGGCGAGGGTCGCCGGGTCCCCGGGCGACACGCCGATGAGGAGGCCCCGGGCCAGGCGGCTGAGCCCGATGCCGAGGAGGACGCCGGCGAGCATGCCGGGCACCACCCAGGGCGTCATGGAGCGCAGGACGAGGCGCGCCACGTCCCGCCCCCGGGCGCCGAGGGCGATGCGCAGCCCGATCTCCCGGGTACGGCGGGCGACGGAGTACGCCACGACGCCGTAGATGCCCAGGGCGGAGAGGAGCAGGGCGAGGGCGCCGAGGGCGGTGGCGAGGGTGGCGGCGAGGCGCTGGGGCAGCAGCCCGACGGAGGTGTGCTCGTCCAGCGGGAAGACCGGCGACAGGGCGAGGCGCGGGTCCAGGGCGAGGATCTCCCGGCGCATCGCCGGGGGGACGCCGCTGGCGCCCGGGGCGGCCCGGACCGCCACGTAGGCCTCGGACCGGTACGCCTGGCCCTGGCCGCGGTACGCCATGGGGCTCACCGCCTGGGTCAGGTGGTGGCTCTTCGTGTCCTCCACCACGCCGATGACGGTCCAGGCCCGGTCCGGGTCGTCCCGGAAGCGGAGCCGCTCGCCGAGAGCCTCGTCGTCGGGCCATGCCCGGGCCGCGAGCTCGCGACTCACCACGACGACGGGCGGGGCGCCGGCGTCGTCGTGCTCCGTGAACGCCCGGCCGCGCAGCACCGGGATGCCGAGCGTCTCGAAGTAGCCGTGGCTGACCACGTTGTGGGCGTTGCCCACGTACGGCGGCCGGCCCTCGCCGGTCCAGGCACCGTCGACCCAGTAGGAGACGCCGAGCCCGCTCAGGTCCAGGGGCAGGTCCCGGGCCACGCCGGCGGAGATCACGCCGGGGACGGCCTCCAGCCGCTCGAGGAGGTTTTCGTAGTAGCGGACGTCCTCCTCGGCGTCGTAGCCTTCGAGGCCCAGGTCCAGCGCCACGACGTACACGTCCTCCGGATCGAAGCCCTTCGCCATCTCGCCGGCCTGTCGCAGCGAGCGCAGGAACAGGCCCGCGGCGACGAGGAGCGCCAGGGACAGGGCGACCTGTCCCGCCACGAAGCCGCGGCGCAGGCGGCCGCTCCGCCTGCCGCCGGTGCCGGTGTCGTCCTTCAGCGCCGGGACCAGGTCCGGGTTCGAGGCCCGGAGCGCCGGCGCCAGCCCGAAGACGATGCCCGTGAGGAGGGCGAGGCCCAGCCCGACGGCGAAGACGACGGCGTCGGGGCGGAAGTCCAGCTCCAGCGGGACGGGGAGCGGCAGCTCGATGCCGGCGAAGAGGCGGGTCAGCCACACCGCCAGCAGCAGCCCGCCGGCCCCGCCGAGGAGGAAGAGCGCCAGCGCCTCCGCCAGGAGCTGGCCCACCAGGCGGCGCCGGCCGGAGCCGAGGGCCATGCGGATCGCCAGCTCCCGCTCCCGGTCCGCCGCCCGGGCCAGGAGCAGCCCCGCCACGTTCGCGCAGGTGATGAGGAGCACGAGGCCCACCAGGCCCGCGAGCACGGTCATGAAGGCGGTGACCATGTCCCGGAGCGCCGCCGAGGTGGCGACCAGCGGCTGCACGTCCACCCCTTTGCGGCGGTACAGCTCCGGCGAGGCGGCGCGCAGGCGGTCGAAGACGGTGCGGGCCGCCGTGCGCGCCCCCGCCACCGTGGCGCCGGGGGCGAGGCGGCCCACCACGTAGAACCAGTGGGAGCCCGGGTCGTCCCAGCGCCCCTCACCGACTTCCGACATGGAGAGGGGGATGTAGACCTCGGGCGCGAACGCCATGGTGTGGCCGCGGAACGCCGCCGGCAGCACGCCCACCACGGTGAACGGCCGGCGGTTCACCAGGATCGTGCGACCCACCACGTCCGGGTCGCCGCCCAGGCGATCCCGCCAGAAGCGGTGGTCGAGCACGGCCACGGCGTGGGCGCCCGGGGGCCACGCCTCCTCCCGGACGAAGGTCCGGCCGAGGGCCGCCCCCACGCCGAGCACGTCGAAGTAGGCCGGCGAGACGGCGGCGACCCTGACCCGGACGCCCGCGCCGCCCTGCGTGAACGCGGCGACCTCCATGTCGTACGCCGCCAGCCCGTCGAAGGGCGGGCTCGCCTGCTCGCGCAGCGTCGTGAGGTCGGGGAAGGAGAAGGTGTCGAAGTCGCGGCCCTCGTAGGTCCGCCCCACCTCCACCACCCGGTCCGGCTCCGCGATCCCCGGCGGCGGTCGGAGCAGCAGCGCGTTCGCCACGCTGAAGATGGCCGTGGTGGCGCCGAGCCCCACGGCGAGGGTGAGGACGGCGGTGACGGCGAGGCCCTTCCGGCGGCGGTAGCCCCGGAGGGCGAAGCGGAGGGCCTGGATGAGGGACGTCATGACGTTCTCCGGCGGGTGGTCTCCGTATCGTGCCGTACGCGCGAGGAAGCGTCGGGTTTCAGACTCGGTTCGTCGGCCCGACCCACCGGGGCGGACGCGTCGTCCCGGAACCGTGGCTCAATCCGGCCAGGGTGGCACCCAATCGAACGGCGCAACCCGGGCGATACGCGCGAAGTCCGCCGCGTTCGCCGTGACGAGCGTGAAGCCGTGCTCCCGGGCCGAGGCCGCGAGCACGCAGTCGTTGAAGAAGGAGCGGCTGAAGCCGCCGGGGCTCACCAGCCCCTCCCGAACCAGGGACGCCACAATGGATCCCGCCCGCTTCCAGCTCTCGTGCGAGGGCGTCAGCACCCGCCCCACCGCCTCCAGCGGCGCCAGGTACGCCGCCCGCGTACGCTTCTCCAGCCCTCGGGCCACAGCGCCCGCCAGCAGCTCCGCCACCACCACCGAATGCAGATACGCCCGGGGCGTGTGCAGCGTGTAGAACGCCGCCAGCTCCCGGTTCCGCGCCGCATCCCGCGTCGCCTCGATGTAGAGCTGCGTGTCCAGGACGTACTTCGCCATCAGCCGTCGAAGACGTCCACCAGCTCCGCACCCTCCATGGCCTTCACTCCACGCACCAGCTCGTCCCGCAGGATCACCAGGTCCAGCGCCGCCTCGATGGCCTCCGTCTCCGTCTCCGCCGCCAGGATCTCCCGCACACGGTCGATCTTCGCCTGGTGCAGCCTGTAATTCTTCCTCTGCTTCCCGCCCTCCGCATCAGGCATCGCGACCTCCCTTTGTACGTACAACATATTTACGTTGTATGTACATGACAAGGGCGGGTGCTGTCCGCCGGGCGGCCGGCGTTCGCGGGCCGGCGGTGGAACGCCGGCATCGGGCTCCTCGCTATTCCACGTGGGCAAATCGGGCTGCGGTCGGGCTCCCGCTCGCGGCGCGGCGAGGATCCGGTCGATCCCCATGTCCCGCGGCAGGGCGACCT
>CAYQCY010000115.1:0-10641 GCA_964416095.1 uncultured Gemmatimonadaceae bacterium
CGCAGTCTCCTTCCTCGGCGGTGCACTGCGGGCCCTGGGGGAGCTGGAGGTCCACCTGGGCGGACGTCGGGGCCGCCCCGGTGGCGATCAGGAAAAGGGCCAGGACCCACGGCCCCAGGGGGAGGTGTCGGACGATGTGTCTCACGGCATTGCTCCTTGCTGACGGTGCGGGCTCCGCCGCCCTGGCGGGCCCTCGCTGATCTCCTCTATTCGATCCTCACCCGCTCCGGCGGGGCCGTCGCGGGGTCGTGCAGCCACCATCCCAGTCCCCGGGCGACGACCTCGTCGTACCGGGGCACGCCGGTGCAGCTCAGGGGCCGGTCCGGGTGCAGCTCGGTCCATGCCTCCATGGTCTGGAGCACCGTGGAGGTGTGGCGGCCGACACGGACGTCCACGGGCCAGCCGCTCTCGTCCATGCGCTCGAAGAGGAGCCCCGCCGCTCCCGCCCTCACCACGAACTCGTCCCGTCCCGTGAGGAGCTGCTCCCGGGTGGTGCGCCCGCGGGTCGCGTCCAGGAACGGCTCCGGGGCCTCGAAGAGGAGGGACACGGCGTCGGAATGGTCACCCACCTCCCGGTGGGACAGACCGTGGAGGTTCGGCGGCGAGTACTCCATGCCGATGTTGAACTCCGTGTCCGAGAGCATCATGGACACGAAGGTGGCCAGCTCCTGGCCCGTTTCGTGGGCCACGATGGTGCTGATGACCGGGTACTGGAGCTCGGCCTCGTGGAGGTCCACGAAGAGGTCCACGCCCTCCTGGCGGACGAGCTCCATGAGGGCGTAGGTGGTGCGCTCCGTGAGGGTGCCGCCGGGGCGGCCGGGCCAGGCGCGGTTCAGGTTCCGGATGTCCACCCAGGCCAGGTACTGGCCGCTGGGGTAGTGGATGTAGACTTCGGGGTCCGGCCACTGGTCCAGGGGGTTCGACCAGCGGTCGCCCATGCGGAAGGTCCGCTCGCCCCAGTCCGTCTCGATGGTGAAGTCCGGCGGGTAGGCGCCGCCCAGCCGGGTCACCGTGGTGGCGCTCCGGTTGGCCGAGAGCACGACCATGAGGCGGCCCGCCTCCATGACCGCGTTCTCCGCCAGGAGCCAGGCCGCCAGGCGGGCGGCGGGCTCCTCCGGGTGGGTGCCGCCCAGGACCAGCATGGTGGCCCCGGGCACGCCGCTGTCCAGGATGTAGACGTTGGCGTCGTTCACCGTGCCCCGGACGCCCTCGAACCAGTCGCCCAGGCTCCGCACCTCCGTGACCCCGGGGCTCAGCACCACGTGCTCCTCCAGGTGCCGGCTCCGGTGGAAGCTGAGCCCGGAGGTGACCAGGAGCAGCAGTCCGAGGGCGGCGATGACGAGCTTGCGGATCACGACGTCGTCCTCCCTCCAGGTGCCTTCACACCGGCCGCCGCCCGGTCGGGCGCGTTCATCGCGGCTGCCCTCACTTGAGCTGGAAGAGCCGCAGGAGGAACGGGACCAGGACGATGGCGTACAGCACCTCGTCCCTCCAGTCGTCGGACCGTGCCAGATTCCAGATCATGAGCACGGACACGAAAGCCACCAGGAGGTAGTAGAGGCCGGTGACGAGGGTCTGGAGCAGGATCATGAGCGTCTCCTGGTCAAATCCCCGTGAGGAAGGAGAGGCGGTCGGAGTAGACCACCATGAGGGTGCCCACGACCATGATGATCAGCGCCGGGCCGATGCACGCCTTCAGGAACCGCCCGTAGGAGTCCCGGTAGCCCACCACATCCACGGTGAGGCGGCCGATGATGGCCGTGGGCGGCAGGGCGTCGCCCAGCGGCCAGATGACGCTCATCCCCGCCAGGGCCACGATGGGGTCCAGGCCCATGGTGTTGAACAGGAGCACCAGGGGCACCCCGAGCACCGGCGCGGCGCCCCACATGAGGACCGCCTCGGACGCGGGCAGGACCACGAAGAGGGTGGCGAAGACCAGCGCCACGGGCAGGGTCACGGCGGTCACCGCCAGCAGCCCGCGCACCCCCGTGAGGGTCATGATCTGCACCAGGACGCCCACGCACGTGAGGGTCCCCACCAGCGGCAGGAGCTGGTGGACGGTCTCCCGGGAGATGCGGAGGATGTCCAGGCGCACCGGCGAGAGGATCCACGACGTGGCCGCCGCCACCACGAACATCAGAGGCAGCCCGATCACCGGCGTGCGGTGGGGCCACTGGCGGCCGATCCAGATGAGGAGCACGAAGGCCGCGAAGGGCAGCAGCACGCGGATCCAGCTCATCCCCGCGGGCGTCGAGGGCAGCTCCTCCAGGGCCCGCTCCAGGTCGATCTTCTCGCCCCTCCACCCCAGCAGGAAGATGGTGGCCAGGGAGAGGAGCACGCAGGGCAGGAGCAGGGGCCAGAAGAAGCCGATGTACGGCATGTTCACGCCGGCGGCCGTGATCATGGCCCACAGGCTCACCGGAGGCGCCGCTGCGCTCAGGCCCGCGATGATGAAGATGATGGCCACCGTCCGGACCACGGATACGCCCATGGTCCGGAGCACCACCGCCACCATGCCGCCCGTGATGAGCACCGTCACGCTCCCGGCCCCCGTGAGGGCCCCGGGCAGGAGCAGGAGCACGGTGAGGAGGATCACCAGGAGCGCCCGGCTCCAGTGGAAGCGCACCAGGATGCCCCGGACCGCGAAGGCCACTCCTCCCGACTCCTTCAGGATGTTCATGAAGAGGGTGGCGGTGATGAAGATGAGGTTGATGTCCAGGTAGGTCATCGCCCCTTCGGCGATGTGCCGAGGGGGCAGCCCGAAGCCACCCGCCAGGGAGCCGCCCAGCGCCGCGGCGAACATGGCCAGCTCGGTGGACAGCTTCGACAGCTTGGCCGCCATGTACACCGCCACCATGACCGCCAGGACCAGGGTGGCCCAGGTGAACATGCTCACCGGTCAGCCCTCCGGCCTGGAGGTGGGGCCGCCCGCGGCGCTCCCGGAGACCGCACCGGCCGCGCGGCTCCTACCCGCCGAAGATCCGGGTGAGGACGTCGCCCATCTCCATGTTCTTCTCGAAGAGGATGAGGGGAACGCCCTCGTTCTCCGAGATGACGGTGAAGCGGCGGTCCTCGTTCCCGTCCTGGCGCACGACCATGAAGTCGGCCAGGGGCATCACCGCGTCGATGGACAGCTCGTCGGAGTTGTCACCCGGGGCCGCTCCCTGGGCCCTGCGGGCCATGCCCTCCACGTGCGCCCCGATGACCGTGATGCCCTGGTTCCGCGCCTCGCGGATGAGCTCCGCGGTCCGGGCCAGCTCGTCGGGCATGGACACGCCGGCGGCTCCCATCCCCTTGAGGCTGGCGCCGGTGACGATGAGGAGCGTGCGGAAGGGCGCGCCCGCGTCCCGGGCGGCGATGAGGTCCCGGGCCGTGGCCTGGGGCAGGAACTCGTGGGCCAGCTCCAGGCGGCTCAGGAAGAAGCGCACCCGCTCGGGGCCGGGGCTCTGGCCGCACGACGTGAGAAGGATGGGCAGGTCCGCCGTGAGGGCCGCGTCCTGGCCGACGAGACCGCCGGGAGCCGGGACGCACATCATGGCCACGCACGCCAGCGCGGCTGCTGAAAGCACTCTCCTCCGATGGGACGTCATGGTCCGGTTCCTGGTGGGAGGGGCGTGGTCGCTGTGTGCATAGGAACATAAGTGCCGACGTTACACAAATCACGATGCGCCGCGCGACCGGTGCCGCGCGCGCAGGGCCGCCGCTGCGATACACGCCAGCGCCGCGAGCCAGACGGCGGAGATCGCCCAGAATGCTCCGCTCCGCTCCGGAAGGGTCCGGGTCAGGCGTGTGGTCCCGGGCTCCGGAAGGGGCGCGGGGTCCCAGGGGAGGCCGTGCTGGAGCGCCAGTCGCCGGATGTCCAGGAGGTGGATCACGGGAACGCCCAGGGCCGCCATCTCGTGGAGCACCCCGCGGTGCTCCGGGCGCGGGACGGGGAGGCTGTCCACCCGGCCGGGCGGGACGCCGAGGATGGAGGGGTCGATCCCCACGTTGGCGTCGGCGCCGCCGATGTTCACGAAGGCGTCGGGCGCGGCGCCGCCGGCGTACACCTCCATGCGCCGGGCCACGCTCGCCCGCAGGTCCGTCTCGTGGATCACGGGGTACCCGCTGCGGGACAGCCTCTCCAGCAGACGATCCCGGACGCCGGGCTCGAAGTCCTCGCCCCGGTCCCGGCGACCTCCCGGGGACACGGCCACGGGAGCGGCGTGCACCAGGTTCCGCTCGAGGAGCAGCTCGTGCACGCGCAGGAGGTCGAAGTCCACCCGGGTCGCCCCGTGGGACGACGCTCCCAGCGACAGGATCGCCGACGGGTGCGCGCCCAGGGCCTCGGCCGCGGTGAGCGTGGCTACGAGCAGGGCCGGGAAGGAGCCCGAAGCTCCCACGGCCACGGTGTCACCGGCGCCCACGCCGGCCTCGTCCAGCAGGTGCGCCAACACGGCCGCCACGTCCGGGTTCGTGGTGGTACGCTTGGCCTCCAGGTGGCCCAGGGTGGTGAAGAGCTCCGCGTACCCGGGTCCGATGAGCCCGGTGCCGTTGGGGTCCAGCTCCGGAGCCACGGCCAGGCCCTCCGCCTCCACGAACGCCCCGGTGACGGCCACGGCCTCCGCCATGCCGGTCGCGGCCGCTTCCATGGCCCCGGACCACTCCAGTGTCGGCCGGGGCGACAGGACCTGGAGCGCCAGCCACGCGGCCAGGCTCACCGCCGCCGCGGCCAGCAACGGGGCCCGAAGTCGGGCGACGTCCGGAGCCGGATTCACGGCTGCCTCACACCAGGGCCAGGGCCCGGCCCAGGAAGCCCAGGGCCACCGTCACCGTCACCAGGGCCGCGGCGGTCACCGCCACGCCCTGGCGCTCCATGTGGCCGGCGATGAGGCCCGGGATGACCCAGCCGATGACCCGGAACTCCAGCGACGCGGGGAAGAGGGACGGCAGGGCCTGGCTCCACAGCGCCGCCCACAGCCCCCCCAGCAGGATGAGGAACACGAAGCGGCGCCGTCCGAAGAGGATGAGCCGGCGGGCCGCCAGGCGGTAGACGACCATGGTGAGGAGCGCCGCCAGCAGGGTCCCTGCGATCCGCTCGGGCTCCCACAGGAAGAGGACCAGGTAGCTGGGGACGATGATGCCCCCGGGATACAGCCCCGTGAGGGCGATGAAGGCCAGCGACACCAGGAGTCCGACGAACGCGAGCTCAAGGCCCACGGCCCACCTCTTCTCCGGTGCGGGCCCAGTGGGCCGCCAGCTCCCGGCCCCGACCGCCCATGTTGCCGAAGCCGAAGAGCACGCCCCCGGACTCCCGGAGAGGCTCCAGCGCCAGCGCCGTCAGGGCCTCGGCCCCAGCGGACGGAACCGCCCGGATGACCGGGGTCCCGGCTTCCGGAGTACCCGCCCCGGCCACGACGGACACGCCCGCCGCCGCACCGTTCCCGGGGCCTCTCGCCGGCACCCGCCGGGCCAGTCTCCGCCTGCGCACCCGCCGGGCCAGCGCGTTCGCGTGTACGCCCGTGACGTAGAGCTGGTGGAACCGGTCCAGGAACCCCGCCGCCAGGGCGTCGGCCCACTGGAGGGTGCGGTCCCCCCGGTCGGCCCGGAGGCTCAGGAGGCCCACGCACGGGCCCACCGCCCCACCCGCGGCCGCCCCCCCCACGGCCGCCAGGGCACGGTCGTGGAGCAGGGCCGTGGACTCGGGATCGTTGGCGGCGAAGGCGGAGACGGCCCAGACGGGGGGCTCCCGCTCGGCGGTACGAAGCCGCCAGAGCCGGGCCGCGCCCGGGTCGTGCCGGGCCCCCGCCACCCCGCGGCGGATGACGGCGTCGTCCACGCCCAGGGAGCGGGCGGCCGCCACCACGAGCTCCACGTTGTCGGCGAAGGTGGTCAGGGGGGTCGGGCCATCGTCCAGGAGGCCGTCGGCGGACCCCGCGGCCACCGCCGTGACCGTGCATCCCCCATCCTCGATGCGTGCACGGAAGGCGCTCCCGTCCTCGGACCCGGGGAGGAGAACCCGGGCCCCGTCGGGCACGCCTCGGGCCAGGACCGCCGCCACCCCCGCCCGGGTGTCTCCCGCCGCGCCCGTGTGGTCCACCCGGAAGTTCGTGACCAGGACGAGGTGGGGCACCAGGAGCGCCTGCCCCTCCACCCGGTGGCTCTCGGGATGGATGCTCATGACCTCCGCCACCACCACCTCCGCACCCAAACGGGCGGCCCGGTGCAGGAGCTTCTTCTGCTCCAGGATGGAGGGCGGACCCCGCCGCCGGATCTCCTCGACGGTCCCGTCGGGGAGGATGAGGCCGGGCTCGGAGCCCGTGGTCTTGGCCAGCACCCGCCGCCCGTCTTCCCGGAGGACCGAGGCCAGGAGCCGGGTCACGGTGGTCTTGCCCCGGGTGCCGGTGACCGCGATGCGCAGGGGGACGGACTCCCGGGCCCGGTCGAGGCGAAGCCGTTCCGCCACGAGGGCCGCCAGCAGGACCAGGGCGGTGAGGACGAGGAGGTGCATGCGAACCGAGCGGCAGGAACCCGTGCAGTACCCGGGCCAAAGGTATCAGATGGCCGACCGGGCGGCGAGGTCGGGATCAGATGCCGTCGATGGAGACTGCTTTTCGAACTGCGGGCTGCTCTCCCCCGCACACCCTGTATCGCGGCACGATCACCTCCTCACCGAATCGCGTCCGACAGCCACCGCACCACGTTGAGGCAGAACGCGGGGTTCCCCCCCGCCATGGCCGTGTTCATCCCGCGCTTCGTCTCCCGGTCCGTCCCGGGCCGGAAGATCTGGGCGGTGCACATGGCCGCTTCGGCCAGGAAGACCGCCCGGCCACTGCCGAACCGGAGGGCGCCGGCCTGGAGCCAGCCGCCGAGGTCGTAGCTCGGTTGCTCGTCCCGCCCCAGTCCGCCCAGGTTCCGGCCGGTGGGCGTAAAGGAGGGATGGTCCGGGTCCAGCACCAAGATCGGCTCCACCTGTTTCGAGCCGTAGAAGGCGCTGCCGCCGAAAGCCAGCACCGAAGTCACCGAATCGGCGCCGCCCCGCCCACCGAGGATGACGTGCTCGCCGAAGGTCCCCCGAGGCAGGCGATCGCGCAGGAACTCCGCGGTCACGCCCGCCTCTTCGGCCGCGGCGGCCAGCGCTTCCTCGTTCGGCGGTCCGAACTGGCAGCTCCCGGTGTACCCCTCGAAGAAGTGCACGCCGAACGCGTGGCCCAGGTCCGCTGCCGCGCCCGGCCACGGGCTGTGGTCCACGATGAGCAGCAGCGACCCGCCGTCGTGATGGACCCACCGGAGCAGCGCCGTGATCTCCGCCTCGGTGAACGCCGATGGATGGGGGT
This sequence comes from uncultured Gemmatimonadaceae bacterium, assembly GCA_964416095.1. Classification (GTDB taxonomy): domain Bacteria; phylum Gemmatimonadota; class Gemmatimonadetes; order Longimicrobiales; family RSA9; genus CAYQCY01. The sequence goes on from CAYQCY010000115.1 coordinate 7,317, forward strand.
AGCGGCCCGCGTCGTCGGCTCCCGGGGAATCGGCGCTGGCGATCACCAACACCTCGCACGGCGCCAGCGAGCTCGCGGCGAAGGCGTCCGCAGTCTCCCGCACGCGGTAGCCATCGCCGCGGAGCAGCTCCGCGAAGGGGTAGTAGCGGCCGGTCGCGGTATGGAAATTCTCGTGGCCGGCGTCGACGCACACCACGGGTCCTTCACCCACGGCGTACGCGGGCTCGGGGATCGGATAGTGGAAGGTGCTGTCAGCGATCTGTTGGGCGCTGGCGGACGCGGTGAGGATCAGCAGCGAAAGGACGCCGAGGAGAAGTCGTCGCACGGTGCCTCCCGGTCGGTGGGTTGCACGGATGAGTGTGCCGGCGAGTCGACGGAAGGGGGCCGTGTGTCAAGCTTGCATCGCCCGGGCCGGATGTCCACCGGAACGGAAGGCACGAGAGCGCCCTCGAGCAGCTCGCCGCCTTGCTGGCGGCGAGGGCCGATCGCTTACGGCACTTTCGGGGAGCGTTAGCACCGTCACCGACGATGACGTGACGCACCTCACCTGGCTCCAGGAGAAATTAAGCGCCGATCTGCGGGATTCACTCGTCGTGACTACAGGCCCTCACCTCTGCGCCACCCGCCAGCCTCTTCCTCCGGACGCCCAGCCTCGCCCCAATTACCATCCTAATCGCGCCAATCTCCTTGTCCTTCCCGGGCTCTCGCCCATATTGGACTTGGAGCCTACTCAGCCCAGCAGCGTCATGGCCTCTTCCATCCGCCGGTTCGCCACCGAGCTGAAGCGACGCAAAGTCTACCAGGTTGCGGTTGTTTACGTGGTGGTGGGCTTTGCGGTGTGGGAAGCCGCCGACATAGCGTTCCCCCTGCTGGACCTCCCGGCTTTCGCCGTCACCCTCGTCGTCGTAGCGACGGTGCTCGGATTCCCCCTCGTCCTGGTCCTGGCGTGGGCGTACGAGGTCCGTCCGCAGGAGGAGATCGACGCAGCGGCCGCGCGGGCGGAGGCCGGCGCCACACCGGGCGAGGCGGCCAGTGATCCGGGGACCGGCCCGGGGAGCCTCACCTCTACCGCGCCCCTCCCCGGGTTCCCACCACCGGGTTCCAGCCCCGCAAGCGCCAAAGCCGGCCCTGCAGAGAACTGGCCGTCGAGCCCCGGGGCGGCGGCCGGAACTCTCGAAGAGCCGGCTCGACCGCACGACCGCTCCATCGTGGTCCTGCCCTTCTCGGACATGAGCGCCGAGGGTGACAGCGAGTACTTCGCCGACGGCATTGTAGAAGAGCTGATCAACGCCCTGGCGCAGGTCCGGGGGCTCCGGGTGGTGGCGCGGACGTCGGCCTTCGGGTTCCGCGGCTCGACCGCCGACATCCGGGAGATCGGCCGGGCCCTCGACGTCTCCTACGTCGTGGAGGGAAGCGTGCGCCGATCCGCAGATCGGCTCCGGATCACCGCGCAGCTCATCAACGCCTCCAATGGCTACCACCTCTGGTCGGAGCGCTACGAGCGGCCGGTTGGCGACGTCTTCGAGATCCAGGACGGGATCGTGGAAGCGGTCACCGAGAACCTGCTCAGCCGGCTGCCGGCAGGACCCGAGGAGCGGACCGTCTACCGCGACGCCGATCCTGCGGCCTACGACACGTACCTCCGCGCCCGGGTCGCGTTCTTCGAGCTGAGCCCGGACGGGTTCAGCCGGGCAACGGCGCTGTTCGAGGAGGCGATCGAGCGGGACCCTCACTTCGCCCTCCCCCACGTAGGGCTCGCGGCGCTCCTGATCTTCCAGGCGACGGGGTTCGGGACGCAGCCCCCGCGGGTCATCATGCCGCAAGCCCGTGCCGCGGCGGAGAGCGCGCTTTCGCTTTCGCCCGATCTGCCCGAAGGCCACCTCGCTCGCGGACTCATCCACCTCTTCCACACGTGGGACTTCGATGCCGCCCGCACGGCGATCGAACGGGCTCTCGAGCTGAGTCCCAGCTATTTCGACGCGTACACCTGGCTCGAGATGTACCACACCTACGTGCGTGCGGACTATGCCGAAGCCCGACGGACCCAGCGCCGCGCCGCCGAGCTCAGCCCGCTGGATCCCCGGCCTCGGGCGCGACTCGGCTTCATCGACTTCATGGCCGGAGAGTACGCGGAGGCGGAATCGAAGTTCCGGCAGCTCCACGAGGATGGTGCAACGCCCTTCCTCTCGACACTCGGCCTGCTCCGCACGTATATGGGATCGGGCCGCGTCAACGAAGCGGTCGCCTGGGGCCGCAGAATCCTGGCCGTCTTGCCCGCGCCGAACATCGCCCTGGGTTCCGCGGGGGCTGCCTTCGCCTTTGCCGGCCAAGTCGAAGAGGCGGAACGCATGCTCCGGGAGCTGGAGGCTCGGGGTGAGCAGGGCGCCGCCGTCCATTACTGGGTGGCGATCGTACTGAGCGCACTCGGGCGGTTTGACGATGCTTTCGACCACCTGGACCGGGCGCTCGAGGACGGCGACCCGAGCCTCCTCTACATCTCCGGTGCGCCCAGTGTCCAGGGCCTGCAGGACGACCCGCGGTTCGCCGAGGTCCTCGACCGGCTGGGGCTGGGGCACTTTACCGAGCGCCTACGAGCCGCGGCTAGATAATCCCAGGTGTCCTCTACCGGAACGAAGTTGCTCATGCCCCCCGCAAGTCTGTTGTCTGATCACCAGCACCCTGCGATCCAGGCGAAAGCGGACGACCTGACGTCCGGTCGACCGACGCTCCTGGACCAGGTGGAGAGTATCTTCAACTTCGTGCGAGATGAGATCCGGTTCGGGTTCCCGCCGAGATGGGATGCCGTGAAAGCCTCCGAGACCCTCCAGTACGGCGTAGGATACTGCACCACGAAGGCTACCCTCTTCGTCGCCCTGAGCAGAGCGGCCGGGATACCCGCTCGCGTCCACACGGGGCTCATCGATGTCCGGATCATGCGGGGGATATTCCCCTCCCTCGTCTTGCGGTCCATTCCCGACGCCGGCGGGCACGCCTGGACCGAGGTCGAGATCGAAGGCGAGTGGAAGCCCCTCGACTCGTACATCAACGACAAAACGTTCTATCGGAAAGCGTTGAGAAGGCTCGAAGAGAGCGGCAACGACACCGGATTCTCGATCTCCCGTCGGAAGGGCCCCAGCAGCTGCGAGTTCAACTTCGGGGAAAAGGGCTTCGTGCACATGGGTGCCGTCGTGGAGGATCACGGCACATGGTCCGATTTCTCCGAGTACATGGCATCGGACAAGTACCTGGCCATGAACCGCCTGCAAAGCATGGCGTACCCCATGCTCGCGAAGACGAGCAACCGGGCCATCGAGAGACTTAGGGC
>CAYQCY010000116.1:0-9321 GCA_964416095.1 uncultured Gemmatimonadaceae bacterium
AGCGCCGCGTTGATGATCTGCCCGGTGATGACGTTCGCCTCGCCGTATCCCTCGCTTCTCCCCTCGCCGTGTCCCTCGCTGTATCCCAAAGGTGGTTCCCCTCTGCGCCTCCGCGGCTCTGCGTGAAAAAAGTTGCAGCCACGCGTGAGGGAACCCGATAGCGGGATACGTCCGCTCCTGCCCTCACCGCTTCCGAGCCCGCGCCATCATCTCACGCAGAGCCGCGGAGCCGCGGAGGATCCGGCTACAGACCGTTCACGACCCGCGCGATGCCGTCCTTCATCAGCGGAGCACCGAAATTCAGTAGCAGACCCACGCGGTAATCCAGCAGCCGGAGATAGGTCAGAAGCTGCTTCTTGTCCGCCCGTGACAGCGCGGCCACCGACTTGATCTCGACGACCACCGACTCGTTCACCGCCAGGTCGGCGCGGAACGCATCGTCGAACCAAAGCCCCTCGAATTCGAACGACACCGGCTTCTGGCGCTCCACATAGTACCCGAGCCGCGCCAGGTCCCGGGCGAGGATGCGCTCGTAGACGGATTCGAGGAGCCCCGGCCCCAGCTTCGAATGGATGCGGAGCGCCGCGTTGATGATCTGCCCGGTGATGACGTTGACCCCGGCCCCACCCTCGCCGTATCCCTCGCCGTATCCCTCGCTTCTTCCCTCGCCGTGTCCCTCGCTGTATCCCAAAGGTGGTTCCCCTCTGCGCCTCCGCGGCTCTGCGTGAAAACAGGTTACCCCGGCCCATCGGGCACACCGATAGCCTGATTGGCCAAACGCGCTTGGCTGCGTGCGCCGAGAAGGCGGCTCTCCACGCCGATCGCTGCCCCTGCCCGGGAAGTCAGCGCTGACGACTGACCGCTGACCGCTTTGCATCGCCCCCCGAATCCGTCATCTTCCAGATCCACCGCGGACCCGCTGGGCCGTGGAGCCCGGATCCGGACCCGGGAGGTCGGGCGTCTTCCGCGGACCCCGATGGGCCCGCGAGGCGCGCCCGGCCGCGGATCCGCCGGGCAACGAACACGAACCACGAAGACGATACCATGGACGCATTCGGCAGCCGCGCGACGCTGACGGTCGGCGACAGGGACTACGAGATCTTCCGGCTGGACGCTCTGGAGAAGCGGGGGCTCGATGTGACGCGGTTGCCGTACTCGCTGCGCATCCTGCTGGAGAACATCCTGCGCAACCAGGACGCTTCGGCGGACGCCGAGGGCGATGTGGAGACGCTGGCCGGGTGGGACCCGACGGCGGAGCCGAGCCGTGAGATCGCGTTCACGCCGTCCCGGGTGCTCCTGCAGGACTTCACGGGCGTGCCGGCGGTGGTGGACCTGGCGGCCATGCGCGACGCCATGGCGCGGATGGGCGGCGACCCGACGAAGATCAACCCGCTCCAGCCCGCCGAGCTGGTGATCGACCATTCGGTGCAGGTGGACGAGTTCGGCACGCGCTACGCCTTCGAGACGAACGCGAAGATGGAGTACGAGCGGAACGGCGAGCGGTACGCGTTCCTGCGCTGGGGCCAGACGGCGTTCGACAACTTCCGCGTCGTGCCGCCGGAGACCGGCATCGTGCACCAGGTCAACCTGGAGCATCTGGGCCGGGTCGTGTTCGGCACGGAGGCACGGAACGGCAAGCCCGGGCAGGCCTACCCCGACACGCTGGTGGGCACGGACTCCCACACGACGATGATCAACGGGCTCGGCGTGCTGGGCTGGGGCGTGGGCGGGATCGAGGCCGAGGCGGCCATGCTGGGCCAGGCCATCAGCATGCTCATCCCGCAGGTGGTGGGGTTCAAGCTGGTGGGCGAGCTGCCGGAAGGCGCCACGGCGACGGACCTGGTGCTGCGCGTCACCGAGATGCTCCGGCAGAAGGGCGTCGTCGGCAAGTTCGTCGAGTACTACGGCCCCGGCCTCTCAACGCTGCCCCTGGCCGACCGGGCCACGCTGAGCAACATGTCGCCGGAGTACGGCGCCACCTGCGGCATCTTCCCCGTGGACGACGAGACGATCCGCTACCTGCGCTTCACCGGCCGGGGCGGCCACCAGGCCGAGCTGGTGGAGGCGTACATGAAGGAGCAGGGCCTGTTCCACACGGCGGACACGCCGGAGGCCACCTACAGCGACACGCTGGAGCTGGACCTGGCGACGGTGCAGCCGAGCATCGCCGGGCCGAAGCGGCCCCAGGACCGCATCGAGCTGTCGCGGGCCAAGGGCGCGTTCGAGGACGCGCTGCCGGTGCTGCTGCCCGACAGCCGCACCGGCGACGGCGGCACGGCCGTGGTCACGACGCCCGAGGTGAAGGTCGCCGTGAAGGACGGGACGACGACGGTCACCGATGGCAGCGTCGTCATCGCGGCCATCACGAGCTGCACGAACACGTCCAACCCGTCGGTCATGGTGGCGGCCGGACTGCTGGCGAAAAAGGCGGCGGAGAAGGGCCTCACGAGCAAGCCGTGGGTCAAGACGAGCCTGGCCCCCGGGTCGAAGGTGGTCATGGACTACCTGGCGGAGGCGGACCTCATGCCGTCGCTGGAGGCGCTGGGCTTCCACCTGGTCGGGTACGGCTGCACGACCTGCATCGGCAACAGCGGCCCGCTGCCGCCGGAGATCTCCGCGGCCGTGAAGGACGAAGGGCTCGTCGTGTGCAGCGTGCTGTCCGGGAACCGCAACTTCGAGGGCCGGGTCAACCCGGACGTCCGGGCCAACTACCTGGCCTCGCCGCCGCTGGTCGTGGCCTACGCCATCGCCGGACGCATGGACGTGGACCTCTACAACGAGCCGCTGGGCACCGATGCCGACGGACGGTCCGTCTTCCTCAGGGACATCTGGCCGAGCCAGTCGGAGGTCCAGGAGGTCATCCGGGAGAGCGTGAAGTCCGAGTTCTTCACCGACGAGTACGCCGGCGTCTTCGAGGGCGACGAGCGCTGGAAGGCGCTGCCCGTGCCCGAAGGCGACCGCTATGCCTGGGAGGAGGAGTCGACGTACGTCAAGGAACCGCCCTACTTCATGGGCATGCCCCGGGAGGCGCCCGCGCTGGAGGACCTCGAGGGCATGCGCGTCCTGGTCAAGGTCGGCGACAGCGTGACCACCGACCACATCTCGCCCGCCGGCTCCTTCACCAAGGACTCGCCCGCGGGGAAGTACCTCGTGGAACGGGGCGTCCAGCCCAAGGACTTCAACTCCTACGGCTCCAGGCGCGGCAACCACGAGGTCATGATGCGGGGCACGTTCGCCAACGTCCGGCTCCGCAACCAGCTCGCGCCGGGCACCGAGGGCGGCTTCACCCGTCTGCCCGACGGCGAGGAGACCACGATCTTCGACGCGGCCATGCGGTACCGGGACGAGGGCGTCGCCCTCATGGTCATCGCCGGCACCGAGTACGGCACCGGCTCCTCCCGGGACTGGGCCGCCAAGGGCCCGGCGCTCCTCGGCGTGAAGGCCGTCCTCGCGGCCACCTACGAGCGCATCCACCGCTCGAACCTGGTGGGCATGGGCGTGCTGCCGCTCCAGTTCGCCGACGGCGAGGACGCCGACAGCCTCGGCCTCACCGGCGAGGAGGTCTACGACGTGACCGGGCTCGCCGACGCCCTGGCGCAGGGCGGCGCCCGGCGCGTCACCGTCCGCGCCGTGTCCGACGACGGGACGCGCGAATTCACCGCCCGGGTGCGCCTGGACACGCCCCAGGAGGTGCAGTACTATCGCCACGGCGGCATCCTCCAGTACGTGCTCCGGCAGTTGCTCTGAGGCATCCGGCGGCGTCGCGGCTTCGTGGGGTCACGGGTCACGGCTGACGGCTCCATGCTTCGTGGGGTCGTCAGGTGCCCGGCGGGGCGTCCTCGTTCGTCGCGTAGTCACCGGAGGCCGCTGGGCGCGGACGGAAAGCGTACCAGGAATCGGAAGACGCCCCGCAGGGAACCGGCTTACCCGGCAAAGCAAGGACCCGTGACCCGTGGCCCGTAACCCGTGACGTCCCGTCCATTGTGGCCCGGCTGCGCGCGTTATACCGTGGATCACGGCTTCCGAACACGACCCACGCCCACGGCGGGAGCAGCTCGATCACAGGTGGGCGTTCACATCACCCCGGAGACGACCATGAACAGGAACCGTTGGAGGGACGCGGCGCTCGCGTTGGCGCTGGCCGTGCTGGCCACGCCGCTCGCGGCCCAGCAGACCTACACGCTGCAGGGCCTGGTGCGGGCCGGCGAGACCGGCGAGGGGCTGCCGGGCGCCCAGGTGGTGGTGGTCGGCACCGACTTCGGCTCGCTGACGGACAACGCGGGCCGGTACGCGGTGCGGGCGACCCTGACCCCCGGCCAGTACCAGGTGGAGATCTCCCTGATCGGCCGGAGCCCGGTGCGGCAGGACGTCACGCTGGGCTCGCAGCGCGTCGTGACGCTGCCGCCGGTGACGTTGGAGACCACGGCGCTGGAGCTGGAGGGCATCGTCGTGACGGGCACGGCGGCGCCCACGGCGAAGCGGGCGCTGGGCAACAACGTGTCGTCGGTGGACGAGTCGCGCCTGGACGCGGCGCCGGCCACGACGCTGGACCAGGCGATGCAGGGCAACATCGCCGGCGCCGTCATCACGGCGAACACGGGCACGCCGGGCGGCGGCGTTTCGGTACGTCTGCGGGGCACCAGCTCCATCATCGCCGGCGCCGAGCCGCTCTACATCATCGACGGCGTCATCATCGACAACAGCTCGGACCAGCAGATCAACTTCGGCTACCGCTCGAACCCGTCGAACCGGCTCGCGGACCTGGACCCGCGTGACATCGAGCGGATCGAGATCCTGAAGGGCGCGGCGGCGGCGGCCCTCTACGGGTCCCGGGCGAACAACGGCGTCGTCCAGATCTTCACCAAGCGAGGCTCCGCCGGCGCGCCGAAGGTCACCTTCTCGACGCGCCTGTCCCGGGAGGACCTGCCGAACAAGATCGACTTCGCACTGACGCCGGTGGACACCGATGGCAACCCGGTGGAGCGCTTCGACCACCAGGACCTGATCTTCCGGGACGTCTGGAACTACGACTCGAGCCTCCAGCTCTCCGGCGGCTCCGAGGACACGCAGTACTTCATGTCGGCAAACTGGGTGGACCAGGAAGGCATCATGATCGGGTCCGGCCACCGCAAGCTGAACCTGCGCATGAACCTGGACCAGCGCATCGGCATGCTGAAGCTGTCCGGCGGCGCGAACCTGGTGCGGAGCAACACCGACCTGCTGGTGAACGGGGAGCATGGTTTGGGTGGCGTGCTCACGGCCATCGTGTTCACGCCCACCACCACGGACCTGGCGGAGAAGAACCCGGAGACCGGCGAGTACGTGAACCGGGCCTTCGTCTTCCCGAACCCGCTGGCGGTCATCGAGGACTGGGACGCGAACCAGGTCCAGGAGCGCTTCATCGGCTCGTTCCAGGCCACGGCGGACCCGACGCCCTGGCTGAACCTCCAGTACCGCCTGGGCTACGACAGCTACACGATGGAGACGGACCGGTTCATCCCGCGCGGTGAAGCGTTCGCGCCGCTGGGCCAGGCCATGGCCGTGGTGCGGGACAACTCGCTGCTGAACAACGACCTGGTGGGGAGCGCGAACTACACCCTCGGCGAGGGCATGCGCTTCACCACGTCGGCGGGGATGAACCACACCTTCTCCCGGACCCACACCGTGTTCGCATCGGCGGAGGACCTGAGCCTCCTGACGGAGCTGGTCCGGGGCGCCGTGCAGTCGGCCTCCGAGTCGATCATCGAGACGGCGACCCTCGGCTTCTTCGGCCAGCAGCAGGTCGCCTGGCGGAACCGGCTCTTCCTCACCGGCGCCATGCGCTGGGACGCCTCCTCGACCTTCGGCGCCGACGAGCGCTGGCAGCTCTACCCGAAGCTGAGCGGCTCCTACGTCGTGTCCGACGAAGCGTTCTTCCAGAATTCGCCCCTCGGCGACTTCATGTCCGAGCTCCGGCTCCGCGGCGCCCTGGGCTGGGCGGGTAACCAGCCGCCCACGGGTGAGGCGTACGCACGGTTCCCCCGCTACGGCCAGGTCACGAACATCGACCGGCTCGGGCTGGTGAACCTGTCCAACGCCGGCAACCCGAACCTGAAGCCGGAGCGGCAGCGCGAGTACGAGCTGGGCTTGGACGCCTCCTTCCTGGAGGACCGCCTCGGCGTGGGCTTCACCTACTACGACCAGCGGACCGAGGACCTGCTCACGAGCCGGCCCTTCGCGCCGAGCAGCGGCTACGGCTTCACGCTGGACAACGTGGGCGTGCTCACGAACACGGGCCTCGAGCTGGAGCTCAACACGCTGAACATCAACCGTGAGGACTTCCGGTGGAGCTCCACCCTCATCTACTCGACGAACCAGAACGAGGTGGAGGAGCTCTTCGGCGACCCGTTCACCGCCGGCTACAACAACCGGGTCCAGGAAGGTGAGGAGCTCGGCGCCTTCTACATGTGGGCGTACGAGCGGGACCAGGACGGCAACATCGTCGAGGACGAGGTCGGCCCGGTCCGGGCCTCCGAGCGCCAGATCGTCGGGAGCCCGTGGCCCGACTGGACCGGGTCGCTGCTGAACGAGTTCCGCTACGGCGACTTCACCGCCTCGATCCTGCTGGACGGCCAGTTCGGCCACGAGGTCTGGAACCAGAGCCGCCGCATCATGGACATCTTCAGCGCCGGCCCGCTCTACGACCAGCAGCTCAAGGGCGAGGTGACGTCCGATTACCGGTGGCGGATCATCGGGATCTGGGAGGCGTACCTGGAGGATGCGTCCTTCGTGAAGGTCCGGAACATCACGGTGCGTTACCGGCTACCGGAGAGCATCACCTCCATGATCGGCGCCGCGACCATCGACCTGGAGCTCTCGGGCCGCAACCTCTACACCTTCACCGACTACTCCGGCTACGACCCGGAGGTGAACATGTTCGGCACGCTCACCGTCGCACGGGGCGTCGACTTCGCGGTCTACCCGCACTCCCGGTCGATGGCCTTCGGCGTCCGCGTGAACTACTAGCCCGAGAGGAGCGAGAACCATGAGAAACCATCGCATGAACAGGCTGGGCCTGCTCGCGATCGCGCTCCTCGTCTTCGGGGCGTGCGATCTCGACCTGCAGGACCCGAACCTGCCCACCGAGGCCGACGTGCTGGGCTCCGTCCAGGGCGTCACCGCCGTCGCCATCGGCTTGCAGGCAGACTACAGCAACCACTTCGAGAACCTGGTCTTCGTGACCGGGCTCGTCACCGACGAGGTCGGCGCCGGGGCCGCCACCTTCCAGGTCTACCAGGACGTGGACGCGGGCAACGTCGACGGCCGCGACAACGCCCTGAGCCCGACGCTCGGGCCGTGGTCGGGCATGTACAGCGTCGTCAAGCTGGCCAACGACCTCATCAGGGAGGCGCCCAACGTGGGCTTCGGCAGCGCGACCCTGAGCGGCATCCTGGCCCTGGCCGAGCTGTACAAGGGCGTGGCCTTCGGCAACATCGCCCAGATCTACGAGGACGCGCCCATCGACGTGGGCCCCCAGGTCGAGGCGCCGACCTTCCTCAGCAGTGACGAGGTGCTGGCCGAGGCCATCAGCCTGCTGGAGTCGGCCCGTGACCGCATCGCGGCCACGCCGCCGTCCGACGAGTTCAACAACAACATCCTGGCGCCGGGGCTCGACCTGGAGAACACCATCCAGGCCATGCTCGCCCGGTTCGCCCTCATCGCCGGCGACTACGCCACGGCGAACACGGCCGCCGCGGCCGTGGACCTGACGGTGCTCTCCGAGCTCCGCTTCTCGGCCACGGACCAGAACCCGATCTACGACATGTGGTACGGCTCGGGCAACGCGTACCAGATGCGGCCCGAAGACTCCTGGCGCCTGGCCGCCGACGGCGGCGACCAGCGGGTCGACTACTGGACCACCGTGGCGGACATCACCGGCGCCGTCGTGCCGCTGGACGAGCTGAACCACTACAACACGCCGGACGACCCGTACCCCTTCTACCTGCCGGACGAGATGAAGCTCATCCGGGCGGAGGTGGCGGCGCGGAACAACGACCTGGCCACGGCGCTCACGCTGCTCAACGAGGTCCGGACCCAGTGCCCGGCCGACGTCGTGGTGGACGAGCCCGCGGCGTGCCTGGCCGCGCTGCCGGCCGCCGCCGTGTCGGACCAGGCGTCCATGCTCGCCGCCATCCACTACGAGCGGCAGTACGAGCTCTACCTCCAGTGCGTGAGCTGGTCCGACCAGCGCCGCTTCGGCACCACGCTGAAGTACGACTGGATGCTCACGCCGCAGACGGAGTGCGAGCGGAACGCCAACGCCATCAACTGCACCCTCTGACCTGGGCACGGCCCAGACGTTCGCGGCGCCCGGGGGCCTCCGCTTCCGGGCGCCGCTTCATGTCGCGCGACGGCGCGAAGCGGGAGAAGCCGCGAAGAACAACGGGGAAACACCGTGCCTGGCTCGCGGGCTGCGGCTGCGCGCCATCGCACGGCAGGCCCGAGGTCGACGTTGAGCCCCGGGCCCGCGCGGCTTCGCGAGTGGTTGCGCGCACGCCCACGGACCGCGACGTTGACCCTGAGTCCGCCGCACGCAGCGGCGGGCGGCTTGAGCCCCGCCGGACCCATGGCCCGCGAGAACACACAGCCCGTGAAGGTCGGCCCCTCCGAGGGCGGGAAACGCCTCCGCATCCTGTGGAAGGACGGGCACGAGTCCCTCTACTCGCCGCGCTACCTTCGGCTGCGCTGCCCGTGTGCCGGCTGTATGGACGAGATGACGGGGCGCCCGCTCCTGGACCCCCTCTCCGTCCCCGAGGACGTCTACCCCCTCGCCATCCGCTACGTGGGCCGCTACGCCCTCTCCTTCGACTGGAGCGACGGCCACACCACCGGGATCTACCCGTTCGACCTGCTCCGCGGCATCTGCCCTTGCGAGGAGTGCGCGGTGGAGACGTCGACGGCGCCGCCGAGCGGGGAGTGGCAGTAGGGGGTGGCCCGGTAGGGCAGGGGTTTCTGTGAGGTCACGGGTTACGGATCACAGCGCCTTGTTTCGCGGGGTGATCTTGGTTCCGGCGGGGCGTCTTCCTTCCCGGTGTATTCCTTTCAGGGGGCGCTGCGCGCCCCGCGCACGGCGCGCAGCGCCGTCCAAAGGATCACGCGATGAAGGCGGACGCCCCGCCGCAGGATCACGCGATGAAAGCCGACGCCCCGCCGGAGGATCACGCGATGAAGGCCGACGCCCCGCCGGAACCGTGATGACGCCGTGTGGAAGGGAGCCGTGACCCGTAACCCGTAACCCGTAACCCGTAACCCGTAACCCGTAACCCGTAACCCGTAACCCGT
>CAYQCY010000116.1:9421-10577 GCA_964416095.1 uncultured Gemmatimonadaceae bacterium
AACCCCTTCGTGGCAACGCCCGCATGACGGAGCGCCGCGCACTCGGGGCTGCCGGCCCCACGGTCCACCCCATCGGTCTCGGCGGGGCCAGCCTGTCCATCGCCGGCCGGCCGCCGGAAGACGACGCCGTCCGCGTGATCCTCCGGGCGCTGGAGCACGGCGCCACCTTCATCGACACCGCCGACGCGTACTGCGTCGACGAGTCCGAGGCGGGCCACAACGAGCGGCTCGTGGCCCGGGCGCTCCGGGAGTGGGGCTCCACCGAGGGGATCGTGGTGGGGACGAAGGGTGGGGTGCGCCGGCCCGGCGGGCGCTGGGTGAAGGACGGCACGCCGGAGCACCTCCGGTCGGCGTGCGCGGCGAGCCTCGAGGCGCTGGGCGTGGAGCGCATCGACCTGTACCAGCTCCACGCGCCCGACCCCCGCGTCCCCATCGCCGAGAGTGTCGGCGCCCTCGAGGATCTGCGCCGGGAGGGCAGGACCCGCTGGATCGGCGTCTCCAACGTGGACGTGGACCAGCTCGAGGCGGCCCGCGCCGAGGCGCCGGTCCTCACCGTCCAGAACGCCTTCAGCCTCTGGAACGGCGACGCCGGCACCTCCGGCCTGCTGGCGAGCTGCGAGGCCGCCGGCATCGGCTTCCTCGCCCATTCGCCGCTGGGCGGACACCCCCGGCCGGAGCCGCTCCCCGGCCACGACGAGGTGGCGGCGGTGGCCCGGGAAGTCGGCGCCACCCCCGCGCAGGTCGCCCTGGCCTGGCTCCTGGCCCGCTCGCCCAACGTGATCCCCATCCCCGGCACGAAGAACGCCGACCACGTGGTGGAGGACCTGGCGGCGGCGCGGGTGGAGCTGTCGGCGGGGCAGATGGGGCGGTTGAGGCGGGGGGTTGGGTGGTAGGGCTCGGTTGAGGTGGGGTCACGGGTTACGGGTCACGGCGCCTTCTTTCGCGGGGTGTGCATGGTTCCGGCGGGGCGTCTGCCTTTGCGGGGTCCTCCTTCGGGGGGGCGTTGCGCGCCCCGAAGGGCACGGCGTCCGGCGCCGTCAAAGGATCACGCGATGAAGGCGGACGCCCCGCCGGTCACGGGAACGCGCCGCGCGGCCGGGAGCCGTGACCCGTAACCCGTGACCCGTTGCTCCAGGCACATCGGCGCACCGAAGAC
>CAYQCY010000117.1:0-8665 GCA_964416095.1 uncultured Gemmatimonadaceae bacterium
GCTACCGGATCACGTGGTAGCCCTGGGCCCGGTCGTTGGCCAGGACGCGGTCGTGCTCCTCGGCGTAGGCCCGGATCATGGCGCCGTGGCGGGAGGCCAGGCGCTCGGCGGCTTCCCTGGCCTGGTCGGCGCCGTAGCCCTGGGCGAGAAGCGTCTCCTCGATGGCGGAGACGATGGCCGCCTCGTCGGACTCGCCGGCCGCGATGCGGACCGCCACGTCGTGGGCGATGCGGCCCAGGTGAGGGCGCAGCGAGGTCATGGACCGGCTCGGATTCCAGTCTATTCCTGTCATGGTCGTCGTGCTCGTGCGGGCTCGTGCCGGACGCCCGTGTCCGGCCCATGGCATGGTAACGGAACTGCCGGGGCACGCAAGGGCCGGCGCACGAACAGCCGGCGCACGAGCGGCGGCCTGCCGCATGATGCGGCGAGCACGGGGGCGTGAGACCTCTTGCTTGCGCGTGCCCTTGCCCACTCTCTAACCTGACGCGCGATCCACGTCCTGCGCGGGAGGAGCTCGGTGGCCGATCTCAGTGCCATCGCCGATGCGGTCATCCGCGGCGACGACGAGGCGGTGTCGCGCCTGGTGGCGGACGCCATCGACGAGGGTGAGGCTGCCCACGTCGTGCTGAACGATGGGCTGACCGCCGGAATGGCGGTGGTGGGCCGCCGGTTCCGGGACAGCGAGATCTTCGTGCCGGAGGTGCTGGTGGCGGCCCGGGCCATGAAGGCGGGGCTGGCGCACCTGGAGCCGGTGTTCGCGGAGACCGGTGTGGCGCCGGTGGGCACGTGCGTGCTGGGCACGGTGAAGGGCGACATCCACGACATCGGCAAGAACCTGGTGGGGATGATGCTCCGGGGCGCCGGGTTCACGGTCGTGGACCTGGGTGTGAACGTGCCGCCGGAGCGGTTCGTGGAAGCGGTGTCGGAGCACGGTGCCGGGCTGGTGGGTATGTCGGCGCTGCTCACCACGACGATGGTCCAGATGGCGCCGACGCTGGAGTCGATCCGCGCGCCGGACGACGGCGTGAAGGTGATGGTGGGCGGCGCGCCGGTGACGCCGGAGTTCGCGGCGGAGATCGGTGCCGACGGGTACGGCGCCAACGCCACCGACGCCGTGGACCGGGCCCTGGCGCTGGTGGGACGGGCGTGAGACACACCGTCCGGTTCCTCCCCGAGAAGCGGATCTGGCGCGGCCAGGAGACGGTCCCGCTGGGCGTGGCCGCGGCGGAAGCGGGCATCCTGCTGGAGCAGCCGTGCGGGGGGAAGGGCATCTGCGGCCGGTGCCGGGTCCGGGCGGACGTGGCGCCGGATCCGGCGGACGTGCGGGTGCTGGGTGCGGAGGAGGTGGAGGCCGGCTGGCGCCTGGGCTGCCGCATGACGGCCGAAGGCGACGTGTCGGTGGAGGTCCCGCCCGGCACGCGCACGGTAGCTCACAAGTCGTTCGGCGACGACGGGCTGTTCCGGGACATCGAGCCGGCCTACCCAGGCGGCTGGGGCGTGGCGCTGGACGTGGGCTCCACGACGCTGGCCGCGGCCCTCGTCGCCCTGGACACCGGCGCGGTGGCCGCCTCGGCCTCGACGCTGAACCCCCAGACCCATTTCGGCGGCGACGTCATGAGCCGCATCGCCTTCGCCCGGGAACGGGAGGAGGGCGGCGAGACGCTGCGCCGGGTGCTGGCCACGGCGTTGGACGCACTGACGGGGTCGTGCCTGGAGACGGCGCGTGTGGGCCGGGACGAGGTCGCGGGCGTCGTCGTGGTGGGCAACCCGACCATGACCCACTCCCTCCTGGGGCTGGACCTGCGTGGTCTCGGCGTGGCCCCGTACCAGGGCGTCCGCTACGACGCCTGGACGGGGACGGCCCGGGAGCTGGGCCTCGAGCTGCCCGCCGCCGAAGCGCACGTCCTGCCCGGTGTCCGGAGCCACGTCGGGGCCGATGCCGTGGCCGCCGTCGTGGCCGCCGGCCTGGACCGGGCGGAGGCGCCGACCCTGCTCATCGACCTGGGCACGAACTCGGAGGTGGTGCTGTCGGCGCCCGAGGGGCTGCTGTGTACCTCCGCCTCGGCCGGCCCGGCCTTCGAGGGGGCCACGATCCACCACGGCATGCGCGCGGTGCCCGGCGCCATCGAGCGGCTGCAGGTGGCGGCGGACGGCACGGCGCGGGTGGAGACGGTGGGCGGCGAGGCGCCGGTGGGGCTGTGCGGGTCGGGCCTCATCGACGCCGTCGCGGAGCTGGTGCGGGTCGGGGTGGTGGAGGTTTCGGGCCGGGTACGTACACCGGATGAGCTGGAGGGCTGGTGCGCCGCGGACCTCTGCCGGAGCGTGCAGGCGGCGCCGGACGCGGGCCGGGCCGTGCGTCTCGCGGGCCGGGGCGACCGCGCGGTTCTCCTCACCGCCCGCGACATCCGGGAGCTCCAGCTCGTGAAGGGGAGCATCGCGGCAGCGGTGTCGCTCCTGCTCGGTGAGGCGGGGCTGGAGGCGGAGTCGCTGGACGAGGTCCTCATCGCCGGCGCCTTCGGCAGCCACATCCACGTGGCCAGCGCCCGGGCCATCGGCCTCGTGCCCCCGCTGGCGTCCGGCCGCGTCCGGCCCGTGGGGAACGCCGCCGGTGCCGGGGCGCGACTGGCGCTGGTGGACCGGCGGGCCCGGCAGCGGGTCGAGGAGGCGGCCGCCCGGGCGTCGTTCGTGGAGCTGGCCGAGCGGCCGGACTACCAGGTGGCCTTCGTGGAGGCGCTTCCGTTTCCCGAATCGGGGCAGGGGCAGGCCCAGGCCCAGGCCCGGGGGGATGGGGCATGATCACCGGTGGGGAGCAGGCTTCGCGGGGTGAGCGGGGCTCCGCCGTTGGGCAGGGGCAGGGACAGGGACAGGGACAGGGAGACGGGTACGGGCAGGGGGTGGTACTCGACGCGCGCCGGCGGCTGGTCGGGACCCTGGGCGAGATCGCCGATACGGCCACGGCGCGCTCGCTGGAGCGCTGCCCGTACCGCACCGCCGACGACGCCTGCACGTTCCACGGGGACTGCCGCAACCAGGGAGGGTTGACCCCCGGCGTCGTGCTGTGCAATGGAACTCGATTGAACCCGGAGCCCGCTGCACCGAACTCGAATTCGAACTCGAATTCGAACTCGAGTCCCATGGACGTGATCGCATGAACTCCCGCGACCGCGTGGCCCGCGCCATGCGCCTGGAATCACCCGACCGCGTTCCGGTGATGTGCCAGCTCGCCCTGGGCCACTACTTCCTCCACACCGGGCTCGACCCGGTGGAGATCTGGCACGATTCGGAGGTGTTCGCCGAGGCGCTGGTCCTGCTCCAGCGCCGCTACGACTTCGACGGCATCCTGGTCAACCTGCCGGGCCGGGACCCGGACTGGCGTCGGGACGTGGCGGGGATCGAGCCTGTGGCGGACGGCCAGCGCGTCGTGTGGCGGAACGGCTGGAGCACCGTCGTGCCGCGGGACGACAACGCACACGTCTACCGCGACGGGACCACCGGCCGGGTCGCGGACTTCGACGCCGTGGACCCGGAGCGGCTGTACTACATCGAGCCGCACGACATCTCGGGCGTCACCTGGCCGTGGCGCTGGGGCTTCGCGGAGGAGCCCCCTCCGAACGACGACTTCTTCCCGCCGTGGCAGGACCGGACGCTGCGGGCGGTGCGGGAGCGGGCGCCGGAGCTGAGCGTGCACGGCGAAGTGTTCTCGCCCTTCACCCAGCTCATGGAGCTGCTGGGCTTCGAGCAGGCGCTCATGACGCTCATCGACGAGCCGGACAGGGTGGAGGCCTGCCTGGCGGCGCTGGCCGCGGGGACGGTGGAGCTCATGGGCATCCTGGCCCGGGCCGGCGCAGACGCCGTCCTCATCTCCAGCGCCTTCGCCGGCGGCGGCTTCATCTCTCCCGACCACTACCGGCGGTTCGTGCTGCCCTGCGAGAAGGCGTGCATCGAGGGGTTCCGGGCCGGCCATCCGGACATCCCCGTCTACACCCACACCTGCGGCGCCATCGGGGACCGGCTCGAGCTCATGGAGGAGACCGGGACCCAGGGGATCGACACGCTGGACCCGCCGCCGCTGGGCACGGTGGAGCTGGCCGACGCCGTCGAGCGCCTCGGCGGACGGCTCTTCATCAAGGGCAACATGGACCCGGTGAACACCGTGCTGAAGGGCACGCCCGAGAGCGTGCAGCGGGACGCGGCGGAGCGCATCCGCATCGCCGGACCCGGCGGCGGCTACATCCTGTCCACGGCCTGCTCCGTGCCGCCGGCCGCGCCGCCGGAGAACATCCTCGCCGTGCGGGCGGCGGCGGACGCGGTGAACCCCTACGAGGAGGCGTCGTGAAAAAGGGTCTCCGATCGTCTCGGCGGTGCCGCCCGTGAGCCGATCCACGCTCCTGGACGTGGCGCGCCGGCGGGTCGTGCTGGCGGACGGCGCCATGGGCACCCGCCTCCAGGCCGCGGGGCTCGAGCCCGGCGGGCCGGGCGAGCTTTGGAACGTGGAGCACCCCGACCGGGTGGAGGCCATCCACCGGGCGTACCTGGCGGCGGGCGCCGAGGTCATCCTGACGAACACCTTCGGCGGGACGCGCATCGCGCTGGAGCGGCATGGACTGGGTGGCCGGGCGGTGGAGCTGAACCGGGCGGGGGCGGAGGTTGCGCGGCGGGCCGCAAGCCGGCCGCCGACCCTCGACCGGGGACCGCCGACCGCCGATCGCGGACCGCCGACCCTCGACCCTCGGCGGGCGGGGATGCAACCGGGGCGACCATCCGACGCGGGCGAGGGTCCGTGGGTGCTCGGCGACATCGGCCCGTTCGGCGGGTTCCTGGCCCCGCTGGGCGAGCACGAGCCGGCCGACGTGGAGGCGGCGTTCCGGGAGCAGGCGGACGCGTTGCTCGAGGGCGGAGCGGACGGCATCCTCGTGGAGACCATGACGGCGCTGGACGAGCTGGGGCTGGCGGTGCGGGCGGCGAAGGCGGCGGGCGCGCCGTTCGTCATCGGCTCCGTGGCGTACGACGCCACGAAGGTCGGGATCCGGACCATGACCGGCGCGACGCCCGAGGAAGCGGCCCGGGCGGCGCTGGACGCCGGGGTCGATGCCCTGGGTGCCAACTGCGGCACCGGGCTGGATCCGGCGGCGTACGCGGAGGTGGCGGAACGGTACCGGGCCGAGGCCGGCGACGTCGTCGTGCTGGTGCGACCCAACGCCGGCACGCCGCGACTCCGGGGCACCGAGGTCGTTTACGACGCGACGCCCGCGGACATGGCGGAGGGGATCCGCCCCCTGGTGGAGGCCGGCGCATCCATCATCGGCGGCTGCTGCGGAACGGACCCCGGGTTCATAGAGGCGTTTGCGCGGGTGATCGGTGATCGGTGACGGGTGACCGGGAAGGGCCGGCTTCGCGGCGTGAGCCTGATCGGTGATCGGTGATCGATGACTCCGGCCGCCGGCTCCGGGGCCGCGACAGCGAGTCCCGTGGCTCATGCGTCCGGGCACGGGCAGGGCCGGAGGCCCGGACCTGATCGCTGGATGCTAACGGCCTGAAGGCGCACGCGGCGAAGGTTGACGCCCCGCCGGCTACAGGATTACCCCGCGAAGCAGGGAGCCGTGACCCGTGACCCGTGACCTCACGAGCGTATGGAACTGACGGCCATCGACTGGCTCGCCATCCTCGGCTACTTCGCCATCGCCCTGGGCGTGGGCCTGTTTTTCCGGAAGCGGGCCGGGAAGAGCATGGCCGAGTACTTCGTGTCGGGCCGGGCGCTGCCGTGGTGGATCGCGGGGACGTCCATGGTCGCCACGACGTTCGCAGCGGACACGCCGCTGGCGGTGCAGGGGCTCATCGCGGAGCACGGGCTGGCGGGGAACTGGTTCTGGTGGGCCTTCGCCCTGGGCGGGATGGTGACCGTGTTCCTGTATGCCCGGCTCTGGCGCCGGGCCGAGGTGCTGACCGACGTGGAGCTCGTGGAGCTCCGCTACGGCGGCTGGCCCGCCGCCTTCCTCCGCGGCTTCCGGTCGTTCTACGTCGCCGTGCTCGTGAACTCCATCATCATCGGCTGGGTCACGGGTGCCATGCTGCGGGTGCTCAAGCACACCGTCTTCTCCGGCACCGTCGCGGGGAGCGGGGCCGGGGACTGGTGGCTGATCCTGGCCATGCTGGGCGTGGTTGCCGTTTACGCCACGCTGTCCGGGCTCTGGGGCGTGGTGGCCACCGACTTCATCCAGTTCATCATGGCCATGGTGGGCTTCATCCTGCTGGCGGTCATCGCGGTGGGCCACCTGGGCGGGGTGGACGCCATGCAGGCGCAGGTCGCGGCCAACTTCGGCGGCGGGGAGCAGGCGTTCCGGTTCCTGCCGGACTTCACGGCGGCGGACCCGTGGATGCCGCTCAACATCTTTCTCATCATGTTGTTCATCCAGTGGTGGGCATCGTGGTACCCGGGCGCCGAGCCGGGCGGCGGTGGCTACATCGTGCAGCGCATGGCGTCGGCGAAGGACGAGCGCCACTCGCTGCTGGCGACGCTCTGGTTCCAGATCGCCCACTACTGCGTGCGCCCGTGGCC
Organism: uncultured Gemmatimonadaceae bacterium; assembly: GCA_964416095.1. Taxonomy (GTDB): domain Bacteria; phylum Gemmatimonadota; class Gemmatimonadetes; order Longimicrobiales; family RSA9; genus CAYQCY01. The sequence continues at coordinate 6,557 of CAYQCY010000117.1, forward strand.
CTGGATCATGATCGCCTTCGTGGCGTTGGCCCTGTACCCGGACCTGCGGGCCATGGACGACCCGGGCGTGGGCTTCCCCATGGTGATCCGGGACCTGGCGCCGGCCGGCATCCGGGGCCTCGTGCTGGTCTCCTTCTTCGCCGCCTTCATGTCCACCATCAGTACCCAGATGAACTGGGGCGCGTCGTACCTGGTCAGCGACTTCTACGCACGCTTCGTGAAGTTGGACGCGAGCGACCGGCACCTGACAGTGGCCTCCCGCGTGGCTTCGCTCCTGGTCCTGGCCCTGGGCGCCGGCGCCGCCTGGCTCATGCGCGACACCTCGGTGGACGACGCCTGGAAGCTGCTCGCCGCCCTGGGCGCCGGCACCGGCGCCGTCTTCATGCTGCGCTGGTTCTGGTGGCGCATCAACGCCTGGTCCGAGATCGTGGCCATGGCGGCATCACTGGTCTACTTCCTCGTCGTCAGCGGGCACGTGGAGCGGAACGAGCACCGGCTGGCCGTGGTCGCGGCGCTGACGATGGCGACCTGGCTCGCCGCCACCTTCCTCACGAAGCCCGAGACACCCGAGACGCTGGAGCGCTTCTACCGCAAGGTCCACCCCGGCGGGCCCGGCTGGCGGCCCCAGGCCGAGGCCTGCCCGGACGTGGAAGCGGACCGCAACCTCGGATCGTCCATCCTGGCCGCGCTCTTCGCCGCGGGGATCGTCTACCTCACCCTGCCGGGCATCGGCCTCCTCATCTTCGGCGCATGGGGCCGCGCCGCGGTGGCGCTGGCCGGCGCCGCGGGCTGCGCCGCCGTCGTCATCCTGCTCATGCGGCGGGTGGGCTGGGAGACGGTGGTGCGGTAGGCCGGCGGACGGACGCGTGGCGCGGGGCGGATGGATGGACTCGCCGGTCTCAAGGCCCGTGTCGCCTTTGCCGCGCCTGGCGCGGTCAATGCACCACTGGCGAGATTCGAGGCGACGCCCGTGGCATGTTGACCGCGCTATGCGCGGGAAACACGACAAACGGGTCCCGGAGCGTCGCTCGGTGGTACGTTGCCGGTGCGTGGCCGCGGGTCGACAGCGGAGACGACCGCTGCGTCGCCTGCGACCGTTCCGATCCTTCAGGCCTCTCGTGGCGGCCCGTCGAGATCCGCCGGGAGGGCCTGCGCGGTGCGGGGGCGCCGGGCCAGGGTACGCACGGATCACACGGAACTGAGCACCGGGAGAACGCATGGGATCCAGAGCCCTCGACATCCATTCACCTTACGCCCTCGCCGAGGACCGCATCGCCGCCTACGAGCGCGACGGCTACGTCAAGCTGAAGGACGTGCTGGCGCCCGCCGTGCTCGAGCACTTCGGCGGCGAGATCACCCGCCTGGTCCTCGAGCTGAGCCGCGAGGACCGGCCGCTGGAGGAACGGGACACGTACGGCAGGGCGTTCCTCCAGGTCACGAACCTCTGGCGCGAGAGCGACATCGTGAAGCAGTTCGTCCTCGGACGACGCCTTGGCCGTATCGCCGCCGAGCTGCTCCGCGTTCCCGGCGTCCGCCTGTACCACGACCAGGCGCTGTACAAGGAGCCCGGCGGCGGCGACACCCCCTGGCACGCCGACCAGTACTACTGGCCCATGGCCACGGACCGGTGCGTCACCGCCTGGATCCCGCTCCAGGAGACGCCGCCGGAGATGGGGCCTCTCGCCTTCGCCGCGGGCAGCCACACCCTCGACGTGGCCCGGGACATGCCCATCGGCGACGAATCCGAGGCCAGGATCCAGCGGGCCGTCGACGAGGGCGGCTTCGACATCGATGCCTCCGGCTACGACCTCGGGGAGGTCAGCTTCCACGGCGGCTGGACGATGCACCGGGCCGGGCCGAACCGCACGGAGGAGCCCCGACGCGTCATGACCATCATCTACATGGACCGGGACATGCGGCTGGCCGAGCCCGTCAACGAGAACCAGGCGGTGGACCAGGAGGCGTTCTGTCCAGGCGTCGAGGTCGGCGAGGTCATCGACACGGAGCTGAACCCGAGCATTGGGTGAGGCGAGGAGGATGAGGCGAGATCGATGAAGCGAGGTGTGAACGGCGAGGAGGGTGCTGCGAGTGGGTGCTGCGAGGAGGGTG
>CAYQCY010000117.1:8765-10475 GCA_964416095.1 uncultured Gemmatimonadaceae bacterium
GCCGGATCGCCGTGGGCGACCGGATTGCCACCGTGAACGGGATGGCCATGGCCGGGTTCGAGGAGGCGGCCTGGCCGTACATCCGCCATTCCACCGTGGCGGGATTCCGCTGGAAGCTGGCCGAGGCGCTGCCGCTGCGGACGGCGCTCTTCCCGCCGGGCCTGCTGGGCGACTCGCTCGTGCTGGGCCTGGTAGGCGCGGATGGCACGGAGCGGACCGTCTCCCTGCCGTACCAGCCGCCGGGCGAGCTGGCCTGGCGCGGCGCGTCGGAGCCCGACTACCCGGGCTTCGCGCTCCAGTGGTCCACGCCGACCTTCAACCTCTGGCTACCGACCGATGACCGGCGCCTGGTCCTGCTCCAGTGGCACCGGTTCGAGTCGTCCAGCCTGGTCGATGACGTGGACCGGCTGTTGGCGCAGGCTGGGGCGGAGGGGCTGCTGGACCACGCGGTCATCTTCGACGCGACCCGGAGCGGCGGCGGATCCCTGGGTGCGTACGCCGTGCAGCGCATCCAGCCGCGGCCCTTCAAGACGACGTTCGGCACCGTCAGGGTCAGCGACGTCATCCCGCTGTTCGTCGAGGAGAAGGAAGCGGAGTTCCGTGAGGAGCAGGTTTTCGACAGCGGCGGGCCCGAGACGGTGGACGACGGGACCTGGCTCATGGAATGGATCCGGACGGACCTGACCGAGGCGGTGGCCCGGGGCGACTCGGTGACGGAGCCGGTGCCGTTCAAGCTGGCCCACGCGCCGAAGGACTCGGACGGCGTGCTCGAACCTGCGCCGGTCACGGCCGGGAACGCCGGCCGGTACCACGCACTGCTGTTCGAGGCGGCGCTGCGTCACCTGGACTCGATGGGCTTCGCCGTGGAGGGCTGATGTCGGAAGGGCTACGACGCCCTCGCCACGCTGTTCCGGAAGCTGGTCGACCTGATCCTGATCGTGGCGCCTTACGGGATCGGGGCGCTCATGGCCGTGACGGTGGGCCGGTACGGCGCCGAGCTGTTCGGGCCCATGGCCCGGTTCCTCCTCGGCGTGTGGGGGACCCAGCTCCTGATGATGGGCGTCTACATGACGCTCCTGACCCTGTTCACCGACCGGCGGCCCTGGCCGTTCCTCAGGAGCACGGGCTCCCTCTGGGCGACGACCGCGGCCACGACGTCCAGCCTCGCCTCCCTGTCCGTGGCGCTCGACACGGCGGAGGAGATCGGCCTGCCGCAGCCGGTGTACTCGTTCACGCTCCCGCTGGGCGCGCAGATCAACAAGGACGGTACTTCCATCATGCTGTCGGCTGTCCTGCTCTTCACCGCCCAGGCGGCCGGCGTGAGCTTCGCGCTGCCGGAGATCATCACGATCCTGCTGGTCGGACTCCTGCTGTCCGAGGGTTCGGGAGGGATCCCCGGCGGCTGGTCGCGGACCGAGCTACGGGCGGCTGACCGGCCCGGCATTCCGACCCGGCATGAACGATCAACCCACGTGACGCCATGGACATCTTGGAAGCCCGCAGCCTGTTCCCGGGAGCCGCCGACCAGGTCTACCTGGACCTCTCCCTGAACGGTCTCGTACCGACCCCCGCCCGGGACGCCGCGCTGGAGCACATGGAAAAGCGGGTCATGGGCAGGGCCGTCAAGGACGACCTCCACGCCCGGGCGGAAGTGGTGCGGGGGCAGGTGGCGCGCCTGCTCGGATCGCAGCCCGGGGAAGTCGCCATAAC
>CAYQCY010000118.1:0-10302 GCA_964416095.1 uncultured Gemmatimonadaceae bacterium
TTGACGGGCTTCCTACAATGCCAACGCGATGGCGCTGGTCCGGCCGGTGCGATGCCGAATCCCCACGAGAAGACAGTGAAACCCGACCCATGAGCCTCCTCCACTTCTATCGGGCGCCTGGACTCGACGACGCGGCACGGTCGGCGCTGCTGCGGCAGGTGCGTCGCGGTGTCTCGGAGCGGGTCCGGGACATCCGCACCGAGTACTGCTTCAACATCGATGTCGACCCGCCCCCGGCCCCGGAGGAGTCCAGGGTGCTGGCGTGGCTGCTGGCGGAGACCTTCGAGCCGGATGGGCTCGCGCGCGAGAGCTTCCTGGCGGAACGGGACGGGACCCTGGTGGAGGTGGGCCCCCGGCTCAGCTTCTCCACGGCGTGGTCGACGAATGCGCTGGCCATCTTCCGGGCCTGTGGCCTGGACCGGATCCGCCGCATCGAGCGCTCACGGCGCTACCTGCTCGAGACGGCGGGCCCGCTGAGAGACGGCGAGATGGCCGCCTTCCTGGAGGCGGTCCACGACCGCATGACGGAGTGTCCGTATCCCGAGCCGCTGGAGTCGTTCGATCCGGGGGTGCAGCCGGAGCCGGCCTTCCACGTCCCGGTCCTGGCGGAGGGGCGGGCGGCGCTGGAGCGGATGAACGAGGAGCAGGGGCTCGCCTTCGACGAGCGCGACCTGGACTACTACACGGAGCTGTTCCGGGACCGGCTGCAGCGCGACCCGACGAACGTGGAGCTGTTCGACATCGCCCAGTCCAACAGCGAGCACTCGCGCCACTGGTTCTTCAAGGGGCGGCTGGTCATCGACGGCGAGGCGGCGCCGGAGAACCTGTTGGGCATCATTCAGGAGCCGTGGAAGGCGAACCCGAACAACTCGACCATCGCCTTCCGGGACAACTCCAGTGCCATCCGGGGCTACGGGATCCGGACCATCACGCCGGCCCGGCCGGGGGAGCCGACCCCGTTCGCCGAGGCGGAGCCGGACTACGACGTCATCTTCACCGCCGAGACGCACAACTTCCCGTCCGGCGTGGCCCCCTTCCCCGGGGCGGAGACCGGGACGGGCGGCCGGATCCGGGATGTGCACGCCACCGGCAAAGGATCACTGGTGGTGGCCGGCACCGCCGCCTACTGCGTGGGCAACCTCGGGATCCCGGGCTACCCCCTGCCCTGGGAGGACCCGGGCTTCCGTTACCCCGGCAACCTGGCGTCGCCGCTCCAGATCGAGATCGAGGCGTCCGACGGCGCCTCCGACTACGGCAACAAGTTCGGCGAGCCCGTCATCACGGGCTACACCCGGGCCTTCGGCCAGCGGCTCCCGGACGGCGAGCGACGGGAGTGGATCAAGCCCATCATGTTCAGCGGCGGGATCGGCCAGCTCGATGCCCGGCACCGAGAGAAGGGCGAGCCCGAGCCTGGGATGTGGGTGGTCAAGATCGGCGGGCCGGCGTACCGCATCGGCATGGGCGGCGGCGCGGCCTCCAGCATGGTCCAGGGCGAGAACGTGGCCGAGCTGGATTTCAACGCCGTCCAGCGCGGCGACGCCGAGATGGAGCAGAAGGTGAACCGGGTCATCCGGGCCTGCGTCGAGCTCGGCGACGAGAACCCCATCATCAGCATCCACGACCAGGGCGCCGGCGGCAACTGCAACGTGCTCAAGGAGATCGTGGAGCCCGCCGGCGCCCGCATCGAGGTCCGCGCCATCCCCGTCGGCGACGAGACCCTCTCCGTGCTGGAGATCTGGGTCGCCGAGTACCAGGAGCAGGACGCGCTCCTGCTGCGCCCTGAACACGAGGCCCTCTTCCGGGAGCTCTGCGACCGCGAGAACGTCCCGGTCGCGTTCGTCGGCCGGGTCACCGGCGATGGCCGCATCGTCCTTCACGACGAGCGGGACGGCTCCACCCCGGTGAACCTGGACCTGGACGACGTCCTGGGCGACATGCCGCCCAAGACCTTCGAGTTCGAGCGGAGGGAGCCGGAGCTGGCGCCTCTCGCCCTGCCCGATGCGACCACGGTTCCCGACGCCCTGGACCGGGTCCTGCGTCTCCTCTCCGTGGGATCCAAGCGGTTCCTCACCACCAAGGTGGACCGTAGCGTGACGGGGCTCGTGGCCCGGCAGCAGTGCGCGGGCCCCCTCCAGCTCACCGTGGCCGACGTGGCCGTCATCGCCCAGAGCCACTTCGGGACGACGGGCGCCGCCACCGCCATCGGCGAGCAGCCCATCAAGGGCCTCATCGACCCGGCGGCCATGGCCCGCCTGAGCGTCGGCGAGGCGCTGACGAACGTGGTCTGGGCCCGGGTCAGCGCCCTGCAGGACGTGCGCTGCTCCGCGAACTGGATGTGGGCGGCGAAGCTGCCCGGCGAGGGCGCCGCCCTGTACGACGCGGCGGTGGCGCTGCGCGACGTGCTCCTGGAGCTGGGCGCGGCAGTGGACGGTGGCAAGGACTCCATCTCCATGGCCGCCCTGGCCCCGGGCCGGAACGGCGACGACGAGGTGGTCAAGGCCCCGGGGTCCCTCGTGATCTCGGCCTACGCCACCTGCCCGGACATCACCAAGACGGTCACGCCGGACCTGGAGCGGCCCGGCACGGGCCGGCTCCTGTACGTGGACCTGGCCGCCGGCCGGCACCGCCTGGGCGGCTCCGCCCTGGCGCACGTCTTCGACCAGCTCGGCGACGAGACGCCGGACCTGGAGGACGCGCCCCTCCTGAAGCGGGCGTTCGAGGTAGTGCAGCGCCTGCTGGACGACGAGACCATCACCGCGGGCCACGACCGGAGCGACGGCGGGCTCATCACGACGCTCCTCGAGATGGCCTTCGCCGGGAACACCGGCATCGACGTCCAGCTGGAGCTCGACGCCTCCGACCTCCTGCCCTTCCTCTTCGCCGAAGAGCTGGGGCTCGTGCTGGAGGTGGACGCCGCCGACGCCGCGGACGTGCTCGCGTCGTTCGACCAGGCCGACGTCCCGTGCCGGACCATCGGCCGTACCCGGAGCGACGCGGTGGTCCGGATCCGGTGCGGGGACGACGTCGTGCTGGACGACGACGTGCGGGATCTGCGCGACCTGTGGGAGGCCACCTCCTTCCAGCTCGACCGGCTCCAGGCGAACCCGGAGTGCGTCGAGGAGGAGGAGGCCGGGCTCCGGGACCGGACCGCACCGCCGCTGGAGCTCTCGTTCGAGCCGGCGCCCACCGCCCCGGCCATCCTCACCGCAGAGAAGAAGATCCCGGTGGCGATCATCCGGGAGGAAGGCAGCAACGGCGACCGGGAGATGACCTCGGCCTTCCGGCAGGCCGGCTTCGAGGCGTGGGACGTGGTCATGTCGGACCTGCTCTCGGGCCGGATCGGGCTCGACCGGTTCCGGGGCGTCGCCTTCGTGGGCGGGTTCTCCTACGCCGACGTCCTGGACGCGGCCAAGGGCTGGGCCGGCGTGATCCGTTTCAACGACGATGTCCGGCGCCAGTTCCGGGAGTTCTACGAGCGGGACGACACCTTCTCCCTCGGCGTCTGCAACGGCTGCCAGCTTGCCGCGCTGCTGGGCTGGGTGCCGTGGCCCGGCATCGCCGACGATCTCCAGCCCCGATTCATCACGAACGCCTCGGGCCGCTTCGAGTCCCGCTTCGCCACCGTGCGGATCCAGGAGAGCCCCGCCATCATGCTGGACGGCATGGCCGGGTCCACGCTGGGCATCTGGGTCGCCCACGGCGAGGGCCGGGCCTACTTCCCCGATCCCGGCATCCTGGAGCGGGTCGAGGCGGAGGGCCTGGCGCCGATCCGGTTCGTGGACGACGACGGCCGGGCCACCGAGACGTACCCGTTCAACCCGAACGGCTCACCGAACGGCATCGCCGCTCTCTGCTCGCCCGACGGCCGGCACCTGGCCCTCATGCCCCACCCGGAGCGAAGCTTCCTGCCCTGGCAGTGGGGATGGATGCCACGTCCGTGGCGCACGCTGGAAGTCGCGCCCTGGCTCCGGCTCTTCCAGAACGCGCGCAGGTGGTGCGAGGGTTCGGCGTAGGCCAGAAACCTACCTGGTCGCCTCCCAGGTCCCCGAGGACAGGGGCGACCCCGTGCCGATGATGTAGGAGCCGCCGCAGATCAGGTTGAAGCTGCCGGAGAACGAGCCGTGCGTACCGGTCCACACGCCCGCATACTGCTCGGGGCCCGGTCCGGTCGGCGAGTCGCTACAGCCGGTGAACAGAGCGAGGCCGGCCAGGGCGAACAGCACGGTGATCCTGTTCATGGCAATGATCCCCCGTCCGCGAAAACCAACCGACGTTTCACGGGCTCAACGTGGTGAGTTTCAGTGCGGCACACACACGTCTCGCTGTTCGGTCGGTTGCGCGTGTACTGAGCGAGCATCTCATGAAAGGACTCTCCGTTCGGCTCCTTCAGTCCCTTCGGCCGGGCCGCGCCCGGATCAGCCCGATTCCTTCCCTTCAGGACGTCGGCGTCACGAAGACCCCGATGCAGTAGTTCGAGGCCATGGCCATCTCAAGCTCCCAGTCCTGACCCTCGTAAATGCGGTAGCTCCGCACCTCGGGCTCGGCCTTGCCGTCGCTGGCGAGCGTGATGACGTCGCCCTGTTGGAAACCGACGAAGAACTCGGCCGAAGTGGTTGTCCAGTCGTAGCTGGTGACGTCCCACGCGTTGCCGCCGTACACCACGTTTACGGGGGTCGCCTGCGTGGCCGAACCCGACGGCCAGTGGGTCCCGCTCTCCAGCACCGTGTTGGGCCAGAAGCTCAGGCTGATCTGGCCGCTCGACGTGGCGACGATCTCCACCGAGTCGATGTGGACGCCCGCCCACCCCGCCGGCTTCGTGAAGCGCACCGCGTAGTAGTCGACACCGAGGTTCAAGCGGACCGGCTGGGACCCGGACCAGTACTTCAGCCACTCACCCTCGGCCTGGTCTTCGGGCTCCGCGGTCGTGCCCTCGTCGTCACTGCATGCGAGGCACGCGGCCCCGAGCGCCAGGATCATGAGGACAATGCGTATCATGGTCGCTTCCTCTAGGCGTTGACGCTGCACGTCTGGCCATTGATGCGCACCGTCGCCGACAGGGCCTGCCCGTACTGGTTGTACGCGATGCCGCTCACCGACCCGGTGTAGTGATCCGAGCCGCCCCCGCTGCACTGGATGTCGAAGTTGTACGAGGTGCGCCGGCCGAACTGGTCGTACTGGATGTTCGAGATCGTGGCCGAGATGCCGCTCGTGCAGTCCATGTCGATCTGGACACTGCCGTTGCTCGACAAGGACACCAGGCTACAGAGGTCGGGGCCCGAGGAGTCGTCGCACGAGGTCGTAGCAACGGGCCCGGCCACCAGGCACAGCAACAAGGCAACCGACGTCAACCTGCCCAGAACGCGGACGTGGAACGGGATTGGCATGGCACCTCCTCCGTGCGAAGTGGGCTACGGCGTTCTGATGTCCTCGTACGTAGAGTCCGGGGAACCACGAAAACGTGACCGATGGGGAGCTCGCGGCCGGCGCCGATCGTGTTCTGGTGAGCGAACACGCCGCGGCTTAGCTTTCGTATGATCCGGTGTCCGTTGACGAAGACCGCTCGGTGCCGGTCAGCGACTCCTCGCGTGGTCACGTTTCGGGCGGAAATCCGACAGATCGGGTATGAGCGATGCGCCGCATTGCCCCTCGCGGGAAGACACCGACCACGTGCACCGCTACGTGGCGGGCACGCTGTCTCCGAACGAACTGGAGGCGTTCGAGATCCACCTGCTGGAGTGCGATCGCTGCCAGCAGGCGGTCCGGGAGGGCGTGGCGGTCCGGGCAGCCCTCGCTGCCGCCGAGTCGGGGGCAGAACGGGGAGGCCGCAGTTGGTCCCCACGTCTCGTCGCATCCCTGACGCTGGCCGCCGCCGCGGCGATCGCGCTCTGGCTCGTGCTGCCGGGCGGCGAGTTGGAAGCCCTGGGCCGGATCGGGTCGCCACCCGGGATGGTGCCCCTGCCCGTGCGGGCCGAAGCCGACAGCGCGGCGCTCCTCGCCGACCGGGGCATGACGGCGTACCGGGAGGGTGACTACGGGTCCGCGGCGGCGCTTCTGGAGCGGGCGGTCACAGTCGAGCCGAGCCCCGGGTCCCACTTCTTCCTGGGCGTCGCCCGCCTCCTGACCGGGTCACGGGATGAGGCGCGGGCGAGTCTGGAGGCGGCGCTGGAGCCGGCGGGCAACCCGTACGCGGCCGAGGCGCACTTCTACCTGGCAAAAACCTGGCTCCAGTCGGGGCAAGCCGATTCCGCTCTCCTTCACCTGACGGCGGTGCCGACCTCGGCGGAGCAGATCCATGCCCACGCCGCAGCCCTCGCCGACAGCGTAAGACGGGCGGTGCGGTGAGCCATGTACGTTCGGTCCGTCTCCGGCGTCTGGGTCACGGCCGTGCTGGCCGCCGTCATGCTGGCCGGTTGCGAGCCCGATGGGAAGTCCCGGACCAGGCGGACAGGAGCCGGAGAAGCCCGACTCCCTGACACGACGGCCGAACGGGGTCCGGGCGCCGCGTTCCACCGCCAGGGCCTCGACGCCTTCGTTCGCTGGGACGAGCGAGCCATGTTCGGCCATATGCGCGCCGCTTGGGACGCCCAGCCCGGCTACATCCCGGGCATCGTGGATCTGGAGGCGTACTTTCTTTACGGGCGGCGCCTGCCCACCAACGTCCGCCTGGCCCTCGACTCATTGACACGTCGCGACCCCTGGGGCGACGGGCTGTGCGCGGCGTTCGTCCTGTCGCGTCAGAAACCTCTGCACGGCTCCCACCTCCCGCAGGCCGCGGAAAGTGCCGATGTCGGGTCGCCCCCCTGCGCCATCTTCTTGCGCGTCCAGGTGCCGGGCGCCGCCGACTCCACGGAGCGGCTGCGGCTGGCGGAGTACCTCTGGCACCGCTTCCCCGACAGTCCCCAGCTCGCCGAGGAACTGTTGACGCTCCTGACCCAGGAACGGGCGCTGGATCGCCTGCTCCGCACGGCGGAACGGATGGCCCGCCCGGAGCGCCACGCCATGCTCCGGGCCATGGGCCTCGCCTGGCGGGCGAACGCCCTCGCCGCCCTCGGCCGCTGGGGCGACGCCATGGCCGCCCACCGAGAGGGCGACGGCCTCACCAGGGGCGCGGAGCCCGGGACCCGGTTCGCGTACCTCACGTCAATCCGACGCATTGAAACGGTCATGGCGATCCGACGTGACCACCCGCTCCGGACGGATGCGACCGCCATCATCGAGGAAGCGAACGATGAGCTCGCCGTCCTCGGGGATCACGACGACATCTACATGACCGGTCGCTTCCGCGGCAACCAGGCCACGCGGCTCATGGACCTCGGGCGCCTGACCGAGAGCCTGGCATTGTGGGATGAGCTGGTGGCGGCGGCGGACACCTTCCTGGGCGAGACTCGGGTCATCATTTATCTGCGGCGCGGTCGCACGCTCTCCAAGCTCGGGCGCCTGGAGGCGGCGGAACGGGACCTCCTCACCGCCCGGAGGCTGGCAGCCCGGGTCGGGACCGTGGAATACGCGTTGGAGGTGGAGCACAACTTGCTCCACGTGTACGAGGCCATGGGCCGGGACGAGCCTGCCCGGGAGGCCGGCCTTGCCTTCATCGACCTGACCCGGATCGGGCGGCTCAAGCCCGTCCGCATGATGGCCTACTACGACTTCGGGAACTTCCTGCGTCGCCGCGGCGAGCACGACACCGCCCGCCGCATGTTCGAGGCGATGCTCGCCGTCGTGGACTCCCTCGACGACTACCACTACTGGGCCGGACAGTACTACGAGCTGACCGGCGACCTGGATCGGGCCCTCGCCGCCTACCAACGCTCTTGGCGGGAGAACCAGCACGACGCGCCGCGAGCGCTGGTGGCGCTGGCCCGCCTCGCCGAGACGACCGGGGATCACGCGCAGGCCGAGGAGTACGCCCGGGCCCACGATGAGCAACTCGGACCGCTGTACCCCGAGGATGCGCCGATCCTTCCTGGACTCCTGGCCCGGGCCGGCAGGGTCGACGAGGCGATCCGGGAGCTCCGGACGGCTCGTGACGCCGCCCGTGCCAACGGCCAAGTGGCTGCCTGGGCGGGCCTCACCTTCGAGGCCGCCGCGATCCAGCTCGAGCGTGGCAACGTCGACCGAGCGGCCTCGCTGGCGGACAGCGCCTCGGTGGCCGCCGAATCGGTCGCCGCCGCGGCGGTGGCTATCCGGGGGCGCGGCCTCTCCGCCCTGGCGCGGGTCCGCCGGGGCGGCCCGAGCCAGGGCGCGGCCCTGGTCGAGCTCCACGAGGCCGTCGAAGAAGCAGAGCGCCTGAGAGATGCGCAGCTCCATACGGACCTGCTCCAGATGCTCGGTGACGCGCTCTCCACCCTGGACCGGACCGAGGCGGCCTTGGCGGCGTACGCGCGGGCGGAGGTGGTCTCCGATTCCGTCGCCCGTTTCCTCGCCCACGACCTGGTACGAGCCGGGTTCAGGGCCCAGCAGCTCCGAATCTCCAACCACGCCCTCGCCGCGATCCTGCACGCCGCCGACCACCCGGACACGCCCGCCAGGTTTGCCTGCTGGTCGCTACGGCGGAAAGCACGGGGCATCGTGGAGGCGGGCGCCGGGTCCGGTGTCGAAGGCGACGGTGACAGGGAGGGACGAATCGGTTTGCTGAGGGAGTCGCGGGAGGTTATCCGCGGGGTTCAATCCAGCCTGGGCGACGATCAAGCGCTCATCGACTACGTCGTCCTGGACCACGCCACCGCCGCACTGGTCCTGACCCGCGAGGCGGCTCACGTGATCGTGCTTCCCGCCGAAGCGCAGAGCTTGAGCGACCAGGTCCGACGGCTTCTGGTCGGGCTCCAGCCCCGGGTCGGCAGCTTCATCGATCTCTCACGGGCTTCGCTGGACCATGCCCTCGCGCGCCGCCTGTACCGCGATCTGCTGGCGCCTCTGGAACCGGTTCTGGCTGACCGCACCCGACTCACCATCGTCTCCGATGCGCCACTTCACGTGCTTCCCTTCGACGCCCTGGTTCGATCCGGCTCCAGGGCCGACCCGGAATACTTTTTGGACCGGTACACGCTGGCCATGGCCCCGTCGCTACGGAGCGCTGCAGGCCGCGAGCACGGGTTGCCGGCGGGGCCCGTGGTGGCGGTGGCTGCATCAGGGCCCACGGGGCTCCTTGCTGCCGACCGCGAGGTCGAGGCCATCGGGCAGGCGTTTTCCCACCGGGAAGTCGTCCGGTTGGCGGAGACGGCTGCCACGGAGGCCGCCGTGCGAGAGCACGGAAGCAGGGCGGCCATCCTCCACTTCGCCGCGCATGCCCACGCCAGTGCCGCCGATCCCGACCTCGCCCACCTGACGCTCGAGGAGGATGACACGGATGACGGCCTCCTGCATGCCTACGAGGTCCGGCGACTCCCACTCCTGCCGGGCAGTCTGGTCATCCTGAGCGCATGCGGAAGCGCCGGCGGCCCCGTGCTTCGGGGTGAGGGCCCCCTCAGCCTGAGCCGGTCCTTTCTCCAGGCGGGCGCACGGGACGTCATCGGAACGCTCTGGCCCGTGGGGCCCACGGCGGGTCCCCTGATGAAAGAGTTCTACCGCTCCCTGGCCGGAGGCTCCCACCCCACCGACGCCCTCCGCTCCGCGAAAATGCTCCTCCGCAACAACCACCCCGAGCCATTCTTCTGGGCGCCGTTCGTACTGGTGAGTCGGGGCTCCTAGTGACGCTACACTAGCCCTGATTGCGGCCGAATACTTCTTCCAGATGCGGTCGCAGACGAGCCAGCGCTCTCGATTTCCGTTTCCGGACCCGTGCTGCAGGCTCACCCAGGTCCGCCGCGATGTCGACCACACGCTCGCCCTCGACGAAACATCGCCTCAGCAGGGCCCGGTCCCGGCGCGGCAGCCTGGCCAGTGCTTCGCCTACCAGGGTCGCCTGTTCCTTCCTGACCAGCGCGTCGAGCGGAGAAGGGGTATCGGACCGCAACCCGTCCACACCCTCGTTACGCCGGTCTCCGATGCGCCGGGCGAGAGCGTCGGCGATGACGTGGCGCGCGATGCCATGCACGTAGGCCGCCAGGGACACGTCCGGAGGGATTCGACCTTCACGCGAGGCTTCCAATGCGCCCGTCAGGATCTGCTGGACCGCGTCGGATACGTCGTCCGCGTCACCCAGTGTGCGGGCCACGGTCAGGCGCAGCCCGGACACGAGTGTGTCGGAAAACAGCTCGTGGAGGGTCCCCACGGCCTCCCCCTGGCCAGGCACGCATCCCTCCGCAAAAAGGGGCGCTCGCACAACGATGATACCCCGCCAAACACCGATCTGCCAGCTTCGCC
>CAYQCY010000119.1:0-5698 GCA_964416095.1 uncultured Gemmatimonadaceae bacterium
CCAGCAGGAGCCCGACGGCGGCCCGATTTTGCCCGGCTGCATCAGCGGGGACGCGTAAAAATGGGGAAGGTCCACACCGCCGTTCCAGGTTGACATGCCCGCGTCCTTCGAAATACCTTTCAACGGCTGGGCAGCGTACCCCGCGGAACGGTCTCCGGTTCGCGGGGGAACGTGTCTAGGCGCCCGTAGCTCAATTGGATAGAGCGCATGACTACGGATCATGAGGCTGGGGGTTCGACTCCTCCCGGGCGCGCTGCGCCGTTACATTGGAGTACCGCTGTTTGACAGGATGGGATGCGGGTGCGGACCGCGGCCGCCGCGAGGCGGTCGAGGAAAGTCCGAGCTCCACAGGGCAGGGTGCCGGGTAACGCCCGGGCGCGGAAACGCGACGGCCAGTGCAACAGAGAGCAGACCGCCGATGGCCCTTTGCAGCCGGCGCAAGCCGGCGTCGCAGGGGCACAGGCAAGGGTGAAAGGGTGGTGTAAGAGACCACCGCGCGACCTGGTGACAGGCGCGGCACGGCAAACCCCACCCGGAGCAAGGCCAAGCAGGGGCGAGGCGTGGCCCGCGCCGACGCGAGAGCGGGAGCCCCGGGTAGGCCGCACGAGGCGGCGAGCGATCGTCGTCCCAGAGAAATGGTCCGCCTCCGCGCGCGTCGCCGCGCGGGGAACAGAACTCGGCTTACAACGCGTCCCATCCGGATCGTGCGCCCGTAGCTCAGCTGGATAGAGCGCTGCCCTCCGGAGGCAGAGGTCACAGGTTCGAATCCTGTCGGGCGTACCTGAAATGGAGACCCCGCGGCGATGGATGGCTGCGGGGTTTCTCATGCGGCGCCCCTTGTTCTGGCCCGGGTGCCGACCTGCCCGGCCCCGGCTTTCTTCTCCGCTGTTACAGACGCCCCGTTGTCCGGCCCTGCTGTTCCGTGTACGCTACCGCCTCGTGACGAACCTGTTACAGCGTGCGGGCGTCGAACGCGGCCGCGCGTCGGGGGTGGACCCATGGACCGGGAGCGTGCCGTGCGTAGCGTCGTCGTTTTCTGCCTGCTGTTCTGTGCCGCGCCGCTCGTCGCTCAGCAGGAGGACCCCGTCAGCCTGAGCGGCCTGTTCTACCTCACGTACCTGAACGAGACCGGGGCGGAGGAGGCCAACGGCTTCTCCATCGGGCGGTCGTACCTGACGGCACGGGTGAACGTGGTGCCGCGCCTGTCCGGCCGGATCACGCTGGACTCGCACCAGGACATGGAAGGCGATGGCCGGGGCGACATGAAGGTCCGGCTCAAGTACGCCTATGCGAAATACGACTTCGGCGACATCAGCGTAGTCCGGGGGCTGGGGCTGGAAGGCGGCATGGTGCACATGGTGTGGCTCGACTTCGAAGAGCATGTGAACCTGTACCGTATGCGCGACCCGATGTTCATGGAGCGTAGCGGGCTGTTCAACTCGGCGGACTTCGGGGTGACGCTGACGGGCTCCCTGGGCGAGCCGCTGGGCGAGGAGTACCGGAGGACGGTCACGTCCCACTACGCGGCCCGATACGGCAGCTTCGCCGTGGGCATCTACAACGGCGGCGGTTACCACGCCGTGGAGGAGAACAACGACAAGGTCGTGGAGGGGCGGCTGACCCTGCGACCGGTGCCGGGCATCCTGCCGGGTCTTCAGGTGTCGGGCCTGGCCATCCTCGGCAAAGGCAACGAGGCGGGCGATCCCATGAACCTCCCGGACTGGCACACGTACAACCTCTTCCTCTCCTACCAGCACGCCCGGGGCACGCTGACGGCACAGTACGTGACGGGTAAGGGGAACCAGAAGGGAACGTGGGTCTCGGTGTTCGACCCGTCGCAGGCGCTGGAGTACAGCGGCTTCTCGGTGTTCGGCGAGGGCCGGCTGGGCGGCTGGCGCGTCATCGCCGGCTACGACAGCTTCGACCGGGTCCCCGATGCCGCGGACATCGACTCCAGCCGGATCCACGCCGGGCTCGGCTACGACCTGGGCGGCCAGAACATTCTCATCCTGGACTGGGACCGGCGGGACTTCGATTCGGCGGCGCTGGACAGCGAGACCCGCTACCGGGCCGTGATGCAGCTCAAGTTCTGACCCGCCCGTCCTCGCTGTGTCACCCCCTGGGCCCGGGCCCGGGCTTGCCCCTGCCCCCGTCTCAGGCCAGCAGCGTCGCGAAGAGCCCCGACAGCACGATGCCGTCGAAGGTACCGGCGCCGCCGATGCCGGCGACGCCGGTGGCGATCTTCGGGATGTCGCGCACCTCGGGGCTCAGCCCGCTACCCGTTCCGCCAGCGCTTTCCCGACCTCCTCGGTCCCGGCCTTTCCGCCGAGGTCCGGCGTGTGGAGCGTCGGCTCGCGCAGGACGTCTTCGATGGCGGCGTCGATGGCGGCGGCGGCGTCGTCGTGGCCGAGGTGGCGGAGCATGAGTGCGGCGGACCCGACCTGGCCGATGGGGTTCGCGATGCCCTGCCCGGCGATGTCGGGCGCCGAGCCGTGGACCGGCTCGAACATGGACGGGTGCTCGCCGGTGGGGTCCAGGTTCGCCGACGCGGCCAGCGCCAGGCTGCCGGCCAGGGCGGGCGTCAGGTCCGACAGGATGTCGCCGAACAGGTTGCTGCCCACGAGCACGTCGAACCGGTCGGGCGCGCGCACGAGCTGCGCGGCCAGGGCATCGATGTGGTACCTGTCCGCCTGAACGTCCGGGTACTCCTCACCGATGACGGCGAAGCGCTCGTCCCAGAACGGCATGGTGTGGAGCACGCCGTTGGACTTGGTGGCGGCCGTCAGGTGCTTCGCCTCCCGGCTCCGGGCCAGCTCGAAGGCGTAGCGGAGGATCCGGTCCACGCCGCGGCGGGTGAAGATGGCGGTGGAGGTCACCACCTCGTCGTCGGTGCCGGGTCGAAACCGTCCGCCGATCTCCGAGTACTCGCCCTCGCTGTTCTCCCGGACGACGACGAGGTCCACGTCCCCGGGTCCGCGTCCGGCCAGCGGCGAGGCCACGCCCTTGTAGAGTCGTGCCGGCCGGAGGTTCACGTACTGCCCGAAGGCACGGCGGATCGGGATGAGCAGTCCCCAGAGGGAGACGTGGTCCGGCACGCCGGGCGCGCCCACGGCGCCCAGGAAGATGGCGTCGGAGCCGGCCAGGCGCCGGAGCCCGTCCTCGGGCATCATGCGGCCCGTCTCCAGGTAGTGGTCGCAGCCCCAGGGGAATCGCTCCAGGGCGAGCGTGATGCCGAAGCGGGCGCCGGCCGCCTCCAGCACGCGGACGCCCTCCTCCATGACCTCGTGGCCGATGCCGTCGCCGGGAACGAGGGCGATCCCGTGTCGTGCGTCGGCGTCGTCGACGCCGTCGCGGGCAGGGGCAGGGGCAGGCTCAGGCCCGGGGGTGGTCGAGGCCGGCTGCGGGGCGCTCACTTCCGGGCCGCGAGCATCCGCTCGATGAACCGTTCCCAGGCGTGCCAGCTCGTGGTGCGGCTGTAGACGCTGTTCGTCTTGTGGGCGATGACCAGGTCCACGGCGGGCATGACGGTGATCCACTGGCCCCACGCGCCCCGGGCGGTGTATGCGCCGTCGTACGGGCCCGTGGCCTGGGGCCCGTCCCAGACCCACCACATGTAGCCGTAGCCGAAGTAGCCGTCCCGGCGGCGCTCCGGGTTCATCTCCTCCAGCGGCGTGACCACGCTGGAGATGCGGCGGACCCAGTCCCGGGAGACGACCTGCTCGTCCTTCCAGCGGCCCTCCCGCAGCATCAGGTGCCCGATGCGGGCCATGTCCCGGGTCGAGATCCACATGTGGTAGGCCGGGTTCACGGACCGTTCCAGGTTGCCGCTCTTGTGCTGGGCCGCCCGGTCCCAGTCCTGGAACTGGAGCGGCGTGGCGAGCTGGGCCTGGAGGGCGTCGTAGATGTCGATGTCGGTGAGCTGCTCGAAGACGGCGCCGGCCGCGTTGAAGTCCCAGTTGCTGTACAGCATGTAGGTCCCGGGCTCCTGTGAGCCGCGGGGCGGCGCGTCCGCCAGGTTGTCGCCGCTGTTGGACGCCGGGTGGTAGACGCCGGATCGGGCCGTGATGAGGTGCTCGATGGTGGCTCGCTTCTCGATGTCCAGCAGCCCGCCGACGTCGTCCATGCCCAGGTCCGCCAGCGTCAGGCCCAGGTCGATGGTCCCGTCCTCGACCCAGCGTCCGTAGAGCATGGCCAGAATGCTCTTCCGGACCGACGCCACGTAGGAGAGCTCCTCCACGTCGCCGAACCGGAAGACCACCCGGCCCCGGTCGATGACCATGAGGCCCGTCGTGTTGGCGCTGTCCCGGATGAAGGCCCAGGCGTCGCGCACCGCCGGCGCGTCCCAGCCGTAGTCTTCCAGCGCCTGGCTGTCCGGGAAGACGTACTCCCACGACTCCCCGGGATAGACCGGCTCCTGCCCGGTCTGGGCCGTGAGGCACAGGGGTGTGACGAGGAGGAGGAAGAGGGCCCAGCGCGCCGGGGACCGGCCACGGATCGTCACGGTTCCATCTCCTGTTCGGGACGCGAATCGGGCGGTGAAAGCTAGGCGCTGCGCCGACGGCGAACAACATACAGTCCGGGCCCGCGCGCCCTTCCGGTTCGTGGACTTCCTCGGCAGCCGCATGGCCAACCTCGCCGCCGGCAGTCCGCTGCGCCTGCTCGTGCTCATCCTCCTCGTCGTCGTGCCGGTGAGCGCCTTCATCAACAACACCGCCGCCGTCGCCGTGCTGCTGCCCATGGTCATCGGGCTCTGCAGGGACATGAAGATCCCGCCGTCCCGGCTGCTCATCCCCCTCTCCTACGCCGGCATGCTCGGCGGCACCCTCACCATCATCGGCACGAGCACGAACCTGCTCGTGGCCGGGCTCATCACGGACCTGGGCCTGCCCCGGCTACGCCTCTTCGACATCACGCCGCCCGCCCTGGCCATGGTCGGCGTCGGCATCGCCTACATCCTGACCGTCGGGCGCTGGCTCGTGCCGGACCGGGAGGCGTCCCACGACCTCCTGGACATCTACGAGCTGCACGAGTACCTGACCGCCCTCGTCGTGCGGGACGACTCGCCCATCGCGGGTGAGAGCGTGCGCACCTGTCGCTTCGAGGAGGAGCACGGCCTCGGCATCGTCCGGATCGACCGGGAGGGCGAGACGATCCGGGACCCCGATGACGACATCGTCATCCAGGGCGGCGACGTGCCCCTCTCCTCCGGCGACATGCTCCTGGTCCAGGGCCGCGTCGAGGCCATGCAGGAGGCCCACGAGGGCGGCGAGCTGGCCCTGATCCAGGCCCTGGACCTGCCCGCGAAGCGCACCGAGAAGATGAAGTACTCCGTGCCGATCCTCGCCGCCGTCGTCCTGCTGGCCGCTTTCGGCGTCGTGCCCATCATGATCTCCGCCATGATGGGCGCCGTGGGCATGCTCGTCACCGGCTCCATCACCGCCGAGGAGGCCTACGAGGACATGGACTGGATGGTCGTCGTCCTCCTCGGCGCCATCCTGCCCCTCGGCGTTGCCATGGAGAAGACCGGGACCGCCGGATTCCTCGCCTACTGGATGCTCGAGGCGACCCGGGGCATCGGACCCTACGGCGTCCTCGGCACCTTCTTCGTCCTGACCTTCCTCCTCACCTCCCTCATCTCCAACAACGGCGCCGCCGTCGTCCTCACCCCCATCGCCATCTCCGCCGGCGAGGCCCTGGG
>CAYQCY010000119.1:5798-10058 GCA_964416095.1 uncultured Gemmatimonadaceae bacterium
CCCGCCGGGATCCCGATCCCGCCGCTGGGCAGGGAGCCGTCACCCGTGACCCGTAACCTGAAGCATGCCCGACGAGCCACGCCCCACGCCACGCACGCTGCTTACCCGCCGCACCCCTCAGAACCGCGTCGCCAGCTCCACCCCCACGGTCACCGTGTAATCATCCGCCCTGACCCCCTCCGGGGGCGTGCTGTCGCGCTCGAAAAAGTACGTCGCCGTCACCGACCAGCTCTCCGTGACGCTCACGCGCGCCATGCTCCGGGACTCCAGCAGGTAGTCCGAGGCACGGTCCCACAGCGGCTGCCAGTAGGTGATCTGCTCGAGCCGCACCGCGCCCATCTTACGACGCACACGGAAGCGCCAGCTCAGACGCAGCTGCTCCAGCGTCGCGTCCAGCGGATCCGTCGCCTCCGTGTCCAGATTCTCGTAGCTGAACAGCACCGCGCCGCTCAGCGACAGGTCCTCCCAACCCTCACCCCAGAAGGTGTGCTTCGCGCCCAGCCCGCCGCTCGTCCGCAGATTCAACTTCTTGAACGGGTCGTGCTCCACCGTCGAAAAGAGGAACGGCGACCAGCGCGACAGCGGACGGAGGTCCACCGTCACCCCGCCACGGACGTTCCGCGCCAGGTCCTCACCCTGGCTGCGGCCGTACCGCAGACGACCGCTCAGCGACAGCTCGAACGCCTCCGTCGCCAGCCGCGTCAGATCCGCCTGCGTCGTCAGCACCGTCAAACGTTCATTCCCGCCCGAGCTGTTCAGCGCCAGACCCAGGTTGAACGCCCAGCGTGGGGCCGGCTCCGCGGTCGGCTCCTGGGCCGCCGCAGGCACGACGTGCACGACAACCGCCATCAACACCCAGACGCTTCGTCGCATGGCCGTTCTGGCTCGCGTGTCCCGGAAACCCTGAGATGCGCCGTCCGCGACCGTCGCGCAAGCTCGAAAGCTCTCGGCCGTCAGCGGTCAGCGCAGCCCTCGCGGGGGAGGTAGCTCTCCACCGGAGATCGTCCGTGCCGTGAAGTCAGCGCTGACGGCTGACTCCTGACGGCTCAGCCGTCAGCTCCCTGGACCTCCGTGCCCCCTATTCCGCATATTGAGGTGACGTTCCCGCGGCGATGCGGGGGCGTTCCTTCCGATCCCTTCCCCGAAGGAGCAGGAGCGATGCGGATACGAGACATCTTGTGCGACAAAGGTGAAGAGGTGGTCACGATCTCGCCGGACCACACGGTCTACGGGGCCATCAAAGTCCTGGTGGAGCACGACATCGGCGCCCTGGTGGTGGAGGACGGAGGCGAGATCCGGGGCATCTTCACCGAGCGTGACATCCTGCGGCTGGCGGCGGGCGAGCTGGAGGAACTGAAGGACACGCCGGTGGGCGATGTGATGGAGACGGACCTGGTGGTGGGGGTGGCGGACGATGCGCTGGACTACGTGATGGAGATCATGACGCGGAACCGGATCCGGCACCTGCCCATCGTGGCGGACGGCGAGCTGGCGGGGATCGTGTCCATCGGCGACGTGGTGAACGCCATGCGGAAGGAGATCGAGGCGGAGAACCGGTACCTGCGGGACTACATCGCGGGGGGGCGATAGCGGACGACGGTCACGGGCCACGGGCCACGGCGCCTTGCGTCGTGGGGTACTCCGGGGGCTGGCGGCGCGTCTTCCCTGCCGGCGTGGGCCTTTCCGCTCGCGGCGCAATCCCGGTCTCCGGTGACAACGCCGCCGTTGTCGGTCTTCCGTGTCGCCAGGCGCACGGCGCGAAGCGCCCTCTGAAACGGACACCGTGACGGTCGACGCCCCGCCCGGATCCGGATCCGCGGCGAAGCCCGGGGCCGTGACCTGTGACCCGTTGCCCGCCCACAACGGGCGCGGCATCTTTCCCGTCCCGCAGTCTTGACGGGAGCGACCGTGACCGACGACAGCGCGCAGACGATCCGGCTGATCCGGGACGGGCTCATCGGTGCCGACGAGGCCCTCGCCGGGCCCTTCGGTCGCCGGCGCGTCACCTACGCGGACTACACGGCGTCGGGCCGCTCCCTCGCCTTCATCGAGGACTTCATCCGGGACCACGTCCTGCCGCTCTACGCGAACACGCACACCGAGACCTCGGGCACCGGCCGGCAGACGACCCGGTTCCGTGAGGAGGCGCGGGCCATCATCAAGGAGGTGTGCGGGGCCACGGACGACGACGCCCTCATCTTCTGCGGCTCCGGGTCCACCAGCGCGGTGGACCGCCTGATCACGGCCATGAACCTCAGGCTGCCCGCCGACCTGGACGCCCGCTACGGCCTGCTGGGCCGCATCCCACCGGAGGAGCGGCCCGTGGTCTTCATCGGGCCGTACGAGCACCATTCCAACGAGCTGCCCTGGCGCGAGTCCATCGCGGACGTGGTCTGCATCCCCGAGGACTCCCGGGGCCGAGTGGACCTGGCGGAGCTCGAGGCGAAGCTCGGGGAGCACCGGGACCGGCCGCTCCGCATCGGTAGCTTTTCCGCCGCGTCGAACGTCACGGGGCTCAAGTCGGACGTGGCCGCCGTGACCCGGCTCCTCCACGCGCACGGGGCCCACGCCTTCTGGGACTTCGCCGCCGCCGCGCCGTACGTCGAGATCGACATGAACCCGGACGGCGACCCGGATGCCGCGCTGGACGCCGTCTTCCTGTCGCCCCACAAGCTCGTGGGCGGGCCCGGCACGCCCGGCGTCCTGCTGGTCAAGCGGGAGCTGCTGACGAACTCGGTGCCCACGGTCATCGGCGGCGGCACGGTCGACTTCGTCACGGAGGAGGACCACCGCTACCACGAGGAGCCCGAGCTGCGGGAGGAGGGCGGCACCCCTGCCATCATCGAGTCCATCCGGGCCGGCCTCGTCTTCCAGCTCAAGGACGCCGTGGGCGTCGACGCCATCGAGGAGCGGGAAAACGCGTTCCGGCGCAGGGCCATCGAGGCCTGGGCCGCCAACCCGAACATCCGGATCCTCGGCTCCCTGGAAGCCGACCGCCTGGCCATCCTTTCCCTGGTCGTGCGCTACGACGACGCGCGCTACGTCCACCACGACTTCGTCGTCAGCCTCCTCAACGACCTCTTCGGGCTCCAGGCCCGAGGCGGTTGCGCCTGCGCCGGGCCCTACGGCGCCCGCCTCCTGGGCATCGACCTGCCCACGATCCGGCTCCACACACGTCTCATCGAGAACGGCTGGGAAGGCCTCAAGCCCGGCTGGACCCGCGTCGGCTTCAACTACTTCATCGACGACGCCGAAGCCGACTTCATTGTCCGGGCCGTCGACCTCGTCGCGTCCGACGGCTGGAAGCTGCTCCCTCTCTACGACTATCACCCCCGCACCGGGCGCTGGACCCATCGCGACTGGACCGACGACACCACCATCTCGCTCCGGGACATCCGCTACGACGGCGGCCGTTTCCGGCACCCGGACCGGGACCGCGGCCGGGGCCGGCCCGACTTCGAGCGCTACCTGGCGGAGGCCCGGCGGGTCATCGCCGAGGCGGAAGAGCGGGCCGCCGCCATGGCCCCGCCCCCACCACCCCGGGGCGTGCCCCCCGAGTTCGCCGAGCTGCGGTGGTTTCCGTTGCACGGCGAGGTCGTGGAGCGGCTGCGGAGGTCGCCGGTGCGGAGATAGCCGGCAATGGGTCACGGGTAACGGCTTATGGCGCCGTGGCTCGCGGCGGCTCGAGATTCCGGCGGGGCGTCCGCCCTCGCCGCGTACTCCCCCGGAGGGCGCTTCGCACCATGCGCCTCCGGCGGTGAAGCATCGCCGCGCAGCGGTGTATGGTGCCTCGTGAACCGTACTGAACGCCGCGAGCAAAGGGGCGTACGCCGTGCAAGGAAGACGCCCCGCCGGTTCCCGGCGTACGCCGCGATGCAAGAAGCCGTGACCCGTCACCCGTGACCCGTGGCTCGACCCCTCCGACCATTCCCCCGCCCCGACACGACCCGCATGGTGGAACAACCCATACCACGCCCACCATGCGCTACTTCCGAGACCTCGATGTGTGGCAACACGCCCGGAAGCTCACGGCAAAGGTGTACCGGGCCACGGAGTCGTTCCCGGTCTCGGAGCGGTTCGGACTCACCGCACAGATCCGTCGTGCGGCCGTGTTCGCTGGCGGCGAACATCGCGGAGGGTTGCGGTCGCAGGACGGACTGTGAGTTCGCGCGATTCCTGGACATCGCCATGGGCTCGGCGAGTGAGCTGGAGTGCCTGTTCGTCCTTGCCGGGGATCTGGGGTATCTGGGGGGAGCTTTG
>CAYQCY010000120.1:0-9985 GCA_964416095.1 uncultured Gemmatimonadaceae bacterium
TAGTCCTCGACCTTCCAATCCAGTGCGACATCCAGTGCCGGCGCCGAGTGCGTCAGGGCGCCGACGGAGATCAGGTCGACGCCCGTCTCCGCCACCACCCGGACCGTATCCAGCGTGATGCCTCCGGACGCCTCGATGCGGACGCGCCCCCGCGCCCGCTCCACCGCCGTGCGCAGCTCGTCCGGCATCATGTTGTCCAGCAGGACGGCGTCCACGCCGGCGGCCAGGGCCTCGTCCAGCTGGTCCAGGTCATCGACCTCCACCTGGACCGGGATCGTGTGGCCCAGCCGCCGCCGGGCCCGGGCCACGGCAGTCGTCACGTTCATGCCCGCCGCCGCCAGCGCCGCCCGGTGGTTGTCCTTGAGCAGGAAGCCATCGTCCAGGGCGAACCGGTGGTTGCGTCCGCCGCCGCAGCGGACCGCGTACTTTTCGAGAACACGCAGGCCGGGCGTCGTCTTGCGCGTGTCCACGATGTGGGCACCCGTGCCGTCCACCGCGTCCACGAACCGCGCCGTCATCGTAGCGACCCCCGACAGGTGACCCAGGTAGTTCAACGCCACCCGCTCCGCCGTCAGGATGGAGCGAGCGGCGCCGTTCACCCGCATGAGCGCCGTCCCCGCGTCCACCCGTTCCCCGTCGGCAAGAAGGCATCGCACCGTCAGGCCCGGATCGCGCGCCTTGAACACTTCCGCGGCCAGGCCCAGGCCCGCAATGGTCCCGGCCGCCCGGGCCACGACCGTCGCGTCGGCGATCCGGTCAACCGGTACGGTGAGGTCGGTGGTCACATCGCCCCGACCGAGATCCTCCTCCAGGGCCCGTTCCGCCATGCGCCGCAGCACGGACGGCGGCAGCGTCGGCGCGCCCCCAACCATGTCGATCTCCTTCATGCCCGTCCCGGGCTGCGGTCTGCTTCCGTCGCCGCGAGCGCCGAATATAACACGGGGCCGTTCGTTTCGTTCCGCGATCGGCACGGCGCGGTAACGCGGCTAGCCCAGCTCCACCTGGCGTACGCTGGACAGCTCGGGGAGATCCTCGAGGGCTTTCAGCAGATCGTCGGGAAGGCGCGAGTCGATGCTGATGGCGGCGAGCGCCTCACCGCCCTGCTCCAGGCGGGCCTGGTGGTACTCGCCGATGTTGACGCCGGCGTCGCCGAGGAGCGTCCCCACCCGGCCGATGACACCGGGCACGTCGCGGTTGTGGAGGAGCACGACCCAGCCCCCGGGCCGGATATCCACGTGGAACTCGTTGATGCGGACCACCCGCTCGAAGCCGCCGCCCAGGACGGCGCCGGCCACGCAGGCCCGATCGTCGCCGGACCGGAGGCGGAGCTCGACGTACTCACCGTAGTCGGCGTGGGGACCCAACCGCGTCTCCCGGACTTCCATGTCCCGATCCTCGGCATGGTGCATGGCGTTCACCAGGTTCACGGCGCCGCGGCCCATGACGTCGGAGAGCACGCCGATGACGGACGCGGAGACCAGGGGCTGGAGCTGGTCCGCCGCGGTGCCGGCGTAGCGGACCTCGAGCGCGTCGACGCGCCCTCGCACCATGCCTCCGGCCAGGCGACCCAGACGCTGGGCCAGGTCCAGCAGCGGCATGACCCTACGCAGCGCTTCGCCGCCCACGGCCGGCGCGTTCACGGCGCGGGCGAAGTCACCTTCCAGCAGGGCGTCCCGGACGCCGTCCGCCACCTCTCGGGCCACGTTGTATCGTGCCTCGGCGGTGGCGGCGCCGAGGTGGGGCGTGAGGACCACGTCGTCCCGGACGCGCAGCGGGTGATCGCCGGGGAGCGGCTCCTCGGCGTAGACGTCGAGGCCCGCGCCGCCGAGGTTCTCGTCGAGAGCCCGGATCAGGGCGTCCTGGTCCAGGACCCCGCCACGCGAGGCGTTCAGGACGATGGCGCCGGCCTTCATCCTGGCCAGATCCTCGCGCCCGATGAGGCCGCGGGTCGATTCGGTCAGGGGCACGTGGAGCGAGAGCACGTCGGCCCGGTCCAGCACGTCGTTCAGGGCAACCAGCTCGATCTCCAGGGCACGGGCCCGCTCCTCGGTGAGGTAGGGGTCGTACGCCACGACGCGCATGGCGAAGGCCCGGGCGCGGCGGGCGACCTCGCTGCCGATGCGCCCGGCGCCCACCAGGCCCAGCGTCTTGCCGCACAGCTCCGTGCCCTGGAACCGCTTGCGGTCCCACTCCCCGGCCCGCATCGACCGGTCGGCGGCGGCCACGCGCCGGACCACGGCCAGGAGCAGCGCCATGGTGAGCTCCGCCGCCGAGACGGTGTTGCCCGACGGGGCGTTCAGGACGGCGATGCCCCGCTCCGTCGCCGCCGCCACGTCGATGTTGTCCACCCCGACCCCGGCCCGGCCGATGACCTTGAGGCGGTCCGCCCGGGCCAGGGCGGCCCGGGTGATCCTGGTGCTGCTCCGCACGATGACGGCGTCGGCATCGGCCAGCGCATCGGCCAGCTCCGCGCCCCTGACGCCCAGGCGTTCCACCACGTCGAACCGGTCGTCCTCACGAAGCGAGGCCAGCCCTCCGGCGGGGATCGCGTCGGTGAGCACGACGCGGAACGGCCCGGTCGCCCGGCCCCAGTGGGCGACGGAGGTCGGCGCCTTCACGCGAGCACCTCGGTCAACGTGTCCAGCAGGCCCTCCAGCGTGTCCACCGTCTGCTCTCCCATGTGACCGATGCGGATCGTGGACTCCTTCAACTTCCCGTACCCCGGCGCGAGGGTGTAGCCGTTCCGTCGCGCCGCCGCCACGACCTCCGGCCCCGTCCGGTGCTCCGGCAGGGTCACGCAGGTCACCGTGGGGGAGCGGGCGCCCTCGGCGGCGAGGATCCCGATCCCGCGCCCTTCCGCACGCATGTCATCGACCCACGCGTACGTGCGCCCGGCCATGGCGGCGTGACGGGCCCAGCGGGCCTCGACACCCTCCCGCGCGATCCGCTCGGCCTGCGCCGCCAGGGCGTAGAGGAGCGAGACCGCCGGCGTGTTCGGCGTCTGGTTCTTCGCAACGTTCTTCTCGAAGGCCAGGAAGTCGAAGTAGTACCCGCGGTCCGGCTTCTCACGGGCCCGGTCCAGGAACGACTCGGCGGCCACGGCGAGCCCCAATCCCGGCGGCAGGGCGAGGGCCTTCTGGGACGCGGTCAGGATGTAGTCGATGCCCCACGCGTCGGTCTCCACCGGGGCGCCGGCGAGGCCGGAGACGGAATCCACGAGCACGACGACATCGCCGGCCTCGTGGGCGGCGGCCACAAGCTCCCGGATCGGGTTCAGCACGCCGGTGGACGTCTCGGAGTGGCAGATCGTCACGGCATCGACGGGGCGGCGGGCGAGACGCTCCGTCACCATCTCGGGCGTGTGGGCCTCACCCCACGGCACTTCCAGACGCTGGACCTCCAGCCCGTTGGACTCGGCGATCTTCGCGAACCGCTCGCTGAAAGCACCGTTCACGAGGCTCAGCACGGAACGGCGCGCGCCGTTGCGGACGCCCGCCTCCATCATGCCGGTTCCGGACGACGGCGCGATGTAGACGGGCCGTTCGGTACGGAAGACCGACTTCAGGACGGGCTGGATACGCTCCATGAGCGCTTCCATCTCGGGCGTGCGGTGCCCGATCATGGCCCCGACCTGCGCCACGAGCACGTCGACCGGGACCTCCGTGGGACCCGGCAGGAACATCTTGCCGAAAGCCTGGATCAAGGCCTCTGCCTACCCTCGCTCATCGAGGATGTCCACGCCGCCGCGGAGCGTCACCGCGCCGGCGTCCGCCAGGGCGAGCCCCCGGCGGTAGGTGGCCGCCGCATCGTCGTCGCCGGGCTCCCGGCCCAGGGCCAGCGGCAGCACCGGGGCCAGGGACGGGGACCGGACCACGACGTCGGCCGCGGCCGTCACCGCGGGCCTGTCCTCGACGCCCGCGAACGCCACGAACAGGTCCACCACCGGCGCGACCTCCAGGTCGGTGGCGCCGTCGCCCACCATCATGATCGGGGCCGGCAGGCCGGGCAGCCAGGACCGTACGACCGCCTCCTTGCCACCGGCCCGGGCCAGCGGCGACGCGGCGTCGAACCCGGCGTACGCGCCGCCCTCGTCGAAGTGGACCGCCACGGCGCCCACGTGCTCGGGTGCGATGCGCAGCTCGGCCGCCAGCACGAGGACCGCGGGAAGCAGTCCTCCGGAGAGCACCCGGACCGCCACACCGTTGCGCTGGAGCGCCGCCACCACCTCCCGGGCGTCCGGTACGATGCGTGCCACGTACTCCGCCGCCAGGGCGTCCACCTGCCGGCGCGTCGGCCGCACGAGCTCCAGGCGCCGGGCGTAGACCTCCTCCAGCTTCAGCTCGCCCCGCATGGATGCCTCCGTGAGGCGCTCCACCTCCTCGCGATGGTCCCGGGACAGGCGGTCGATGCCCTCCACCGCCGACAGCGTGGAGTCGCAGTCGAAGATGACGGTCCCGAAGCGCGTCACCACGCCACCTCCCGCAGCAACAGCTCGTAGAAGCGCACGCCGGTGACCAGCGCGGCGATGGGCAGATGCTCGTCCACCCCGTGGATGCCCCGGCGGACCTCGTCCCGGAGCGGGAACGGCTCCAGCCCGTAGCAGGTGACGCCCCGGGCCCGGAAGTGGTGGCAGTCGGTGAACCCCGGGATCAACAGGGGCGCCGCAACGCCGCCCGGATCCACGCGGTCGACGGTCCGCTGGATCGCGCGGAAGAGCCAGGTGTCCACCGGCGAGGCCAGGGCCGGCCGGGGCGGGGCGAGGCACCGGAGCTGGACGCTGTCATCGTCCACCACGGCCCGGACCACGTCCAGGAACATCTCCGGCTCCTCGCCGGGCAGCAGACGCACATCCAGCTCGGCCCGGGCCGTGGGGGGCAGCACGTTCGTGGCGGGCGCGCCCTCGAGCACGGTGATGGACACGGTGCTCCGGACCAGCGCGTTCATGAGCGGGTCCCTCGTGAGCCGCTGCAGGGCCGGGGCGTTGCCCATGGTCCCGTCGATGTCGAGCAGGTACGGCCGGACGGAGAGCGGCGCCCGGTGCGCGATGGTCTCGAAGTAGCGTCGTACGGCCGGCACGAGGCGGGGCGGCGCCTGCCAACGCCGGATCCGGTCCAGCGCCTCGACCAGGCGGTTCGTGGCGCCGCCCTCCACCGGGATGGAGCCGTGCCCCGCCGTGCCCGTGGCCACGAGCTCGAGCCACAGGGGCGCCTTCTCCGCGACCCCGACGGCCCAGTACATGACCCGGTCGTCGGGTCCGACCGGCGCGCCGCCGCCCTCGGTCAGGACGTACGCCACCTCGCCGAGCTCCGCGGCGTGGTGCTCCAGGACCCAGGGCAGGCCCCAGGGGCTTCCCGTCTCCTCGTCGGCGGTGGCCAGCACGACGATGTCCCGCACGGGCCTGAGCCCCTGCCGCTTGAGCCGGAAGAGGGCCACGAGCTGGGCCACCGCCGGCCCCTTCATGTCCTGGGCGCCGCGGCCCCACACGGCGTCATCACGGATCAGGCCCTCGAACGGCGGAACGCTCCAGGCCGATGTCGCCGGCACCACGTCCATGTGGTGGAGCAGCACGACGGCGCCGCCGGAGCCGGTGCCCTCGAAGCGGGCCATGAGGTTGGCCCGGCCCGGGACGGGCTCCCACACGGTGACGGGGATGCCCTCGGCCTCCAGGACGCCGGCGAGGAACGCCGCGGCCTCGCCCTGGTTTTCGGGTACGCTGGTGTCGATCCGGATGTAGTCGGAGAGGAGCTCGGCGGCCTCCCGGGCCACGGTGTCCTGGTCCGGCGTCTGAGCTGGCACGGACCGTGCCCCGGCGAGGAGGGCGAGCAGCACGACGCCCCCCCAGGGGGACCGGCCTCTCCTCAGGATCTCGGCGTACGGCGCGATGCGGCACATTCTCGGAGGCTATGGTACACCGTCGCCGGGGATCCGTCGAGGGAGCGCATGGCCGGAGCCGGCCCGGTCTCCTAGCTTCACCCCGACGAGCAACGGCCGGCGCCGCCGGCCCCAGCCCAGGAGGGTTCGTGACGAGAACCGGCGCAGTACTTCTGACCGCACTGGCCCTCGGCGCCGCGGCGCCGGCGGCCGCACAGAACTTCCCGACGGACGACCCCGTCATCCACGCGATCTGGGACGAGGGGATGGAGCGTTCCCAGGCCTACGACCTGGCCCAGGTCCTCATGGACTCCATCGGGCCCCGGCTCCACGGATCGCCCGGGCACAGGTCGGCCAACGACTGGCTGGTGGAGCTGTACCGGAGCTGGGGCGTCTCGGCCCGGAACGAGCAGTACGGGACGTGGAGAGGCTGGCGGCGGGGCATAACCCACATCGACCTGCTCGAGCCGTGGGTCCGGTCGCTGGACGGCATGATGCTGGCCTGGAGCCCCGGCACCGCCCGGCCCGTGGAGGGTCCCGTGACCATGCTGCCGGACATCGCCACGCCGGAAGAGTTCCAGGCGTGGCTGCCCAACGCGCGCGGCGCGTTCGTGCTGGTCTCCATGGTCCAGCCGTCGTGCCGGCCCATGGAGAGCTGGGAGGAGTGGGCCACGGAGGAGATGCTGGAGCGCCACCAGGAGCACGTCCTGGCCCTGGACTCGGCGTGGGACGCCCGTGTCGAGGCGACCGGCCTCGAGACGCGCGAGCTGCACCGGGCGCTGGAGCGGGCCGGCGCCCTGGGTATCATCACGTCGTCCTGGCCCGGCGGCTGGGGCGCACAGCGCGTCTTCTCCGCCCGCACCGAGGAGGTCCCGTCGCTGGCGGTCGAATGCGAGGACTACGGTCTCCTCTTCCGCCTCGCCGAGGAAGGCCAGGGCCCCGTGCTGCGGGTCGATGCCCGGGCCGAGGACCTGGGCGAGGTCCCGGTGTTCAACACGATCGCCGAGATCCGCGGGAACGAGCGGCCCGAGGAGTACATCGTGCTCTCCGCCCACCTGGACTCCTGGGACGGCGGCACCGGCGCCACGGACAACGGTACGGGCACGATCATCATGGCGGAGGCGGTGCGGCTGTTGAAGACGGCATACCCGGCCCCGAAACGGACCATCATCGTCGGCCACTGGGGCGGGGAGGAGCAAGGCCTCATCGGGTCCCGCGCCTTCGCCGAGGACCACCCGGAGGTCGTCGCCGGGCTCCAGGTCCTGCTGAACCAGGACAACGGGACGGGCCGCATCACGCGCCTGCCCATGCAGGGCCTGACGGAGGCCGGCATGCAGTTCGGCGAATGGCTCTCCGGGATCCCGGCGGAGCTGACGGGACCCGTCGAGCTCCAGCTCCCCGGCATGCCGGGCGGCGGAGGGAGCGACTACGCCGCGTTCCTCTGCCACGGCGCGCCGTCGTTCTTCATGCTGTCGGACAGTTGGGACTACTTCCCGTACACCTGGCACACGAACCTGGACACCTTCGACAAGATCGCCTTCGACGCCGTGCGGGCGAACGCCACGCTGACGGCCATGCTGGTGTACCTGGCGTCCGAGGACCCGGACTTCACCTCCCGGACACGGCGTACCGCCTTCCCCATCAACCCCAGGACCGGTGAGCCCATGACCTGGCCGGAATGCCGCCCGGCGCAACGAAGCTCGGACGAGTACTTCCGGCGGTGACGGAAGGCGGTGAATCGAGGAGGATGCAGCGAGATAGGTGCTGCCAGGTGTGAACAGCGAGGAGGATACGGCGAGAGGGTGAGACGAGGGGGATACGGCGAGGCGGGGGAGACGGGCCGTTCGACGGCCGCCTCCCCCGTCAGGTCATGGGCCCTGCTCCCGCCGCGAAGCCTGCGTCAGAGCCCGGCACGCGGGCCGGCCGGCCCCTGGGCCTGGGCCCGGGCCTGCCCCTTCCCCGCGCCGGGGCCCGGGATGGTGGCCCGAACGCCGGTGGTCAGCCCCCGGCGCCTTCGTCGGTCTCCGGCGCCTCCTCCCACTCGTACTCCCGGTCCCGGACCCAGCGCTCGAACCAGTCCAGCTCCACGTTGACCTTGAAGAGGCGGTGCCGGAGCTCGCGCCAGCCGTGCTGCTCCCGGGGCGCCACGTAGAGGTGCGTGGGCACGCCGTTCGCTTCCAGCGCCCGGTACATCTCCACGGACTGGGGCATGGGCACCCGAGGGTCGTTCTCGCCCACGAGGAAGATGGTCGGCGTGGTGACGTCGGAGACGTACTTGAGCGGCGAGTGCTCCCAGTACATCTCGATGGGCGCGCCCTCCTCCCACGGCGAGCCGCCGAACCAGGGCGTGCGGTAGAAGCGCACGTCGCTCTGGGCGTACATGCTGATCCAGTTCGCGGCGCCGGCGCCGGAGGCGGCGGCGGCGAACCGGTCGGTGAAGGTGATGATCTTGTTCGTCATGTGGCCGCCGGCGCTCCAGCCCATCTTCGCCATGCGGTCGCCGTCCACCAGGCCATGCTCGATGAGATGGTCGACGCCGGCCATGACGTCCCGGTGCGCCTGGTCGAAGTAGCCGGGCACCATGTCGCGCAGGAAGTCGTCGCCGTAGCCGGTGCTGCCACGGTAGTTGGGCTGGAACACCATGTAGCCCATGGCGGTGAGCTTCTGGGCGTAGTCCCCCGAGGAACAGCAACTGAACTTGTCGGAGGAGGCGGGACCGCCGTGGGTCTGGACCACGAGCGGATAGCGCTCGCCCTCCACGTAGTCATTGGGATAGAAGAGCAGTCCCTCGACGGAGACGCCGTCCTCGCCGGGCCAACGGATCGCCTCGACCCGCGGCAGCCGGAAGGTCCCGGCGATGTAGTCGAAGACGTGGGTGACCTGTCGGTGGCCGCGGCCGCGGCCGTCCATGGTCCAGATGTCGCCCGGGCTCGTGGCGCTGGACAGCGTGTAGACGAACCGGTCGGCGGCCGGCACGTAGTCCACGCTCCCCACCGTGTGGTCGCCCTCGGGCGTGAGCTGCTCGATCCGCCTGCTCTCCACGTCCACCCGGAAGATGTCGCGCCGCACGCCGGTGTTCGCCACGGCGAAGATGCCGCGGCCGTCCCGTGACCAGATGGCACCGTTGAACTCGTAGGGTACGTCGGCGGCGAGGATGCGGGCGGGCCCGCCGTCCGCCGGCACGAGGAAGATGTTGTCGTTGTAGTACGACTCGAACTCCTCGTTGGAGTCCGCCAGGAACATGACCGTACGATTGTCCGGTGCGAGCGTCGGGCGGTACTCGGGGACGTCGTTCTCGGTGAGCCGCCTCATCGCGGCGCCGGGCGCCGCATCCATCACGTACGCCTCCCGGAGCCGGACGTCGTCGTAGAGGGGGTTCGGCCCCCGCTCCAGCGCGATCATGCCCCCGTCCCGGGACAGCTCGTAGCCGAGGACGGAAAAATCGCCTTCGCTGAGCCGCTCCTCCGTGCCCGTGGCGACCTCCACGCGCCAGAGGTGGTGCTGCCGGTAGTCCTCCTCGAAGGCGTAGACGTCTTCCTTCGCCTCCTCGCGCTTCTTCTGCTCGTCCGACTTCTCGTTCGTCGCCGTGAAGTAGATCCAGCGTCCGTCCGGCGACCAGGTGATGTTCGAGACGGACGTGGCGTGCTCCGTGAGCTGCCGCGCCTCACCGGCGGCGTTGGAGATGAGGTAGATCTGTCGGTCCTCGGCGTCGCCGCGCTCCGCCAGGAAGGCGATGGCGGCGCCGTCCGGCGACCAGCGCGGGCTCGACTCGCCGTCGTGGCCGTTCGTGAGTTGGATCGTGCCGCTGCCGTCGATGTCCACGCGCCAGATGTGGGAGACGCGCGTGTTCCGCTCCCAGTCGGCATCGGACCGCACGTACAGGACCTGACGCCCGTCCGGCGAGAGCTGGACATTCCCGATGGACGGGATCTCCAGCATGTCGACCACCGTCATGGCCCGACGCTCCTGGGCCGCAAGCTCCGCCGCGCAGCCGAACACGACCGCGACCGCCAACACCAGCCGACCCCCATATCTCCGCACCTTCATGACCCCCTCCTCGCTGTATCCTCCTCGTTGTTCCCACCTCGCTGTATCCTCCTCGCCTTACCCTCCT
>CAYQCY010000121.1:0-9846 GCA_964416095.1 uncultured Gemmatimonadaceae bacterium
GGGCGCGGTACCCAGGCCGCAGCTGGAGCGGAAGATCAAGGAGTTCCTGGACTAGTGCTTCCGGACCGCCCCGCGGGGCGGTCGCTGTTCGAACCGCTGCGGCGCCGGCGAACTCCGGCGCCGCAGCGGAGTATCTGAAGGGGATGGCCCGTCTTTACGTAGTCTCCACGCCGATCGGCAACCTGGACGACCTGACGCAGCGGGCGGCGGACGTGTTGCGTGCCGTGGACCGCATCCTGGCCGAGGACACGCGGCGCACACGCATCCTGACGCGCCATTACGCCATCGACACGCCTCTCGTTTCCGCCCATGAGCACAACGAAGCCGCCCGGGCCGAGGAGCTGGTCGCCTGGCTCGACGCCGGCGACGACGTGGCGCTCGTCTCGGACGCCGGCACGCCGCTCTTTTCGGATCCCGGCCACCGCCTCGTCGCCCGGGCCCTGGAAGCGGGACACGATGTGGTGCCGGTCCCCGGCCCCTCCGCCGTCCTGGCGGCCCTGGTGGCATCCGGGTTCGAGCCGGTCCCGTTCACGTTCCTGGGATTCGTGCCGAAGGCCGGTGCGGGCCGGCGCGACACGCTGGAGGCCGTGGCGGCGGCGGAGCACGCCACGGTCCTGTTCGAGTCACCTCATCGGCTGGTTCGCCTGCTCCGGGATCTGGTGGAGGTGTGCGGGCCCGGGCGTCGTGTCGCGGTCGCCCGGGAGCTGACCAAGGTGCACGAGGAGGTGGTCCGGGACAGCCTGGCCGGCGCCGTGGACTGGTTTGCTGACGGCGACGTGAAAGGCGAGGTCGTGGTGGTGGTGGATGGTGCCCGGGCGGTGGGCGCGGACGTGGACGTGGACGCGGTGCGAGCGCTGGCGGGAGCGCTGTTGGGCGAGGGGCTCCGACCCAGCGCGGCGGCGCGGGAGGTGGCGAAGCGGCTCCGCGTGCCCCGGAACCGGGTCTACGAGATCGTTCAGAGCCTGAAGGAGGAGGACGCATCCGGAGCGCCCTGATTCTCGCACTATTGCTGGCGTGGGGCCCTGTTCCGCGGCAGGGCGCGTCCCTTACCGTCGCCAGGCTCCAGTACGACGGCGGTGGCGACTGGTACGCGAACCCGTCGAGCCTGCCGAACCTGCTCCGGGCGATTCGCGAGCGAGCGGGCATCCCCGTGGCCGACCGGGCGGCGACGGTGCGGCCGACGGACCCGGAGCTCCGCTCCTACCCGTATCTCTACCTGACCGGGCACGGCAACATCCGCCTGAGCGACGCCGAAGTGCGCGCGTTGCGCCGCCACCTCACCTCCGGCGGGTTCCTGCACGCGGACGACAACTACGGCCTCGACGAGAGCTTTCGTCGGGAGATCCGCCGGGTCTTCCCCGACGCCGAGCTGGTGCCGGTGCCGCCGGACCACCCGGTGTATCACCTCCGCTACGATTTCCCCGAAGGCCTGCCCAAGATCCACGAGCACGACGGCGAGCCGGCGGTCGGACTGGGCATTTTCCACCAGGGTCGCCTGGTGGTCTTCTACAGCTACCAGTCCGACCTGGGTGACGGCTGGGAGGACGCCGGGGTCCACGGCGATCCGCCGGAGCTGCGGGAGGCCGCACTGCGCATGGGCGTGAACCTTTTCCTCTTCGCCCTGGCCCAGGAGGCGCCGTGAGGGAAGCGTCGACGGTGCGGGACCGGGTCGATCGGGCGCGGCGCTGGCTCCGGCGGGTCGGGATGGCGGCCACGGTCGCCGGCGTGGCCACCATTGCCGCAGCCGGACTACTGGCCGCGTGGCTCCTGGCCGGCCCGAACGGGTGGGCCCCGGGTCCGGGGCCGCTGGCGGTGACCGTCGCGCTGCTGGGCGCCGCGGTCGGAGGGCTGGTCCTGGGCCTGCTGCGCTGGGTCCGGGCGGTGGACGACCGGAGCGTCGGGGCGGCCATGGAGGCCGAGCTGGGTTGGCCCGAGGGCCGGCTGCGCGGCGTGCTCGAGCTGATCGACGCCGTCCCGACCGGCACCTCGGCCGCGCTGAGGAGCCTCGAGGAAACACGCATGGCACAGGGGCTCGGGGGTATCTCCCCGGTGCATGCCACGGGTCGGGCAGGCCGATGCGCGGTGCGGCGGCTGCGGCGGTGGCTGGGAGCGGCTTTGAGCCTGGGCATCGTCGTCCTCGGGCTGGGTCTGGCGGCGCCGGAGCGCGCCGGCGCGGCGTGGCGACCCCTGCTGGACCCCGTCGCCCACCTGCACCGGGATCTCCCGGCCCTGGGCGTGGAGCCGGGCGATGCCCGGGTGCCGCGCGGCGAGCTGCTGCCGGTCGAGATCCTGGGCCGGGGACGGACCAGGGCCACGGTCCGGTGGCGGGCCACGGGCGCGGTGCCCGGGTTCCGGCGCGTGGCGCTGCAGGACGGGCGTGGCGCGGTGGCACTGGGCCCGGTGGACGCACCGCTCCGCTACTGGGTCGAGACGGCGGACGGGGCCAGGACGGACACCTTCCGCGTGGTGCCGGTGGACCCGCTCCTGATCCGGTCCCTCGCCGTGGTGGTGGAGTATCCCCGCTACCTGGACCGGCCCCCGGACCGTTACGACACCGAGCCGCCTCCTCTCCGGATTGCGGCCGGGACCCGGATCGGCATCCGGGGCCGTACCACACGGGCTCCCGGCGGCGCGGCGCTCGTCTCCGGGGACGACACGGTCCGGCTGGCCACGCAGGAGAACGGGTTCGCCGTGAGCTGGGTCCCGGACCGGAGCGGACGCTACGACTGGGTCCTGGAGGACCGGGCCGGTCGGCCGCCGGGCCTGGTACCGGCACCCCTGGAGGTCACGGTGGTCCCGGACCAGGCGCCCAGGGTCAGCGTGGTCTTCCCGGGTGTCGATACGGTCATGCCGCCCACGATGGTCCAGCCGATCCGTGCGGATGCGCGGGACGACCACGGCGTCGTGCTGGCCGAGGTCGTGAGCTGGCGCGTGAGCGCGCTGGGCGATCGGGGCCCCGAGCGCGTGGACACCATCCCTGCCGGAGGTCGGGAACGGTCGTTGCTGGACGGCCTGCTGGATGCCACGGAGCAGCGAATGCTGCCGGGTGACACCCTGCGCTACTTCGTACGGGTGACCGATGCGGCGCCCGGGCCGGGGACGGGACGGTCCAGGACGTACGCTTTGCGGCTCCCGGGGATGGCCGAGCTGCGGGAGCGGACCGTGGAGGGGGTGGACCGCCTGACGGCGGCCGCGGACACGGCGGCGGAGGCGGCCGGGGACCTGGAACGCTCCGTCCGTGACCTGAGCCGGAACGCGGCTCGCGCCGAGGCGTCCCGGGCCCGCCGTGGAGAGCCCCGGCGCATGGGCTTCGCCGAGGCCGAGCAGGCCCGACGCGTGCTGGAGCAGCAGGAGGCGTTGCTGGAGCGCGTCGAGGCGCTCAGCGAGCAAACGCGGGCGCTGGAGCGGGCCGTGGAGGAGGCGGGCCTGGCCGATCCTGACATCCGGGAACGGCTGCGTGAGCTCGGGACGCTGTACGAGGAGCTGGCGGGGTCCGAGCTCCGGGAGCGACTGGACGAGCTGCGTCGAGCGCTCGGGTCCATGGACCCGGAGGCGGTGCGGGACGCTCTGGAGGCGCTCGCCGCCCGGCAGGGCGAGTTCCGACGGGCTCTGGAGCAGAGCCTGGAGCTCGCCCGGCGTGCGGCGGTGGAGCACCAGATGAACGCCCTGGCCCGGGCCGTTCGTGAGACGGCGGAACAGGAGGAGGCTCTGGTCCGGGGAATGGAATCGGACATGGCGTCGCCGGCACCGGACAGGGAGCGCCGGGCGGTGCAGCAGCGCGAGCTGGCGGACCGGACCGGTGCGCTCGAGGAAGCGCTGGCCCGCCTTGAAGGCCGGTTGGATCGGCTCGGCGAGGAACGTACGTCCGCGGCCCTGGACAGTGCTCGGCAGGAGACCGGCTCGGCGGAAGATCTGATGCGCCGGGCTGCGGCGGAGCTCGCGGCCCGCGCCGGGGAGGCGGTACGTACGGCGGCCCGGGCGAGTGAGACCCTGTCCCGGTCGGCGGACCGGCTCGAGCGAGCGCGGGAGGGCATGACGTCGGCGTGGCGCCACGAGGTCCGGGCCGCCGTGGGCCAGGCGACGGGTGACGCGCTGGCGATGGCGCGGCGCCAGGAGGCCCTGCGGCAGGAGCTGGAACGGGCGCGGGCGCGGGGCGCCTCTCCGGCCGCGAAGCAGAAGCTCCAGGGGGAGCAGGCGGCGCTGCAGCAGGGGCTGGAGCAGCTGGGCCGGAACCTCGGGGACGCGGCCCGACGCTCGGCTCTCGTGGACCGTGAGGTGAGCGCGGCGCTGGGTCGGGCGATGGACGGGATGCGGGAGATCCAGGAAGGCCTGGAGCGGTCGAGCGCCCGGGACGTGCCCGCCGACGAGGCGGCCCGGAGCGTCGACGCCCTGAATCGGGTCGCGCATGCGCTCCTGCGCAACGCGGATCGCATCGCCGCGTCGGACGCCGGCACCGGCATGGACAGGGTCCTGGAGCAGTTGGCGGAGATGGCCCGGCAGCAGGGCGAGCTGAACGGGCGCACCGGTGCCCTGGCGCCCATGGACCTGGGTGCCCGGGCCCTTGCCCGGCAGCTCCGGGAGCTGGCGGCGGAGCAGCGCGCCATCGGCGAAGGGCTGGGTCGCATGGACCGGGCGGGTGGAGACGACGACGTCGCCGGAGACCTGGGCGCTCTCGCCCGGGAGGCGGACCGCCTGGCCGAGGAGCTGGACGGCGGACGGCTGGACCCCGAGACGCTCCGCCGCCAGAAGCGCCTCTTCCACAGGCTGCTCGACGCGGGGCGGAGCCTGGAACGGGACGAGTACAGCGAGCGGCGAACGGCGACGCGGCCCGAGGGCGTGGAGCCGGCGGAGCTGTCCGGTCTCGATCGGACCCTGCTGGAACGGACCGTCTTCCCGCCACCGGACCCGGCCGTGCTCCGGACCCTGGCCCCGGCGTACCGGACCCTCATCCTGCAATACTTCGACCGGCTCAACCGGGAACGAGCCGGGGAGCGAGGAGGTCCCCCGTGAGCCCTGGACGGGGATCCCGCCGCGCACCGATCGGCGCGGGGCTGGCCTGTCTCGCTCTGCTGCTGACGGTGCCCGCGACCGCGCAGGAGCCGGACGCCGGCGTGGACGAGGTCCGGATGCTGCGGGCGGCGAGCGCGCGAGAGGCGGCGGGCGATCTCGCAGGCGCGGAGGCGGCGTTCCGTCGCCTGCTGGAGGACCGACCGACCTCGGTGCCCGGGCTCCTGGGACTCGAGCGCGTGCTCCGCACCCGCGACCGGCTCGATGCCGTGCTGCCCGTCCTCGACCGGTTCCTGGCGGCCGCGCCGGGCTCGGCCATCGGGCACCGGCTGCGGGTTCGCGCTCTCGACGACCTGGACCGGCCGACCGAGCTGGAGGCCGCCGGCGAGGCCTGGACCGACGCGGTCCCGGGTGAGCCCGCACCGTACCGGGAGCTGGCCCGGGTCTGGCGCGGACGGGGCCGGACGGACCGGGCCATCGCGTTGCTGGAGCGGGGTCGCCGCGCCGTAGAGGACGCCTCGCTGGATGTTGAGCTGGGCGACCTGTACGCCGGCATGGGCCGCTACGACGCCGCGCTCCGGGCCTGGGACCGGGCCATCGGCAGGCAGGCCGTGGGGTACCCCGAGGTCAGACGCCGTCTCATGGCGCTTCCGGACGGTGGGGCGTTCATGATGCCGGCGCTGCTGGACCGCCTGACCAGGGCCGATCCCACGCCGGCCCGGCGCAAGGCGGCCGTGGATCTGGCCATCCAGGTGGGACGGGCCCGGTACGCACGGGACGAAGCCGGGCGTCTGGCGACCGAGCTCGTCGCGGACGACCGCCGGGCCTTCCTCACGGGCGTGGCCGCGAGCGCCGACCGCCACGGCCTGGACTCGCTGGCCTACTGGGCGTACCGGGAGCTGCTCCGCTCCGGCGCCCTGGACGACGACCCGGCGGTCCGCAGCCGCATCGCCGAGCTGGCCCTCGCCGTGGGCGACACCGCCGTGGCCAGGGAGAGCTACCGGGCCGTGGCGTCCGCCTTCCGGCCGGGGGCTCCGGAACGGCGCCGGGCCGGTGTTCTGCGTGTGCGATTGCTGATCGGAGAACGGGAGCTGGAGCACGCGGCCGACGCCCTGGCCGCGCTCCGGGAGGAGTTCCCGGACGCGCCCCAGGTGGACAGCGTCACCGCCGACCTGGCGGCGGCGTACCTGGCCCGGCGCGACACCGCCCCCGCTGCCGCGTTGGTCGCCGGCTCCCCGGGTGCCAGGTCCGGCCTGCTCCGCGGTCGACTGGCCCTGGCTCGGGGTGATGCCGAGTCCGCTCGTGAGGCCCTGATGGAGGTGGCGCCGCGCCTCGAGGGCCGGGTCGCGACGGACGCCCTGGCGATGGCAGGCTTGCTGGGCACGATCTCGCAGGAGGCCGCTGCGGTGCTGGGCGTCGCCGTTCCCGTGGTGGGAGCCGTGCCGACGGGTACGGCCGGGCGCATCGCCGGGGCCGTCGACACCTTGCCGGAAGCGGACCGGGCACCGCTCCTGGCGTACGCCGCGACCCTGGCCGATCAGGCGGGCGAGACCGACGCCGCGACGACGATCCGGCGGCGCCTCGTCGCTTCCTACCCCGCCGCCGACGAGGCGCCCGGCGCGCTCCTGGAGCTGGCCCGGTCCCTGGCCGACAGCACCGATCCATCCGAAGCAGCAACGCTGCTCGAGCGTCTCATCCTGGAGTATCCGTCCAGCCCTCTCGTGCCCCAGGCACGGCGGGAGCTGGGCCTGCTTCGCGGCCGCGTGCCGCCCAAGGAGGAGTCGGTGCCATGACGGGCAGGCGACCGAGTGGGTCCGGCAAGGTCCGGGTCCTGTCCACGGCCGTCCTGTTGATGTGGGTGGCCGGGACCGGAGCCGCAGCGCAGCAGCTCCTCGTGCCCATGGACGGTGACCAGACGAATCACCTCAAAGCCTACGGTCTGACCTACTGGGTGCTGGAGCACGGCGAGCCCGCCGAGTGGCTGCTCAACTACAGGGCCGGCTCGTTCCTGCTACCCGGTGGCCCCGCCGTGGAGCGGCAGGCCGCGCTCCGGGGCGTGACCGTCGAGCGCGTCTCGGCCGCCGACATCGCCCGGATCCGGGCCGCCATCGAGGCGTCGAACATGGAGAGCGTCGTGCTGGAGAAGGCGCCCGGCGTGGCCGTCTACACCCCGCCCAACACCTCGCCCTGGGACGACGCCGTCACCCTCGCCCTCACGTACGCCGACATCCCCTACGACAAGGTCTGGGACCCGGACGTGCTCCGGGGACGCCTGGACGTGTACGACTGGCTCCATCTTCACCACGAGGACTTCACCGGGCAGTACTCGAAGTTCTACATCAACTACGCCGGCCAGACCTGGCTGCAAGAGGAGGTCGCACGGAACGAGGCCGTGGCCCGGGAGTTCGGCTATCCGCACGTGCCGGCCTTGAAGAAGGCCGTGGCCCGCGCCATCCGCGACTACGTGGCCGGGGGTGGGCTGCTCTTCGCCATGTGCACGGCCACGGAGACCATCGAGCTGGCGCTGGCGGCGGAAGGCGTCGACATCGCCCCGTCCTTCAGCGACGGGACGCCGCCTCGACCCGATGCGACGGCGCACCTGGACTGGTCCGGGACCTTCGGCTTCCACGGCGCCGAGCTCCAGGTGAACCCGGCGGTGAACGCGTTCAGCGACATCGACGGCCATCAGGTCAACACCCCGTGGCGCGAGCCCCTGGGCGCGTTCACCCTGTTCGACTTCAGCGCCAAGTTCGACCCGGTGCCGTCCATGCTCGTCCAGAACCATGAGAACGTGCTTCCAGGGTTCTACGGCCTGACCACCTCCTTCAACAGGGACCGGCTCAAGCCCGGCGTCATCGTGCTGGCGGAAGAGCCGGGCGCGCCGTGGGTCAAGTACGTCCACGGCAATTTCGGCGAAGGCACCTGGACCTTCCTGGGCGGTCACGACCCGGAGGACCCGCAGCACCAGATCGGCGATGCTCCCACCAACCTCGACCTCCACCCGCATTCGCCGGGGTACCGGCTCATCCTGAACAACGTTCTCTTCCCTGCCGCCAAGAAGATCGAGCGCCGCACGTAGGCGATGAGTCGAGGTGGGTGAAGCGAGGTGTGAACAACGAGGAGGCCGAGACGAGGCGGGTACGGCGAGGCGGGTACGGCGAGGGCTGCGAGGGGTAGTCTCAGGACATCGGAAACACTCGAGTCTCAAGGCATGGGCAACACCGGGTGTCGGCAAACGGGCACCGCGACGAGGTGCGGCAGCGGCACCCGCACTGCGGCGCGAAGAAGCTGCTGGTACGGTCTGGGCGGCGTCGTCCGGAGCTGGCGCTGCCGTCCCGGAGTACAGTGTGCCTGATCCTTCCCCCGGCACTTCACCTGTCGCCCTCGCCGTGTCCTCCTCGACTCACCGCCGGAGGAAGTCGAGTACGACGGTCGTCATGGCCCGGATGCCGATGGGTATGGCGCGGTCGTCGGCGCGGAAGGTCGGTGTATGGTGCCCGCCGGAGGGGTGGTCGGGGTGCTGGGTGCCCAGGTTGAAGTAGAAGGCCGGGACCTCGTTGGCGAAGAAGGAGAAGTCTTCCGCGGCGGTCATGGGGTCCCGTTCCCGGACGTTTTCGGCGCCCACGACCCGCTCGAGGCTCGGCACCATGCGTCGCGTCAGATCGGGATCGTTGATGGTGACCGGGACGCCCCGGTCGTAGGTGAAGTCGGCCGTGCCCCCGTGGGCGGCGGCTACCCCCGCGAAGATCTCGCCCATGCGCCGCTCCACGAGGCGGCGTGCCTCCTCGGAATAGGTGCGGGCCGTCCCTTCCAGGTACATCTCCATGGGGATGATGTTGCTCCGCTCGCCGCCGCGCATGATGCCGACGCTCACGACACCGGGTTCCATGGGGTCCATGTTCCGGGCCCGGATCGACTGGAGGGCCAGGACGGCCTCGGCGGCCATGACGGTGGGGTCGACGGACTCGTGGGGGCTGGCCCCGTGGGCCTGCTGGCCCCGGAGCGTGACGTACCACCGGTCCGCCGCGGCGTAGGCGGGGCCGGGCGTATAGCGGATCTGGCCCAGGTCGAGCAGGCCGGCGGTGTGCAGGCCGAAGATGGCGTCCGGGCGCAGCAGCTCGAACACGCCTTCCTTCAGCATGAGCTCGGCTCCGCCCTCTTCGCCTGGGGGCGCCCCCTCCTCCGCCGGCTGGAAGATGAACATCACGGTGCCGGAAAGCTCGTCCATCATGGACGCCAGCACGGCAGCCACACCCATCTGGATGGCGACGTGCACATCGTGGCCGCAGGCGTGGGAGACCCAGACCTCGCGCCCCAGATACTCGCCTTTCAAGGTGGAGGCGAACGGCAGTCCGCTCGCCTCCCGGACCGGCAGGGCGTCCATGTCGGCCCGGACGGCCACCACAGGCCCCGACGGATCGCCGCGCAATATCCCGACGACGCCGGTGTGGGCGATCCCCGTGTGGACCTCCATACCCAGCGACCGCAGATGGTCCGCCACCAGCCCCGCCGTGCGGAGCTCCCGGTTCGACAGCTCCGGGTGCCTGTGGATGTCGTGCCTGTATGCGATGATCTCGTCCGCGACCCGCTCCACCGCCGCGGCAAGCTCCGCGTCCGACGTCTGGCCGGCCAGAGGAATGGCATGGACCAGCACGGCGCACGACAGCGCTACGAGACCTTTCGACATGGCACCTTCTCAAGAGGTCGGTGGATCGGCAAGACCTGAACGGTAGACGCTCCACCCACCCACCGCAAACCCCTCCTCGCCGCATCCCCTCGCCGCATCCCCTCGCCGTATCCCCCTCGCCATATCCCCCTCGCCATATCCCCCTCGCCGTA
>CAYQCY010000122.1:0-9689 GCA_964416095.1 uncultured Gemmatimonadaceae bacterium
GGTCTGGATCCTGCCACCATTGACCGGCTGCGTCATCCTGGCCGCCGCCGTGGCCGTCGCCCTCTTCACCGAGATCCTCCGCAGGACCATCCATCGCGTCCAGA
Source organism: uncultured Gemmatimonadaceae bacterium (assembly GCA_964416095.1). Taxonomy (GTDB): domain Bacteria; phylum Gemmatimonadota; class Gemmatimonadetes; order Longimicrobiales; family RSA9; genus CAYQCY01. Next base: position 105 of record CAYQCY010000122.1, read on the forward strand.
TCCGCTTCCTCCAGACCCTCGGCGACCTGCTACGCCCGCACGAGGAAGACGGGTTCACCGGCGCCACCTCCCTGGCCCTGGGCTTTCTTCTGGCCGCCCTCATGTTCGAACCTCGCTTCGCGGGAGCAGGGATGCTCTACGCCGGCGTCGGCGATGCGGCCAGCGCACTCGTCGGACGGGCATGGGGTCGCATCCGCTACCCCTGGGGCAAGAGCCTGGAAGGATCTCTCGCGTTCCTACTCAGCGCATTCTTCGCCGGCTGGATCACACCCGGCATCGGCGTTCTGCCCGCGGCCGTCGCCGCTCTCGCATCCACCTTCATCGAGGGCCTGCCCTTCAAGACGGATGACAACCTGGCCCTCCCGGTTGTCGGCGCCGCGGCGACCTGGGCCGCGGTCCTGCTCCTGGGCTGAACTCCTGAACAAACGTTTTCCTTGACGGGCCACGAAATCGGTTCTTACCTTCGCCTTCGCTGTTAGCCGTGTACGTGAGTACCCGTTGAACGGAGGACAGGCCCATGGCCAGGGGCAGGATCAAGTGGTTCAATGATGCCAAGGGATACGGCTTCATTGAGCAGCCCGAGGGCGACGACGTGTTCGTGCACTTCTCCTCGATCGACATGGAAGGCTTCAAGACCCTCTCCGAGGGCCAGGAGGTGGAGTTCGAAGTCCGCCAGACGGAAAAGGGCCTCCAGGCCGCGAACGTCCAGCGCCTGTAGCGATCCCTGACCTTTGGGCTTTGGGCGACCGCCCCGCCGGCTCTGAGCCGGCGGGGCGGTCGCGGTTTCAGGGATGGTACGAGGAGGGTGAGGCGAGGGTGGCGGGGGCAAGGGCCCCGGGCGGCCAGGCTGTCCCGGGCTTGCCTCGGCCCTGACGCCGGGCCAAGCTGAGAACGCGCGCAAGGATGCTCTCCAACGCGAGCGTGCGGACCCGGCGTCCCGGTGCTGACTGCTGAAGGCTGACGGCTGAACCCATGAACGTGCCCGACAAGACGAAGCCCAGGCTCTTCCTGATCGATGGCTACGCGCTGATCTACCGTGCGTTCTTCGCCATGATCAGCCGGCCGCTCACGACCTCGAAGGGGGAGAACACGTCGGCGGCGTTCGGGATGGCGCGCTTCCTCATGAAGATCCTGGAGGAGCACGATCCGGACTACCTGGGCGTGGTCATGGACGCGGGCACGAGCGAACGAGAGGAGCTGTACCCCGAGTACAAGGCGACGCGGGAGAAGATGCCGGACGAGCTGCGTGCGGGCCTTCCGCGCATCCGGGAGATGGTCGAGGCGTTCCGCATCCCCGTGCTGGAGCTGGAGGGGCAGGAGGCCGACGATGTCATCGGCACGCTGGCGGAGAAGGCGGCGGCGGCGGGGCTGGAAACGGTGATCGTGTCCGGGGACAAGGACTTCTACCAGCTCATCCGGGACGGGGTGGCACTGCTGAACCCGGGCCGCGGCGGCTCGGCGGGCGTGGACGAGGAGTGGGTGGACGCGCGGAACGCGGCGGAGCGGCTGGGCGTGCCGCCGGAGCTGGTCGTGGACTACCTGGCCCTCATCGGCGACAGCTCGGACAACGTGCCGGGCGCGCCCGGCGTGGGCCCGAAGACGGCGACGAAGCTGCTGGACCAGTACGGCGACCTGGACGCCATGCTGGACGCGGCGAAGGAGATCAAGGGGAAGCGGGCCCGGGAAGCGCTGACGGAGCACCGGGACGACGTGCTCCTGTCCCGGGAGCTGGTGACGATCAAGCGGGACCTGCCCGTCGAGCTGGACCTGGACGCGCTCAGGGTGGCGGAGCCGGACCGGGAAGCGCTGAAAGACGTCTTCGTGAAGCTCGAGTTCCACTCCATGGTCCGGCAGATCGCGACGCCGGAGCCGGAGACGGAAGCGCTGGAGGGCGCGTACGCGACCGTGGACGGCGCCGCCGGGGTGAAGGAGGTGGCGAAGGCGGCCCGGGCCGCCGACCGGATCGCGGTGAGCGTGCTCGGCACCACGGATGACGCCATGCGGGCCGAGGTCGTGGGCCTGGCGGTGGCGACGGCCGCGGGCAGAGCGTCGTACCTGCCGCTCCGGCACGTGCGGCCCGGCGAGCTGGACCTGGGCGGCGACGTCGAGCTGAACCTGCCGCCGCTGGACACGGAGGCGATGGCACCCCTGGTCGAGGTGCTGGAGGACGCGGACGTTGAGAAGGTCGGCCACGACCTGAAGCGGCACATGCTCCTCCTGCGCAGGGCCGGCGTCACGCTCCGGGGCGGGTCGTTCGACACCATGATCGCCTCCTACCTGCTGGATCCCGGGCAACGGGAGCACGACCTGGACGCCGTCGCGCTGTCCAGGCTCGGCCATCGTGCCATGACGCTGACGGACCTGTGCGGCACCGGCCGCAACCGGATCTCGCCGGCGGAGGCGGAGGTGGGTCGCGCCGCCGAGTACGCCTGCGAGAACGCCGACATCGTGCTGAGACTGCGCGAGGAGCTGGCGGAAGACCTGGACCGCTACGCCCTGACGGAGCTATTCCGCACCCTGGAGATGCCGCTCATCGGCGTGCTGGCCGACATGGAGACGGTGGGCATCGCCATCGACGAGGACGTCTTCCAGGAGCTCCAGGCGAAGCTCGAGAAGGAGCTCACCCTCATCGAGGAGGACATCTACCGGGAGGCCGGCGGCGAGTTCAACATCAACTCGACGCCCCAGCTCCGGGAGGTGCTCTTCGAGACGCTGGAGCTGCCCGTCATCAAGAAGACCAAGACGGGCCCGTCCACCGACGCGTCCGTCCTGGAGGAGCTGGCCGAGCAGGGCCACCGCATCCCCACCCTGATCCTGGAGTACCGCCAGCTCGACAAGCTCAAGGGCACCTACGTGGACGCCCTGCCGCTGCTGGTGAACCCGGAGACGGGAAGGATCCACACGAGCTTCAACCAGACCGTCGCCGCCACGGGCCGCCTCTCCTCCAGCGACCCGAACCTGCAGAACATCCCCGTCCGCACCGAGATCGGCGCGGAGATCCGCAAGGGGTTCGTGCCCGCCGACGGCTTCACCTTCCTGGCCGCGGACTACGCCCAGATCGAGCTCCGTATCCTCGCCCACCTTTCCGGCGACGAGGGCTTCGCCGAGCCGTTCCGGAAGGGCGTCGACGTGCACCGGCAGACCGCGTCCCGCGTCTTCGATGTGCCCCTGGACGACGTCTCGCCCGTCATGCGCGAGCGGGCCAAGACCATCAACTTCGCCACCGTCTACGGCATCGGGCCCTTCAACCTGGCCAAGCAGCTCGGCACCTCGTACGACGAAGCGAAGGAGTACATCGACGCCTACTTCGCCAAGTTCCCCGGCGTCCGCGCCTACCTGGACACCCAGATCGAGCGGGCCTACGAGCAGGGCTGGGTCGAGACCATCACCGGCCGCAGGCGCTACATCCCCGAGGTGAAGAGCAAGAACTACAACGTCCGCCAGTTCGGCGAGCGGGCCGCCACCAACGCCCCCGTCCAGGGCAGCGCCGCCGACATCATCAAGCGCGCCATGCTCGCCATACACGACGACTTCGCCGGCAGCGCCTCCGGCGCACGCATGCTCCTCCAGGTCCACGACGAGCTGGTCTTCGAGGTGCCGCACGACGAGGTCGACGAGATCCGCGGCCTCGTCAGCGACCGCATGGTCCACGCCGCCGAGCTGTCCGTGCCCCTGGAAGTGCACACGGGCACGGGCCGGAGCTGGTTCGAGTGCAAGTAGACCGAGAGGTCGACCGGGGCCGTGAGGTCACGGGCGACCGGTCACGACTCAACCTCTCGCGTGGGCGCAGGTTTCCGGCTTGGCGTCTTCCTCAGCAGGCGCCTCCTCGGCGAGCGACAGCGAGCCCTCCGGCCGTCCAGGACGGCATCACCGGCCCTTCAAGATCGTCTCCAATGGCTATCCCGTTGCCCCGCCGCCGCCTGCATCCTGCGAACCGACGGCCGGGAGGTGCCCGGCCGCAGCACGTTCGTGGAGGAGGGCCGCATGAGCCGCTCGGTGAACAAGATCATCCTGGTGGGGCACGTCGGACGGGACCCGGAGGTCCAGAAGACGGCGTCGGGGAGCACGGTCGCCCACTTCTCGCTGGCGACGAACCGGCGCATCCCGAAGGGCGACGACTTCGAGGACCGGACGGAGTGGCACCGGCTGACGCTGTGGAGCAAGCTGGCGGAGCTGGCCCAGGAGTACATCCGGAAGGGCGACCGCCTCTATGTCGAGGGTCGCATGGAGTACGATGCGTACGAGAAGAACGGCGTCACCATCCCGACGGCGGAGATCAACGTGCGGGAGCTGGTCATGCTCGGCACGCCGAACGGGCGGAAGAGCGTGCCTGCCGCCGAGGATGCCAAGGAGGAGGCCGTCGCCTCCTAGAGCACCCCGACGAAGTCCGGGTGCAGCGAGACCAGGAGCTGCCAGCGGCCGTCCCGGGTCCCGTTCCAGGCCTCGACGCGGAGCATGTCCCAGAAGAGGCCCAGGCCGATGCCGTAGCTTGCGCGGACGCCGTCGGTGTCGGTAACGGGCCAGTCGCCGGGCGGGGTCGTGTCCAGGCCGGCCCAACCGGCGGCGGTCATGAGATGGCCGGTGAGGAGCGGCGTCCCCAGCGACTGCGCCAGCTCCAGGCGGGCGGAGGCGTAGCGGTCGCCGGCGAAGCCCCGGTACGGGTAGCCGGGCAACGTGCCGTAGCCGCCGAGGAGGAACAGCCGCTGCGGCGGTGGCGCGTCGGAGCGGGCGGACACGGCGCCGAAGGCCACGTTGCCGAGCAGCGCCGCGCGCTGTCCGTTCCAGCGCAGGCCCAGTCGTAGGTCGGAGCGGGTGTAGCGGCTGTCCGGACCCCAACCTCCGGTCATCTCACCGTTGCCGTGCCAGTCCAGACCGGGTGCGCGGCGTGGGGCTCGGGCTGCCGCGAGCGTGACCTCGAGGAACCGGCCTTCCGTGACGGAGCGGACGGCTCGGAACACGGAATCCGCGCCTACCAGGCCGCCGGTCGCGGTCATGGTCGCGGCGGCGTGGTCCTCGACCGCGAGTCGCAGCGTCGTCCGGTCCACCAGAACGCCCGGCGTGGCCACCTCGAGGCTGGCGCCGGTCGCGTAGTACGGGTCCAGGTGGTCCATGCCGCCGAACGCCGTGGACAGCGTGTTGAGCGCACCGGGCGCGCCGGGCGTCTGGCCCAAGTCGCCCGTGCCGTTGGCGTAGCCGGTGACGGCCCACCGCGCCCCGAGCAGGTCCGCTTCGACCCGGAGACGGCCGTGCACGTGGCCGGGCCCCGTGGCGTAGCCCGCCGACCCTTCCACCTCCCAGCGGTCGGCGGGCCGGTAGGCGAGGCCCGCGCCGAGGAACGCCTCTTCGGCCCGGTTGTAGCGGACCCCGTCGGAGACGGACGGGATGTGTGGCCGGAGCGGTGGCAGCGCGCCGGTGACCTGACGGCCCACGATCTCCTGGACGGCCGACTCGATGCGTTCCAGGTCCGGGTCGGGGTCGAGCCCGTGGTCTTTCAGGCCTTCCATGAGCTCCATCTCGTAGTCGTCGTAGGCGGCCCGGGCGCGGGGCGGCAGGGCGACGACGGGCGAGCCGCGGAAGAACGCCACCGGGATGGGCGGGTTCAGCACGTAGTCGGTGATGCGGAAGCTGCCCGCGATGACGCTGGATACGGACACGTCGAACTGGGGGAGCTGGCGGCGGATCTCCAGGCGTTGCTCGTCGGGCAGCCAGTACCGCCCGTGCCAGAGCCCGTTGTCCAGGCTGATCCGGATCTGCTCCAGGCGCGGGTCGACGTAGGAGGCCGGCGTGAAGGTGAAGCTGAACCGCACGATGGCGCCCGTGTCCCGGTCCAGGAACATGGACCCGATGAGGGCGGCGCGGTCGAAGTCCCGCGGCTTGAACCGGATCTCGTAGACCTGCACGGGCCGGGGCCGCGAGGGCAGGCGCAGGGCGAGAGAATCGGCCAGCCGGAAGGCGTAGACGGAGTCCGAGCCCGGCGCGGCCGGGTGAGGCGCCCCCCGGACCTCGTCGCCCTCGCCCACATAGATCCTGTCGGCGAACTCATCCTGTACCACCGTCAGGTGGTCCAGGTGGTAGTGCATCCTGTTGGGCAGGACGTCCCGGTCCCGCATCCCCACGATGCGCTGCTTGGTCAGGTTCGGCCGTCGCCAGTAGACCTCCAGAGCGATCTGGTCCGCCTTGACCAGCGTCCGGTCCCCCGTCTCGGGACGCTCCAGGTAGAAGTAAACGTGGCCTTCTGCCCGGGCCTCGTAGCTCACGAGCCCGGAATCGGACGTAACCGCCCGGGCATCCCGCGCAGCCTGCACCAGCGCCAGCGCCCGGGCGTCGTCCCAGGCGCCCGCCTGCGCCCGCGCCAGCCCCGGGACGAGCAGCAACAGCAGCGCCAGCCGGGTCGACCGAACAGTCATTCCTTTCGCGATCATGGTCCAGGTACGGTCCCTACAGGCTACGCGGGAAGCGCTCCGTCACGCCAGTCCGGGAACGCGCCACACGCTCCACGATGTACCGAAGGCCGGAGCCCGCTCGGGCTCCGGCCTTCGGTCGATCGCGCGACGGCTCGATCCTACTGCTTCGCCCAGAACGTGGCGAGCGCCTCCCCGTCCGGGCTCTCCCGCAGCTTCTCGAACGCACGGTTCCGGATCTGCCGGATCCGCTCACGCGTCACGCCGAGCAGCGAGCCGATCTCCTCCAGCGTGCGCTCCTCGCCGTCGTCCAGACCGTAGTAGAGGTACAGGATCTTCCGCTCGCGCTCCGTCAGGTACTTATCGAACATCCGGTCCAGGAACTCCCGGCGGGCGCCGGACTCCACCGAGTCCTCGATGTCGTCGCTCTCGATGCCCGCGAAACGCTCCCCGAACGACGCGCTGTCCCGGTCGCCCCGGTCGATGGGCGCATCCAGCGACAGCTCCGACGCCGCCACGCGTCGCAGCGCCCGCACCGTCTCGATGGGCTCCTCCATGTGCTCCGCGATCTCCTGATCGCTCGGCGACCGACCCAGCAACTGCGTCAGCGCCGTCTCGGTGCGGGACAGCTTCACCAGGTTCGAGTTCTGGTTCAGAGGGATCCGGACCGAGCGCGTCTGCTCGGCCAACGCCTGCAACACCGTCTGCCGGATCCACCACACGGCGTACGAGATGAACTTCACGCCCTTGTCCGGATCGAACTTCTTGACGGCCTTCAGGAGACCCTCGTTCCCGATGCAGACCAGCTCGGCAAGACCCAGACCGCGGCCCTGGTACTTCTTCACGTACGAGATCACAAACCGGAGGTTCGCGGTGACCAGCCGTTCGGCAGCCTCCTTGTCGCCGGCGCGCGCTGCCCTCGCCAGCCGCCGTTCCTCCTTGGGATCCTCGATCAACGGGTACTTCTCTACATCGAAGAGGTACTGATCGAACGAATCCAGTGCGCGGGAGCTCACGAACATGTAGTGCGTACCCTCATGACCCGGTTGGAAACGGAAAAGCAGCGAGCCTCGCCGGTGTACGACGCTCGCTGCTTCTTACAGGCCTCCGAAACAGGTGGATCGCGTTGTCGGAGGCCGCACCCTCATACCCCGAGAAAAAGAGTTTGGAGCAAAGACTTTACAAGTATATACGCAACCTTTTTCGCTGTAAACCCCCTTGGTATGCCCTTCGCGGCCGCATGCCGCTTCCTGCATTCCTACGGTTTTTCCTCGGTCCCGCAGGCAGCGCGCGGCCCGGTGCGGGTCCCGGACGACGCGCGGCCGGCCCCGGCCGGGGGACGAGCCGGCTCATGCGTTGCCGGGCTGGAGGTCCGACCGTGCGAGCTCCGTGTCCGGCCCGTCCTTGAGGAGGAGGAGGGTGTAGCGGCCGTCCTCGGCGGCAACCTGGACGAAGTCGGCCCAGACGCCGGGTCGCACGTGCACCGCGCTGCTGGTGGGGAGCGGGCACCGCCTTCCGCCGAGCAGGGACCGATAGACGAACGAGGGCCGGCCGTTGGCGACGACGAGCCAGCCGCTCCGGTAGGCGCCGACGCCTTTGAGCCCCTTGATGCCGGCCCGGGCGACGCGAGGCGGTGCGGCGCCGAGGGGGGTCGGCTCCACGAGCTCGCGCAGGTCCCTGGGCAGGTCGTCGAGCTCTCGCCAGCGGGCCGGAACGAAGAATCCCCGCAGGCGGGCGAGGAGGGCCCTGAGGCCGAGGGTGAAGGCGCGCCAGAGGCGGTGGCCGGCGAGGGCGACGAGGGCGAGGGCGCCGCCGGCGCCGATGACGGCCCAGGTCGGCTGGCGCAGGGCGAAGACGGCGAGGGTTACGGCGAAGGCGTCTTCCAGGAAGCTGATGGTGATGGTGAGAGCCGGTCGCGGCTCGGTGTTGAGCGCGAGGCGGAAGCCGGCCTTGGCGCCGTGCGCGCTGAGGGCGACGAGTCCTGCGAGCCCGGCGCCTGCGATCTTGGTGTCGATGCCGTGGGGCCATAGCGCGGCGACGGCGAGGAACGCGGCGGCGGGCGGGCGGATGAAGGTGTGGACGGCGTCCCAGAGGGAGTCGGCGTGGCGTACCTTGTCGATGACGGCCTCGACGAGGTAGAGGGCGGCGGCGGTGGCGATGACGAGGCCGCCTTCGAGGCCGCGGAGCCCCGACGGCAGCTCGGCGAGGCCGAGGCGTGACAGGATGCCGAGGGCCGCGACGGTGGCGTAAAGGTTGAGGCCGCAGGCGAAGGCCAGGCCCAGCACCTGGCCCAGCGGAATGAAGGACCCCATCGACTCAGTCCGGGGAGGCGGTCGTCGGTTGCACGCGGGAAGCTAGCGTGACGTTCGACGGCGGTGCAAGCGGCTCAGGCGACCCGGATGACGAGGGCCGCGTTGATGCCGCCGAACCCGAACGAGTGGGAGAGGCAGGTCGTGGGCCGATGGTGGCGGCGATGGAGAACTGGGCGTACCGGTCCAGGCGTCGGGCCCGTTTCGGTAATGGGGCAGGATGTCGGGCCAGCGTTCCACGTCTGCGGCCACGCGGAAACAGGTCTCGGGGCCGGCGCGCGCGGTGCGCTCATCCACTCGGATCATGCGTCCCCCTCGACGGAAGGTCTGAGGAAGTCGAAGAGCAGCCTCGGATCGAGGAGCGAGGCCGGACGGCGCAGGTCGCCGGTCACGGCCACGAGGGCGTCGGCCAGGGCGGTGGCCCGGCCGAGGCGGCCGATGGCGGCGTCGGCCAGGCGCGGCCTGGCCAGGACGGCCTCGATGAGCTTCTGGAGTCGCACGGGCCCGCCCACGAGCCGGCGCCGTGCCCGTGCGTACGGACGGAGGTGCCCGGTGGTGACCGGGGTGGCGTCCCGCTCGAGCACGGGTGCCACGGCATGGGCGAGCGGATCGGCCGGTCGAAGGGTCCGGACGCCAAAAACGTGTCGGGCCGGATGCGGCGGATCGCAGGCCGTACGCCGGGGAAGCGCTCCAGCCAACGGGCGAAGAATGCGGACGCGCCGTCGCGGCGGAGCGCGTCGCCGGGATCCGTGACCACGAGCGTCACGTTCCAGCGGGTTGCGGTGGCATCGACCGGGGCTACGCCGAGGCAGGCCCCGTCGACCAGGTGCATTTCGCCGAGGGTCGGGTCGGCGAGAAGGCTGGTGGCGTCCACG
>CAYQCY010000123.1:0-9606 GCA_964416095.1 uncultured Gemmatimonadaceae bacterium
GGCGCAGGGACGGAAACATGTGAAGAGCCCGAAACGATGGGGAAACTCTACGACGGGCTCGGTTGACCCCCGTCGGCGGTTCGTCTAGAATGAGCGGCCAGACGGTGTTCCTCTCGACGCGCCAGACATGCGACTCAGCGACTACCTTCGGCGCGACCTGGTGACGCTCGACTTCCCCCCGGGCGGGGTCGAAGCGACGCTCCGGACGCTGACCGACATGCTCGAAGCTGCCGGGGTCATCCAGGACGCCGAGCCGCTCATGGAGGCGCTCCAGGAGCGGGAGGCAGCGCACACGACGGCCATGGAAGGCGGCGTCGCCATCCCCCACGCCACCGTGGCCGCGCTGGACGAGCCCGTGCTCTGCATCGCGGTAGCGCCCGAAGGCACCGACTTCGGGCCGGAGGAGATGGAGTCGGTCCGGCTCTTCTTCTTCCTGCTGTCGCCGCCGGAGAGTGCGCGACTCCACATCAAGATCCTGGCCCGCATCGTCCGGCTGCTCCGGCATCCCGGAACGCTGGAACGGTTGAAGCACGTCACCACCGCCGAAGCGCTGCTCGATGAGATCGAGCAGGTCGAGGCACAGCAGCGTTGAGGGGCCGGCCGTGCAATTGCTGATGGTCGTGCTGAACGACGAGGAGAAGCTGGACGAGATCCTGTCCGGCTTCCTCGAGCTGGGTATCACCGGCGCCACGGTGATCAACAGCGAGGGGATGGGCCACGTGCTCTCCCACGACATTCCCATCTTCGCGGGGCTGCAGACGCTCATCTCGCGCTCTCGCCCGCAGAACCAGACGATCTTCAGCGTGATCAAGGAGGACGAGAAGGTGGACCGGGCCCTCGCCCTGCTCCAGGACGTCTGCGGCGATTTCGACGATCCGGCCACGGGCATCGCCTTCACCATCCCGGTGGACCGGGTGGTGGGCCTGGCACCGGAGCTGGGCGAGGGCGACCTCTGAGGCGCTCGTGAATCCGCTGGTCGGCGTCCTCGTGCTGGTCCTGCTCGGGCTGCTCGGGGCCCGGTTCTCGTTCGCCGAGCCCCGGGGACCGCTGGGCGCCCGCCTCTTCATCACGACGGGCACCTATTTCGTCTTCCTCGGCTTTCTCCTGGGCGGCCACGTCTTCGGCCTCCTGACCCGGGAAGTGCTGGGCCAGCTCTACCCGTTTCTCGCCCTGGGCCTCGGCTGGATCGGTCTACTGTTCGGCTTGCAGCTCGACCGACGCCAGCTCCGGCAGTTCCCGGGCAGCTACCTCGTCATCGCCATCGGCCAGGCGATCCTGACGCTGGTCGTGTTCCTTGCGGCCGGGGGCGCCCTGCTCCGGTGGCTCGGCGTGCTGGAGCCCGAGGCCCGGGTGGCCGTGTACGCCGCCGCCGCCACAGCGTGCATCTCCACGCCGGCGGGCGTGGCGCTCGTCAGCCGGACGTTCAACGTCCGGGGCCGACTGTCGCAGCTCCTCTTCTTCATCGCCAGCCTGGACGCCTTGGTGGGCATCGTCGCGCTCCAGGTGATTTACGCCCTCCACCATCCCATCGCGCTGAGCGGTGGCGTGACGCGCCTGGACTTCCTGGCCTGGATCGCCATCGCCGTGGCTGCGGGCATCGTGTTCGGCGTCTTCTTCCTGTGGCTGACCCGGCCCAAGCCGGACCGTGAAGAGTTGACGCTGTACCTGCTGGGGCTGGTCGTGTTCGCGGCGGGGTCCGCGCTGTACCTGGGTGTGTCCGCCCTGTTCGTGGCGGCCGTCGCGGGCGTGATCATCGCGAATCTCTCCCCGTCGCAGCGCCGGGTCTACACGGTGCTGCAAAACTGGGAGCAGCCGATCTACGTCATCCTGCTCGTGCTTGCAGGCGCGCTGATGCAGTTCCCGAGTTGGCTCATCGTGCCGTTGGCCCTTGGGTATTTTCTGCTCCGGGCCCTGGGCAAGCTGGCGGCGGGCTGGGTGGCGCTTCGACTCGCGCCCCGCGGCCTGCGCCCCCCATCCTGGACCGGTCTCGCGCTGGTGCCCCAGGGTGGCATCAGCCTGGCCATGGCCGTGAGCATCACGTTAACTTACGGAGCGCTCGAGTTGCGCGGGGTCCCGCTCGTCGACGTGTTCTTCAGCACGGTCGTGCTCGGCATCGTGGTGAGCGAGGTGTCCGGGCCCCTCATGACCCGGGCCCTGCTTCGTCGGGCCGGAGAGATCTCGCCACGGGCCGAGGCCGAGGACGACGCCTAGGAACGGACCCGGGAGACCCATTTGACAACCATCGCCGCCGTTGCCCTCGCTCAGAGCCCCGAGCTGACCGCTGCGTTGGACCGCATCGCCACCGCGGAGACGGTCATCGCGGTGGGCGTGACCGTCCTCATCGTCCTGGGCATCGTGATGGCCGTCATGTTCGCCTGGACCCTGCGCGTGACCACCAAGCTGCTCAACGCCGTCCGTCACGACCTGGCACCCAGGACGGAGCCGCTCCTGGAACAGACCACGCGCCTTGCCGAGCGGGCGAACGAGCTCGTGGACGGGCTCCGTGAGGAGGCGGACACCGTGCGGGAGACGGTGGACGAGATCAACCGGCGCATCCGCCAGGCCACGGACGTGGCGGAGCAGCGGGTGCGCAAGTTGGCGACCGTGCTCGAGGTGGTGCAGGAAGAAGCCGAGGAGCTGCTCATCGAAGCCGCAGCCACGGCCCGGGGCGCACACGCGGCGGCCCGAGCGTTGCGTGACGATGAACGGGACGGCGAAGAGGCCCCGGCGAAGCAAGAGGAGCGCCAGGCCGGCTGACGGAGACCGCGACGGAGGCGAGCTATGTGGCAAGACCTGCTGAACGACCTGTGGGACGACGGCGAGAACGTGGACTTCCTGGCCGCCCTTGGCCTAGGAGCGGTCATCGGGCTGGGGCTGGCGCTGCTGTTCCGGCCCGAGCCGCCGACGCGGCGCGAGCGGATCATGAAGGAGCTCGCGCCGTACCGGAAGAAGCTGGACAAGCGAGCCAAGACGGCGAAGAAGGCCATCGACCAGCGCGCCGCGTCGGCACGCAAGCGCGGCGACGAGATGGTGGGTGCCGGCCGGGATGTCCTGGACGACCTGCGCGCCGAGGTGGCGGACATCGTGGCGGACGCGCGGAAGGAGATCGCGGCCGTGGTGGAGGGCCAGGTCGACGCCGCCCAGGACGCACTGAAGAAGAGCGCCAAACGGCTGAAGAGCTGACGACGGAAGCGAGCCGGGTGCGTCGATTGCTGGTCCCGGCGCTGGTCGCGCCGGCGATCCTCCTGATCCTGCCGGACCCCGCCTGGGCGTTCGGACCGGGAACGCATGTCTACCTGGGCGAGCACCTGCTGGGCTCCCTGTACCTGCTCCCGTCGGCCATCGTGGCGGTGTTGCGGGCCCACCCCCTCAGCTTCCTGTACGGGTCCGTGGCCGCCGACATCTCGTTCGCCAAGAAATACGTCCCCGCGGGCCGGCATTCCCATTACTGGCACGTCGGGGAGGAGATCTTGGAGCGGGCGAGGAACGACCGGCTGCGGGCGGCCGGGCTCGGGTACCTCTGTCACCTGGCGGCGGACACCATCGCCCACAACTTCTTCGTGCCACGGCAACTGCTCCTGACCAGCTCCAGCAAGGCCCTGGGTCACTCCTACTGGGAGCACCGCATGGACGTGCACCTGGGCGAGGCCATGACGAAACGGGCGCGGGAGGTGGTCATGGACTACAACCACAACGAGGCCGACGTCCTGTTCGACGACGTGCTGAGCGGAACCATCTTCTCCTTCGAGACGAACCGCCGGATCTTCCGGGGCATGATCCGGTTCCAGGACAGCGAGCGCTGGCAGAACGTCTTCAACCGGATTCTGGAACGGTCGCGCTGGGACCTGACGGACCGCGACATCGACGACTACATGTCCCGCTCCTTCGATTCCATGGTGGATTACCTGCTCAGGCGAAGGCTGTCGGTGGCGGCGGTGCGGGATCCCATCGGCGAGTTCAACATGCGGATGGCCAAGCGGATCCGGCGGGACGCGGTCCACGAAGGCACGGCCCAGGGACCCGACCACATGCAGGAGCTGGCCGAGGACTTCTTCCCCCTCCCGGACGACGAGCTGGACTACTGGTCGCGGCGCTCCGCGGCCTGAGCCTCACCCTTCGAGCCGGTCCCGCAGCAGGGCGCTGGCCTTCCCCGGGTCGGCCCGGCCCTCCGACAGGCGCATGAGCCGGCCCATCAGGTAGCCGAACACCCGGTCCTCCCCGTCCCGGTACCTGCGGACCTCCTCGTCGTGATCGGCGACGACCTCCTCCACCCAGCCGGCCAGGCGATCCTCGTCGGTGATCTGGGCCAGCCCTTCCTCCCCCACCACCTCCCGAGGCGCGCGGTCGGTCCCCGCGACATCCTCGAACAGCTTCTTCGCCATGGTGGAGGAGAGAGTGCCGTCGTCCACAAGCCGGATCAGCTCCGCGAGTTGCCACGGCTCGACGGGCGGCGTCTCGATGTCCCGGCCTTCCCGGTTCAGCCACGCCAGCACCTCGGTCATGACCCAGTTGCTGGCGGCCTTGGGGTGACCGGAGCTCTCGGCGACCGCCTCGAAGTAGTCGGCGAGGCCGGCCTCGGCGGTGAGTACGTCGGCATCGTAGGCCGGGAGCCGGTACTCGTGCTCGAAGCGGGCGGCCCTGGCATGGGGCAGCTCCGGCAGGCGGGCCCGGACCCTTTCGAACTCCTCGTACGCCAGGACCAGGAGCGGCAGGTCGGGCTCGGGAAAGTACCGGTAGTCGTGGGCCAGCTCCTTGGAGCGCATCGTGCGGGCCAGGCCCGCGTCGGCGTCCCAGGCCAGGGTCTCGTGCGTGACCGCGTCGCCCGCCGCGCGCAGCTCCGCCTGCCGCCGCGCCTCGAACTCGATGGCCCGCTCCACGGCCGAGAACGAGTTCAGGTTCTTGAGCTCCGTCTTGGTGCCGGGCGCCTCGCCGGGCCGGCGGACCGACACGTTCGCATCCACGCGCAGGCTGCCCTTCTCCATGTCGCAGTCGCTCACGTCCAGGTACCGCAGCGTCCGTTTCAACCCATCCAGGAAGGCGCGGGCGTCCGCCGCGCTGGTCAGATCCGGCTCCGTCACGATCTCGATGAGCGGCACGCCGGCCCGGTTCAGGTCGACGGCCGTCCGGCCGGGCACCGCGTCGTGGAGCAGCTTGCCGGCGTCCTCCTCCAGGTGGACGCGCCGGATGCGGACCGCCACCCGGTCCGTCTCGAACAGGCCGTCCGTGGCCAGCGGACGGCCGTACTGGGTGATCTGGTAGCCCTTGGGCAGGTCCGGGTAGACGTAGTTCTTGCGTGAGAACACGCTGACGGTGTGGACGGAGCAGCCCAGCCCGAGGGCCGCGCGCACGGCCAGCGCCACGGCCCGCCGGTTGAGTACGGGGAGGGCGCCCGGCAGCCCGAGGCAGACCGGGCACACGTGCGTGTTGGGCTCGGCGCCGAAAACGGCCAGGTCGCCGCAGAAGAGCTTGGTCCGCGTGTCGAGCTGGACGTGGACCTCCAGACCGACGACCGGCTCCCAGCTCATGCCGCCTCCAGAGCCCGTTCCAGCCCGGCGGCGGCCCGGACCAGGGTCGCCTCCTGCCAGGCACCGGCCATGAGCTGGCCGCCCACCGGGAGACCGTCCGCTTCCCCGATGGGCACGGAGATGGCCGGGATCCCCGCCAGGCTCGCCGTGACCGTGAACAGGTCCGACCGGTACATGGTGTACGGGTCGTCCAGCCGCTCACCCAGCCGGAAGGCCGGTCGGGGCGTAGTCGGTGTGAAGAGGACATCGATGCCGGACGCGAAGGTCCGGCGCACCTCGGCGGCGATGCGCCTGCGCGCCGCCTGCGCGCGGCCGTAATAGCGGTCCTGGTAGCCCGCGGAAAGCACGTGGGTGCCGAGCAGGATACGTCGGCGCACCTCCGTCCCGAACCCTTCCGTGCGGGTGCCACGCACCAGGGCATCGAACGCGTCGGCCTCCACACGACGCCCGTAGCGGACGCCATCGTAGCGGGCCAGGTTGCTGGACGCCTCCGCCGGAGCCAGGACGTAGTACGTGGGCAGGGCGTAGCGCGTCAGGGGCAACGAGATGTCCCGGATCTCCGCACCGGCCTCCCGGAGCAGCCGGATCGCCCGCTCGGCCCGGGCCCGTACCCCGGCATGCAGCTCGTCGCCGAAGAACTCGCCGGGCACACCCACCACCAGGCCTTCGACGTCCTGGCCCACCGCGGCGACCAGGTCCGGCACCGCCACGTCCGCGGTGGTGGCGTCCCGGGCATCGCGGCCCGCGATGACCCGGAGCAGGAGCGCGGCGTCGGCCACGCCGGTAGCCAGCGTCCCTACCTGGTCCAGCGAAGACGCGAACGCCACCAACCCGTACCGGCTCACCCGGCCGTACGTCGGCTTCAACCCTACGACGCCGCACAACGCCGCGGGCTGCCGCACGCTGCCGCCGGTCTCCGAGCCCAGGGCGGCGGGCACGAGCCCGGCGGCCACCGCCGCCGCGGACCCGCCCGAGGAGCCGCCGGGCACCCGGTCCGGATCGTGGGGGTTGCGCGTGGGGCCGAAGGCCGAGCTCTCCGTCGACGAGCCCATGGCGAACTCGTCCATGTTCGTCTTCCCCGCCACCACCCCACCCGCCGCACGCACGCGCCGCACCGCCGCCGCGTCGTACGGTGACACGAAACCCTCCAGGATACGGGAGCCGCACGTGGTGGGAAGCCCCGTCGTACAGAGGTTGTCCTTGACCGCCACCGGCACGCCGGCCAGGAGCCCCACGTCCCCCCCGGCCACGGCCCTGTCCACCGCCGCGGCCTCCGCCACCAGCGCCGCAGGGTCATGGGCCAGGAAGGCGTGAAGACCGTCGACGCCCGCGTCGCGTCGTCCGATGGCCTCCGTGATCCGTGCTGCCAGCTCCACCGCCGTGCGGCGGCCCGCCGCCACGTCGGCGGCCGTGGACCGGACGCCGCCCGTCACCCTGCCCCCTCGCCGCCGCCCAGCGGCGTCACCCGCGGGACCACGAACAGACCGTCCTGCCAGCCGGGCGCCAGGGCGGCCGGGCCGCGGGCCAGCGGGTCGGCGTCGGGCTCGTCGTCACGCCCCCGGTCCGCCGTCGTCGCATCGGCAGGGCGGCCGGCGTCGGCGTCCTCGTCGCCGATCCCGGCTTCCAGCTCGGCAAGGGCATCGATATGGGCGAGGATCCCGGCCAGCTCGGCCCGCAGCCGCTCCTCCTCCGCCTCGGTGAGACGGAGGTGCGCCAACTCCGCCAGGTGGCGGATGTGCTCGCGGGAGACTCCGGTCATAGCTCCTTCTGCAGGTTCGCGTACCGGACCACGATCTTCTTGCGGCCCACGCTCTCAAACTCGATGACTGCCTTCAGGTCCCTGCCGAAGCCGGAGAGCTCCCGGATCGTGCCGCGCCCGAACTGCGGGTGCAGCACGACCTCGCCCTTGATGAAGCGCGGCGCGTCCTGGGAATCGCTGTAGTCGACGACCAGGCCCTCGCCGGAGGACGCCGTGGCGGAGGTCCCGTCCCGCCGCCGTCGGATCCGCTCCCGGTAGCCGCCCGTGCGGCGGCGGCGCTGGAGCTGGGGCGTCTCGCGTCGGACGAGGAGTTCGTCCGGGATCGGGTCGAGGAAGCTCGACGGGACGCACATGTTGAAGCTGCCCGCCCGGCGCCTGGAACGGGCGTGGGTCAGGTACACCTTGTCCCGGGCCCGGGTGATGCCCACGTAGAACAGCCGGCGCTCCTCTTCCAGCTCGTCCGGCTCGTCGTAGGTCCTGGCCAGGGGGAAGAGCCCGTCTTCCAGTCCACTCACGAAGACGACGGGGAACTCGAGCCCCTTCGCGTTGTGCAGCGTCATGAGCGTCAGGGCGTCGGCGTGCGGGTCGTGGCGGTCGATGTCGGTGACCAGGGAGACCTTCTGGAGGAAGGCATCCAGCGGCGTGGCGTCGGGCACGTCCGTGTCGTCTTCGGCGCCGGGCTCCGCCTGCCGCTCGTCGAACTCGTACGCCCCGGCCACGAGCTCCCGCACGTTGTCGATGCGCTCCTCACCGTCGGGGCCTTCGGCGGCGAGGGCGGCCTCCAGCTCGATGTCGTCCAGGAGCTTCTCCAGCAGCTCGCCCACGCCCAGGTGCCGCGCCAGCCCCTGGTAACGCTCGATGAGGCGCGCGAAGTCCACCAGCGCGTTGGCGCCCGCCGTCGGCACGTGCTCCGCGTCCGGGGCGTGTCCCGCGGCCTCCAGCGGGCTCTCGCCGTTCCGGGCCGCCCAGGTGAGGAGCCGGCTCAACGTCACGTCGCCGATGCCGCGCCGGGGCACGTTCACGATGCGGTCGAAGGCGCCGGCGTCCTTCGGGTTGGAGATGAGGCGGAGGTAGGCGAGCACGTCCATGATCTCGCGCCGCTCGTAAAACCGCGTGCCGCCCACGACCTGGTACGGCAGGTCCCGGCGCCGCATGGCCTCCTCCAGCGCCCGGGACTGGGCGTTGGTCCGGTACAGGACCACGAAGTCGCGGGCCGTGCGCTCCGGGTCCTGCCCGAGCCGGGCCTCGACCTCCGAGGCGATCCAGTCCGCCTCGTCCCGCTCATCGGCCGCCTCCACCAGCGTCGCCGGCTCGCCGAGCTCCGCCTCGGTCCGGAGCGTCTTGCCCTTGCGCCGCGTGTTCTCCTCGATGACCCGGTTGGCCACCTCCAGGATGCGCGCCGTGGACCGGTAGTTCTGTTCGAGACGCACCGTGCGGGTGTCCGGGAAGTGGGCCTCGAAGTCCAGGATGTTCCGGATGTCCGCACCGCGCCAGCCGTAGATGGACTGGTCGTCGTCCCCCACCACCATGAGATTGCCGTGCTCGTGGGCCAGCAGCTCCAGTAGCTGGTACTGGGCGTGATTCGTGTCCTGGTACTCGTCCACCAGCACGAACTGGAACCGCTCGCGGTAGCGCCGGAGCAGGGCGGCGCTGCCGCCCAACAGCTCCACGGGCTTGACCAGCAGGTCGTCGAAGTCGAAGGCGTTCTGTTCCTTCAGCGACGCCTGGTAGCGGGGGTAGATGTCCGCCACCGTGCGGGCGAACAGGTCCGACGCCAGCGTCGTGTACTCGTTCGCGTCCACGAGCTGGTTCTTGGCGCCGGAGATCGCCGACTGGACCGCCTTCGGGTGCCAGCGCTTCGTGGACACGTCCAGCGCCTCCATGGTCCGCTTCACCTCCCGGAGCGACTGGTCCGCATCGAATATGCTGAAGTTGCGGGACCAGCCCAGCCGGGGAGCGTGCCGGCGCAGCAGCCGCGCACCCATCGAGTGGAAGGTGCCGATCCACATGCCCGCCGGCTCCCTGCCCAGGAGCAGCCGGACCCGGTCTCGCATCTCCCCGGCGGCCTTGTTCGTGAAGGTGACCGCCAGGATGGCGGCCGGGTCCACGCCGTGCTCCCGGATGAGGTGGGCAATTCGGGTAGTGAGGACGCGGGTCTTCCCGGATCCGGCCCCGGCCAGGACCAGCAGCGGGCCCTCGAAGTGGTTGACCGCCTCACTCTGCTCCGGGTTCAGTCCGTCCAGCAGCTCCGCCGTCATCGGCTCCTTTTTCTGGCTCCTCGCTGTTCCACATGGGTGTATTGTCCTTGCCCGCACACGACAG
>CAYQCY010000124.1:0-9417 GCA_964416095.1 uncultured Gemmatimonadaceae bacterium
TTGGGCCACCACGTTGGCCCTTGACACAACAGGCCTTCTCATAGAAGACGCGGAGCGCTCAACATGAAGCTCGCTTGATCAACGAATCCGGCTCAGGAGCCGAGAACCCCGCTGACGCCATGAACAGCATCGATCACCGCTCGCCGATCACCGATCAGAAGCTGACCCCGCGAATCCTCCTCGCGCTGGCAACGCTGCTGACGCCGGCGACCCTCCAGGCCCAGCAGGACCTGCCCCACGTCCACGTCATCGCTACGGGCGGCACCATCTCGAACGCCAGCGGTGGGCGCATCACCGGCGAGGCCATCGTGGCATCGGTGCCCGGCATCGACACGGTGGCCCGGATCACGGTGGAGCAGTTCTCGAACGTGGCGTCCAGCAGCGTCACGCCGGAGATGTGGCTCGGGCTGTCGCAGCGGATCGCGACGCTGTTCCGGGAGCAGCCCGACCTCAGGGGCGTCGTGATCACCCACGGGACCGACACCATGGAGGAGACGGCCTTCTTCCTGGATCTGACCGTGCCGGACCTCCGGCCCGTGGTCATCACCGGCGCCATGCGCAACCCGAGCCAGATCTCCAGCGACGGGCCGGGCAACATGTGGGATGCGGTCCACGTCGTGCTGGCGCCCGATGCCGTGGGCCGGGGCACCATGCTGGTGCTGAACGACGAGATCTTTCCCGGCCGGGAGGTGACGAAGACGAACACGTCGCGCCTCGAGGCGTTCGAGGCGCCGGGCGTCGGCACGCTGGGCGTCGCCGACCCGGACACGGTCTACTTCCGCCGGCCGCCTTCGCCGCGGCCCTTCCCGCGCTTCGACGTGTCGCGGCTCGACAGCCTGCCCCGGGTGGACATCGTGTACACGTACGGCGGCGCCGATGGCACCGCGGTGGACGCCTTCGTGGAGGCCGGCGCCCGGGGGCTCGTGGTGGCGTCCGTGGGCCGGGGCAGCCGGACTCCGGCCCAGGCGGAGGCGTTACGACGGGCCGTGGAGCGTGGCGTGTTCGTGGCGGTGAGCAGTCGGACCGGCTCGGGACGGGTGCCGGTGGGGGATGAGTCTCGCCTGGCGGGCTGGGAGGAGGGCCGGGGCATCCGGTTCGGAGCCGGCGACCTGATCCCGCAGAAGGCCCGCATCCTCCTCATGCTCGCCCTGACCCGCACGGACGATCCGGTCGCCATCATGGACCTGTTCCGGTGAGGCGAGTTGGAGCACGGCGAGTTGGAGCACGGCGAGTTGGAGCACGGCGAGTTGGAAGAACCGAGGGTTTGGTTTGCGACGAAGACGAATCCCGAAGACGAACACGCGGAGGAACGATGAAGGCGAACGTGTCGGCGTGGTTGGCGGGCGTCGTCGTGCTGACGCTGGTGGCGAGTCCTGCGGCGGCGCAGGTGCGGCCGGCGCCGGACCGGGGCGCGGATGAGGGGCAGGGGCCGTTCGAGCGGCTGATCCTGCGGGGCGCCACGGTCATCGACGGGACCGGCGCGCCGCCCCGTGGCCCCATGGACATCGTCGTGGCGGGCGATCGCATCGTCGAGGTGCGGAGCGTGGGCTACCCGGGCGTGGAGATCGACGAGGACCGGCGGCCCGGGGAGGCCACCTTCGAGCTGGACGTGTCCGGGATGTACGTGCTGCCGGGGCTCGTGGACATGCACGTCCACACCGGCGGCTCGGCCCAGCTCGGGGAGACGTCGGCCGAGTACGTCTACAAGCTCTGGATGGCCCACGGCATCACCACGTCCCGGGGCGTGCCCCACGGCGCCTTCGAATGGCAGCTCCGGGAGAAGGGCCGGAGCGCGCGGAACGAGATCGTGGCGCCGCGCATGTTCTCCTACACCCGGCCCGGCACGGGCTGGGACCGGGGCCGCATCACGACGCCGCAGCAGGCCCGGGAGTGGGTCCGCTGGGCCGCGGAGCAGGAGGTGGAGGGCGCGCGCATCGACGGGCTCAAGCTGGGCGCCGAGGACCCGGAGATCATGGAAGCGCTCATCGACGAGGCCCACCGGCACGGGCTCGGCACGGTGGCCCACCTGGACCAGATGGGCGTGGTGCGCATGACGGCGCTGGACGCCGCCCGTATCGGGCTCGACATGATGACCCACTACTACGGGCTCTTCGAGTCCATGCTCGCGGACCACAGCATCCAGGCGTGGCCGCTGGATTACAACTACAACAACGAGCAGCACCGCTTCGGCGGCGTCGCCCGGCTCTGGGACCAGATCCACGAGCCCGGCAGCGAGGCGTGGTACGCCGTCATGGACGAGTTCCTGGAGCTCGGCTTCGGCATCGACCCGACCATGACCATCTACGAAGCGAGCCGCGACGTCATGCGCGCCCGGAACGCCGACTGGCACGCGACCTACACGCTGCCGACCCTCTGGGAATACTACCAGCCCAGCCGCCGGGCCCACGGCTCCTACTGGTTCTACTGGACCACCGAGGACGAGGTGGCCTGGCGCAACTTCTACCACCGCTGGATGCGGTTCCTGAACGAGTACAAGAACCGGGGCGGCATCGTCACCACCGGCTCGGACTCGGGCTTCATCTACAACCTGTACGGGTTCGGCTACATCCGTGAGCTCGAGCTGCTCCGGGAGGCGGGGTTCCACCCCGTGGAGGTCATCCGCAGCGCCACCATGTACGGCGCCATGAAGCTCCACGAGCCCAGCGGCGCCGATCCGGACTTCGGCACCATCCGTCCGGGGCTCAAGGCCGACCTCGTCGTGGTGGAGGAGAACCCGCTGGAGAACCTCAAGGTGCTCTACGGAACCGGTGCCCCGAAGCTGAACGACGAGACCGGAGAGGTGGAGCGGGTCGGGGGTGTCCGCTGGACCATCAAGGACGGCATCATCTACGACGCGAGGCGGCTCCTGCAGGACGTGGCGCGGATGGTGGAGGAGCAGAAGGCGGCCGCTGGAACGTGACGGACACGAGCGGACGCTGAAGACCGCGTCGGCGAGATCCGCCCGATGTACGGTACCTGCGGCGCTGACCAAGACGACGAAGACGAAGACGAATCACGGAGACGAAGCCGCGCCCCGGGCTGGCGCCGGTCGGGTGGCCCGGCGAGTTTACCGGCCGGAGCCCGGGTTTCCCTGAACGAGGACGTGACCGTGGAACGTCGAGATTTCGTGAAGCTGGGCGGGCTGGGCGCGGGCGCGCTGGCGCTGGGCCCCGGGCGCCTGGCGGCGGTGCCGGACCAGGAGCTGCCGGCGCCGATCCGGGCGCTGGAGGAGCGGGAGTCGCCGCCGCCGATCACGGAGGAGGAGCGGGCGGGGCGGCGGGCCCGGGCGCAGGAGCTCATGGACGGGCACGGTCTGGTGGCGATGTTCATCGAGCCCGGCGCGACGCTGGACTACTACAGCGGTGTCGGCTGGGGTCGGAGCGAGCGGCTGTTCGGCATGCTGCTGCCGCGGCGGGGCGATGCGGTGATCGTGTGCCCGGCGTTCGAGGCGGAGCGTGCGGAGACGCGGATGGACGGGCGGTTCGAGATCCTGCCGTGGCAGGAGGACGAGAGCCCGTACGGCCTGATCGGCGATGCATTGCGGGGCTGGGGCTGGCGTGCGGGTCGTGTGGCGGTGGACGAGACGGCTCGCTACTTCGTGCCGGTGGGGTTGGGAAAGGAGGCGCCGTCGTATGGGTACGAGAGCGCGGCGCCGGTGACGCATGCCATGCGGGGCCGGAAGAGCGACCACGAGCTGGCGCTGATGCGTTTCGCGAACGAGGTGACGTTGGCGGCGTACGAGGCGGCGTTCGCGACGTTGCGCGAGGGGATGACGCAGCGTGACCTCAGCCAGACGATCTCGACGGCCATGGCGCGGCTGGGGTACCGGGGCTACGCCATGGCGCTCATCGGCGAGGCGTCGGCGTACCCGCACGGTATGGACAATCCCCGTCCGTTGCGGGAGGGCGACATCGTACTGGTGGACGGTGGAATCGGGGTGCACGGGTACCGCTCGGACATCACGCGCACGGTGGCGTACGGGGAGCCGTCGGCGGAGGCGGTGCAGGTCTTCGAGCTGGTGCGGCGGGCCCAGGCCCGTGCGCTGGAGCACGCGCGGCCGGGTGTCACGGCGGGGAGCGTGGACGAGGCGGCCCGGGCGGTGATCACGGCGGGAGGGTACGGTCCGGGCTACCGGACCTTCAGCCACCGGCTGGGCCACGGCATTGGCCTCGAGGGCCATGAATGGCCGTACCTGGTGAAGGACAGCCCGGTGGTGCTGGAGCCGGGGATGACGTTCAGCGACGAGCCGGGGATCTACCAGTACGGCAAGTTCGGCGTCCGGTTGGAGGACATCATGGTGATCACCGCGGACGGCGCCGAGCTCATGACGCCGCCGGCGAAGACGCTGCACGAGACGTCGTGACGGTGCCGAAGCCCGCGGCGCTGGTCTCCCATCCGGACTGTGCGCTGCACGACACGGGGTGGGGCCACCCGGAGCACCAGGGCCGGCTGCCGGCCATCGTGAAGGCGCTGACCCGGGACACGCCGGCGCTGCTGGAGCACGTGCTCCAGGAGGAGGCGCGCCACGCCACGGAGGAGGACCTCCTGCGGGTGCATGCGCCGGGACTGCTGGAGACGGTGCGCGGAGCCGTGTCCCGGGCGGCAGAGCGGGGCGAGCCGCTGGCGTTGACGGCGGACACGGTGGTGTCCGGCGCGTCCTGGGACGCCGCGCTGGCGTCCGCCGGGGTGGCGCTGCACGCCACGGCCCTCGTGCTGGACGGCGGGGCCCGGACGGCGTTCGCGCTGACGCGGCCGCCGGGCCACCACGCCACGGAGTCCATGGCCATGGGCTTCTGCCTCTTCAACAACGTGGCCATCGCGGCCCGGTCCGCCCAGGCGACGGGTGCAGAGCGCGTGCTGGTGGTGGACTGGGATGTGCATCACGGCAACGGGACCCAGGACATCTTCTACGACGACCCATCCGTCTATTACCTGAGCCTGCACCTGAGCCCACATTACCCCGGTACGGGCGCGGCGTCGGAGCGAGGCCGCGGCGCTGGGGAGGGGGCCACGCGGAACGTGCCGCTGCCGTCGGGCACGGGGCGACAGGAGTACCGGGACGCGTATGCCGGGGCGGTAGATGCGGCGCTGGCGCATTTCGAGCCCGACCTCACCCTGGTCTCGGCGGGGTTCGATTGCCTGGCCGGCGACCCGCTCGGCGGGCTGCTGCTGGAGCCCGAGGACCTGCACGCCATGGCCCGGGAGCTGGTGGACCGGGTCGGGCCCACGGTCGTGGCGCTGGAAGGCGGATACGTGCCGGAACGTATCGGCGCGGGCGTCGTGCAGATCATCCGGGCGCTGGCGGGCCTGCCGCCGAAGGATTGACCGCTCCCCCGGCTCCTTTCACCTTCATCGGATGCCCGACACACCGAATGCGGGATTTGCGTCGACCGAGGCCGCCGAGGCCACGGCGGTGGCGCCGACGAGCATGCTGGAAGGCGCGGCGCCCACGGCGCTGGGCATTGCCCGGCTGAATGTCGGCTTTTCCTTTCCGCCCGGCGGCGAAGCGCTGTACCGGCGCATCGCGAGCCTCTTCGAGATCGGGCCGGAGCACGAGTTCCTGGTGGTGGGGTGCCGTCACGGCATGGGTGCCCACTACCTGGCGCGTCGGACCGACGCATCGGGGGCGGGGCTGGACCCCGATCCGGAGCTCATCGAGCGGGCGACGGCCCGGACCCGGGAGCACGGCCTGGCCGACCGGCTACACTTCGACTTGGGCCCGCTGACCGAGCTGCCGTACCAGGACGCGGTCTTCGACTTCACGCTGGGCGAGATCGACGTGGGCGCCGCCGCGGACCCGGAGGCCGCCGTCCGGGAGATGGTACGGGTGACCCGGCCCATGGGCACGGTGGTGCTGGTCCAGCTCGTGTGGACGAAGAAGCTGGACGCGGAGCGCACGGGCGCGGTGGTCCGGCGCCTGGGCGTGCGGCCGTACATGGCGATGGAGTGGAAGCAGATGCTCCGGGACGCGGGCGTCGTGGCCCTGCACATCGAGGACTGCTCCACGGCGGCGGGCTCGCCGGGCGAGCCTGCGGTCCTGGGTGGCCTGGCGGCGTTCTTCTCCCTGCGTGGCAAGCTGGCGGTGCTGCCCGGCGCGTGGCGCCGCTGGGGCTGGCGTGGCGTGCGCATGACGTTCTCCCTGGACCGGCAGCTCCGGCGCCTGTTCCTGGAGGAGAAGGTGCTCGGCGTGTCCATGATCAAGGGCACGCGCTGGAGGGAAGAGCCCGAGAGAGAGACCGACTGACGCAACGAGGCGGACGATGGACCGACAGTCCGCAACGGCACCGAGGAGGAGCGGATGAAGATCGGCGGGGGATCGAGCGACGCGTTTGCCGGTGTGCGCGACCGGCTGGAGGAGATCCAGGCGGCGCTGAGGGAGGACGGCATCGACGGCTGGCTGCTCTACGACCTGCACGCCCGGAACCCCGTGGCCGGGCACATGCTGGGGCTGGGCGAGCTGTCGCGGCGCTACTTCGTCCTGGTCCCCGCGGAGGGCGAGCCGGAGGCTCTGACCCACGGGATCGAGCAGGGGCCGTGGGCGGACTGGCCATTCGCCAGCACCGTCTATGTGAGCTGGCGGGAGCTGGACCGGGCCCTGTCCGGACTGGTGGGCGGCAGAACCGTGGCCATGGAGGTGTCGGACGGCGACGCGGTCCCGGCCGTGGACATGGTCCCGGCGGGCGTACGGCAGCTCGTGGAGAAGGCGGGGGCGGAGGTCGTGTCGTCCGGCAAGCTCATCAGCCGGTTCTACGCCCGCTGGGGCGAGGACGGGTACGCCTCCCACATGCGGACGTCGAAGGTGCTGGAGCGTACGGCGCGGGAGGCGTTCGAGCGACTGGCCCACTTCGTGGCCCGGGGCGAGGCGATCCACGAGGGCGAGATCCGTAGCTGGCTGCTGGACCGGCTGGCGGAGCAGGGCGCCGGGATCGGTGCGGACAGCATCGTGGCCAACGGGCTCAACGCCGCGAACCCGCATTACGAGACGGGCGAGAAGGGAGCGGCGTTCGCGAAGGGCGACGTCGTGCTCATCGACCTGTGGTCCAAGGAGGCGGAGGACGCCATCTACGCGGACCAGACCTGGATGGCCTACCTGGGCTCCGCGGTACCGGACCGGGCGCAGCAGGTGTGGGAGGCGGTCCGGGACGCGCGGGACGCCGGCGTCCAGCTCCTGGAGTCACGGTTCCGCGAGGGGAAGCCGGTGCAGGGGTTCGAGGTGGACGACGCGGTCCGGAACGTCGTGGTCGAGCGAGGCTTCGGCGAGTACTTCATTCATCGTACGGGTCACTCCATCGACACGGACACCCACGGCATGGGGCCGAACATCGACAACCTGGAGACCCACGAGGTCCGGGAGCTGATCCCGGGTGTCGGCTTCTCCATCGAGCCCGGGATCTACATCCCCGACGAGGTGGGGATGCGTACCGAGATCGACGTGTACATGTCGGAGGGGGGCCCCGAGGTGACGGTGGGCGAGATCCAGCGGGAGCTCTTCACGCTACTGGAGTAGCCCTTGGGTCGCAGCGTGACGGACCGGCCGGCTCCGGATCGGGGCGCGGGTGACGGCGCCGAGACCCGCCGCGGGTCAGGAGCGGGGCTGTACCTCTACGGCGTGACCCGCTCCCGGAGCTGGCGCGCTTCGGCCACCGACCTGGTGGGCGTACGCTACCGGGACCTCCAGGCACTGGTCCGATCGACGCCGTTCCGGCCGGCGGCTCTGGACGATGAAGGCCTCCGCACCCATCAGCGGGCGGTGGAGTCGGCCATGCGCCGGGAGACGATCCTGCCGGCGCCGTACGGCGTCGTGTTCCGGGACCGCAGGCAGGTCGTCCAGTTCCTGGAAGACCAGTACATCGTGCTGGACGAGGCGTTGACCTTCCTGGAGGGCCACTGGGAGCTGCGTCTCCACATGAGCGCCGTGGAGGCGGAGCCGGGCCCGGAGCTCCACGAGCTGGCCGCCCACCTCTTCACGGACCTGCGCCGGTTCGCACGCGCGGCACTGCACCTACCGGAATCGGGCGGGCTCTTGAGCTGCGCCTTCCTGGTGGAACGGACGGCGTGGATCGAGTTCGTCGAACGGGCCGACGAGATGGGCGCGAGCCACGAGGCCATCACCTTCGACATCACCGGTCCGTGGCCCCCCTACGACTTCGTGAAGGTCGTTTGACGACATGCTGGTCCAGGTCGCGCTCCCGCTCCCCATCCCCCAGACTTTCGCGTACCGGATCGACCAGGACGCCGAGCCCGGCACCCGGGTGCTGGTGCCCTTCGGCCGGCGGACCCTGATCGGGTGGGTCGTCGGGCCCGGCTCGCCGCCGCCGGGCGATGCACGTATCCGACCGGTCCATCGGGTGCTGGACGACGAGCCGGCCCCCGCCCCCGTCATGCGCCTCGCCCGCTGGATCGCGGACTACTACGTCGCGCCGCTGGGCCTGGTCCTGCGGACGGCACTGCCCAACGCCCTCTCCGACGTGGACCGGCCCGACGCGCCGGTGAAGACCCGACGCGTGCTGGCCCTGACCGGTGACGTGCCGAGCCTGCTGGAGCGGGACGAGCTGTTCGGGCGCGCCCATCGCCAGCGGGACCTGTTCGAGCTCCTCGAGTCCATGGGCGGCAGGGCCGAGGTCGCCCACCTGACGGGGCGCCTCAACTTCTCGTACTCGGTGCTGCGCGGCCTGGAGGACAAGGGCGTGGCCCGGTTCGAGGACGAGGAGCTCGTGCGGGACCCCTTCGCGGACGTGGAGCCGGCGCCGCGGGAGCCGCCGCCCCTCACCCCTGCCCAGACCGACGCCGTGGCGGCGCTGCGGGCGGCGATCGAAGCCCGGGCCCGGGAGCGCTCCGCCCCGTTCCTCCTCAGGGGCGTCACCGGCTCCGGCAAGACGCGGGTCTACATCGAGCTGCTCGGGGAGGTCGTGGGGCGGGGCGGTGGCGCCGTGGTCCTCGTCCCCGAGATCGCGCTCACGCCCCAGACCGTGTCCCGGTTCCGGGCCCGGTTCGGCGACGACGTGGCCGTCCTCCACTCCGCCCTCTCCGACGGGGAGCGCTACGACGCCTGGCGCGCGCTCCGGGCCGGCGACAAGCGCATCGCGGTGGGGGCGCGCTCCGCAATCTTCGCACCGGTCCGCCGGCTGGGCGCCATCGTGGTGGACGAGGAGCACGAGTCCAGCTACAAGCAGTCCGAGGCCCCCCGCTACCACGCCCGGGAGGTGGCGGTCATGCGCGCCCGTATGGAAGGGGCGGTCTGCGTTCTCGGCAGCGCGACGCCGTCGCTGGAGAGCTGGCGCAACGTCCGTCGGGAGAAGTACCGCCTCCTGGAGCTGCCGGAACGGGTCCAGGGCCGGCCGCTGCCGGCCGTGCACGTGGTGGATCTCCGCCGCCCATCCCCGCCGCGACGGGGCGACGGGGGGACGGGGGGAGGGG
>CAYQCY010000125.1:0-8744 GCA_964416095.1 uncultured Gemmatimonadaceae bacterium
CATGACCCGAACAAACACCAAACCTGTTGACGGAGGGGCTCAGATGTCTCGCCGTCCACACCTCGCCTCACCGATCTCGCCCCACCCTCCTCGAATCATCGCCGTTCCGTTACCTTCCAGCAGGTTGACAACCACACGAGTGCGCGGTAGACTTGGTCTCGTTGAGACCGAGAATCATTCTTGAAAGACCCCGGGCACCGGTCGCCCCGGGGTTTGTCGTCGGAAGGGCGAAAGAACGGAGCGATGAGCGAGCCGATCCTGAAGGTCGAGGACCTGCATGCGCGGGTCGTGACGGACGAGGGCGAGGGCGAGGAGATCCTGAAGGGGGTAAGCCTGGAGGTCTCGGAGGGCGAGATCCACGCCATGATGGGCCCGAACGGCTCGGGGAAGAGCACGCTGGCGAAGGTGCTGGCGGGTCATCCCGGGTACGAGGCGACGTCGGGCCGGGTGACGTATCATGGCGAGGATCTGCTGGAGCTGGAGGTGGACGAGCGTGCCCGGTCGGGCGTGTTCCTGGCCTTCCAGTACCCGGTGGAGATCCCGGGCGTGTCCATCGCGAACTTCCTGAGGACGGCGCTGCAGGCGAGGACGGGCGAGGAGGTGGACGTCTTCGAGTTCCAGCAGGCTCTGATGGATCGGATGCGGCTCCTGGAGATGGATCCGCAGTTCGCGGCCCGCAGCGTGAACGCGGGCTTCAGCGGTGGCGAGAAGAAGCGGAACGAGATCCTGCAGCTGGCCATGCTGGAGCCGACGCTGGCGGTGATGGACGAGACGGACTCGGGTCTGGACATCGACGCGTTGAAGGTGGTGGCGGAGGGGGTGAGCACGCTGCACGCCGAGCGGGGCGACATGTCGGTGCTGCTCATCACCCACTACCAGCGCCTGCTGAACTACATCGAGCCGGATCGCGTGCACGTGATGGTGGCGGGCAAGATCGTGCGTTCGGGCGGTCCGGAAGTCGCGGTCCGTCTGGAGGAGCGGGGCTACGACGAGTGGAAGGAGGAGGAGGCGGCGCCGGCGGCGTCGTGACGCCGCCGGCACCGCAGGAGGTGGCCTTGACGGCCACGGGAGGGCCGGCTGGCGCCGGCCAGGAGGCGGCTTCGCCGCACGGTCGGCTGGCGAGGATTCCTGGCGTGGCAGAAGCCACGCCCTCCTGGCGAGCGGAGCGAGCCCTCCTGCGGCCCGGAGGGCCGCCTCCTGGCGTGGCGGAAGCCACGCCCTCCTCGTGAACGGAGCGAGCCCTCCTGGCCTCCGCCCGCGGAGCCGCGGTCGCCGGAGGGCCGGCGGGGCGAGTTGATGTTGGAAGTACCAAGAAAGGTAGAAGGAGGCCCACGTGCCGCATGATGAGACTGTCGCCAACCTCGGGTTGGACGAGTACAAGTACCACTTCGTGACGGAAGACGAGCCGGTCTTCAAGGCGCAGCGTGGCCTGAGCGAAGAGGTGGTGCGCCAGATCTCGGCCAACAAGGAGGAGCCGGAGTGGATGCTGGATTTCCGGCTGAAGGCGCTGGACATCTACAACCGGAAGCCCATGCCGCACTGGGGCGCGGATCTGCGTGGTCTCGAGGAGACCATGGACCAGATCTACTTCTACATCCGGCCGCAGGAGCGGATGGAGCGGTCGTGGGACGACGTGCCGGAGAACATCAAGAAGACGTTCGAGCGGCTGGGCATCCCGGAGGCGGAGCAGAAGGTGCTGGCGGGCGTGGGCGCCCAGTACGAGTCGGAGATGGTCTACCACTCGCTGAAGCAGGAGTGGGAGGACAAGGGCATCATCTTCGAGTCCATCGAGGATGGGCTCCGGCTGTACCCGGAGCTGTTCGAGGAGCATTTCTCGACGGTGATCCCGCCGGCGGACAACAAGTTCTCGGCGTTGAACTCGGCGGTCTGGTCGGGCGGCTCGTTCGTCTACATCCCGAAGGGCGTGAAGATCGACACGCCGCTACAGGCCTATTTCCGGGTGAACCAGGAGCAGATGGGCCAGTTCGAGCGGACGCTCATCATCGTGGAGGAGGGCGCGGACGCCCAGTACATCGAGGGCTGCACGGCGCCGGTCTACTCCACGGACTCGTTCCACTCGGGC
Organism: uncultured Gemmatimonadaceae bacterium; assembly: GCA_964416095.1. GTDB lineage: Bacteria > Gemmatimonadota > Gemmatimonadetes > Longimicrobiales > RSA9 > CAYQCY01. Next base: position 2,084 of record CAYQCY010000125.1, read on the forward strand.
GTCATCGAGATCGTGGTGAAGGAGAACGCCCGGTTCCGGTACGTGACGATCCAGAACTGGTCGAACAACATGTACAACCTGGTGACCCAGCGGGCGATGGTGCACCGGAACGCCCACATGGAGTGGGTCGACGGGAACCTGGGCTCGAAGGTCACGATGAAGTACCCGTCGTGCTACCTGGTGGGCGAGGGTGCGCACGGCTCGATCCTGTCCATCGCGTACGCCGGGGACGGTCAGCACCAGGACACGGGCGGCAAGGTGATCCACGCTGCGCCGCACACGTCGTCGCAGATCATCTCGAAGTCCATCTCGAAGGGGACGGGCCGCTCCAGCTACCGCGGCCTGGCGAAGGTGTACGACGGTGCGACGGACGCCAAGTCGAACGTGGAGTGCGACGCGCTGCTGCTGAGCGAGACGTCGCGCACGGACACCTTCCCGTACATCGAGATCGACGACAACACGGCGAGCGTGGGCCACGAGGCCAGCGTGTCGAAGATCGGCGAGGAGCAGCTCTTCTACCTGATGAGCCGGGGCATGTCGGAGGACGAGGCGTCCGCCATGATCGTGCGGGGCTTCATCGAGCCCATCTCGAAGGAGCTGCCGCTGGAGTACGCCGTGGAGCTGAACCGACTGATCGAGCTCGAAATGGAGGGGAGCGTTGGCTGACGCCCCGAAGATCGACCTCTCGAAGACGAAGAAGCCTGCCGGCGGCGCTGCTGTCGCCGCCGCGCCCGAGGGCGTGACGGACCACATCAACGGCGACGCGGTGGAGCGCCTTACCGGCGGAGAGCCGGACTGGCTCCAGGCCCGTCGTCGGAAGGCGTGGGAGGTCTACGAGGAGCTGCCGCTGCCCACGCGCAAGCTGGAGGAGTGGCGCTACACGGACGTCTCGAAGCTGGCCCTGGACCGGGTCCGGGTCGCGGAGCCACCCACCGACGTCGTCGTGCCCGACGGTGCCCGGGCCATGCTCGAGGGTAAGGACTGCGCCGGCTGCGTCCTCCAGGTCGGTGCCTCCATCGTGGAGATCGACCTGGACGAGGAGCTGGTGGAGAAGGGTGTCATCCTGACGGACCTGGCTACGGCGGCCCGGGAGCACCCGGAGCTGGTGAAGGACCATCTGGCCGGGCCGGCGCTGGCGCCGGAGGCGGGCAAGTTCGCGGCACTCAACGCCGCGCTGTGGACGGCGGGCGTGTTCGTGTACGTGCCGCGCGGCGTCCGCATCGAGAAGCCGATCCGGGTGGCGCGCTGGCTGGAGGAGCCGGGCCTGGTGACCTTCCCGCGTACGCTGGTCATCGCCGATGAGGGCAGCCATCTGGCGTACGTGGACGCCTTCGCGTCGCCGGACTTCGAGGAGCCGACGGTCTCGCTGGGCGCGGTGGAGGTCTACGCGGCGGCCGGAGCGGACGTGCAGTACGTGGCGATCCAGCAGTGGGGCGAGGGGGTGCGGCACCTGTCCACGCAGCGGACGCTGGCGGAGCGGGACGCGAACCTGGACTCGCTGGTGGTGAACCTGGGCGCGTCGGTGGCCCGGGTCGACCTGGCGGCGAGCATGGAGGGTCCCAACGCCCGGAGCGACATGCTGGGTCTCTACTTCGGGCAGCACGACCAGCACTTCGACCACAACACGCGGCAGGATCACGTGGCGGACCACGCCACGAGCGACCTGCTGTACAAGGGCGCGCTGTACGACACGGCCCACGCCGTGTTCCGGGGCATCATCAAGGTCTTCCGGGGCGCCCAGCGCACGGACGCGTACCAGACGAACCGGAACCTGCTCCTCTCGACGGAGGCCGGCGCCGAGTCGCTGCCGAACCTGGAGATCGAGGCGGACGACGTGAAGTGCTCCCACGGCGCCACCGTGGGCCAGTTCGACGAGGAGGAGCTGTTCTATCTCATGAGCCGCGGCCTCCGGCGTCGCCAGGCCGAGCGCCTGGTCATCTTCGGCTTCTTCAACGACGTGCTGGACCGGCTGCCGCTTCCCGACCTGGTCGAGGAGCTGCGGGAAGCCATCGAGCGGAGAATCCACTAGGTTGGGGCTGACGGTGCGGAGTCGATTTGGAAAGGCCGTCGGGCCTTTTCGAGGTCGAGATCGAGTTCGAAATCGAGGCCGATGTCCGATACATTCGTGAAGGTGGCGACGGTGGCGGACCTCGTCCCGGGCGAGTCCCTGGAGGTCGAGGTGGACGGCACGAGCGTGTGCCTGGCGCTGACGGAGGACGGCTCGCTGTACGCGCTGCGCAACAACTGCTCGCACGAGGACTTCCCGCTCACCGACGGCGCCATCGAGGACGGCACCATCGAATGCGCCTGGCACGGGGCCCGGTTCGACCTGGCCACCGGCGAGGCGCTGTCCTTGCCGGCGATCCGGCCGGTGAAGACGTACGAGGTCCGTGTGGACGGCGATGACATCCTGGTCGCGACAGACTGACGTCGTCGGCCCGCCGCGCGGGCGCTTCAGGAGGAGCACCATGAGCGTCGATAGCGCGACCCTCTCGGGATCGGGCGCCGCGGATGCCCGCTCCACGGTCCTGGACATCGACGCCGTCCGTGCCCACTTCCCCGTCCTCGACCAGACGGTCAACGGCAGGCCCCTCGTCTACCTGGACAGCGCCGCCACCGCCCAGCGGCCCACCGCGGTCATCGACGCCGTCTCCGACTTCTACCGGAACGACAACGCGAACGTGCACCGGGGCATCTACGACCTGTCCCGTCGCGCCACGGAGCGGTACGAGGACGCCCGCCGCACCGTCGCCCGGTTCATCAACGCGGCCGACCCCTCCGAGATCGTCTGGGTCCGGGGCACCACCGAGGCGCTGAACCTGGTGGCCGGCACCTGGGGCCTTGCCAATGTCGGCGAGGGCGACGAGATCGTGCTCTCGCTGGCGGAGCACCACTCCAACATCGTGCCCTGGCAGATCCTGGCGGAGCGTGTGGGCGCCCGCATCCTGTACGTGGAGCCGGACGACGAGGGCCGGCTGCCCCTGGAGCAGTACGACCGCCTCATCGGTGAGCGCACGAAGGTCGTCGCGGTGGGCCATATCTCCAACGCCCTGGGGACGGTGAACCCGGTCCGGAAGATCGTGGAGAGGGCCCACGCCGCGGGGGCCATCGCCGTGGTGGACGGCGCCCAGGGCGCGCCCCACGCCCGTGTGGACGTCCAGGCGCTGGACGCAGACTTCTACGCCCTGTCGGGCCACAAGATGGGCGGGCCCATGGGGATCGGCGCGCTCTGGGGGCGGCGCGAGCTGCTGGACGCCATGCCGCCCTACCAGGGCGGCGGCGAGATGATCGACACCGTGGACCGGGACCGCTCCACCTGGGCCGAGGTGCCCCACAAGTTCGAGGCCGGCACCCCCAACGTCGCCGGCGCCGTGGGCATGGCCGCGGCCATCGATTTCCTCGAGTCCCTCGGCCGCGAGTCCATCCGAGCCCACGAGGCGGCGCTCACCGCCCACGGGCTGGAGCTGCTCCTGGGCGCCGATGGCGTCCGCCTGTTCGGCCCCACCACTCCCGACGACCGGGTCCCCGTCTTCTCCTTCGCGCTGGAGGGCGTGCACCCCCACGACGTGGCCACGATCCTCGACTCGGACGGCGTGGCCGTACGGGCCGGCCACCACTGTACCCAACCCCTCATGAAATGGCTCGGCGTGCCCGCCACGACCCGGGCCTCGTGCTTCGTCTACAACGCCCCCGACGAGCTGGACCGTCTCGTGGACGCCCTCGCCGTGGCACGAAACATGTTCGGGTAATCGGACGGCCACGGACCCGCATCCCGACCCCCATGATCGATCGCTCGACACCGGACCTCGGCGGCCTGTTCCAGGAGCTGATCCTGGAGCACTACAAGAAGCCCCGGAACCGGGGCCCTCTGGACGACGCTACCGTCGACGTCCACATGAACAACCCCACCTGCGGGGACGAAGTCCACCTCTACCTGAGGCTGGACGGCGACACCATCCAGGAGGTGGGCTTCGAGGGCGTCGGCTGCTCCATCTCCCAGGCCTCCATCTCCATGATGACGCAGCTCCTGGAGGGCACCACGGTGGAGGATGCCATGGACCTCTACGAGCGGTTCAAGGAGATGATGCACGGCGACCAGGAGGCGGCCACGGACAAGCGCCTCAAGGACGCCCGCGCCCTGGCAGGCGTGAGCCGGTTTCCGGCCCGCATCAAGTGCGCGCTCCTGGGCTGGAACGCCCTCGAGAAGGCGGTCGCCGAGGAATGACCGGTAGCGGCCCCGAGCGTCCGACCCAGGGGGAGGCGCCGGCTGTGCGCGAAGGCCGCCGCGGCCGTCGGGTCGCCATCGTCGACGGCTGCCGCACGCCGTTCGCCCGCTCCGGCACGGTCTTCAAGGACCTCTCCGCCATCGATCTGGGCACCATCGCCGTCCGGGAGCTCCTGAACCGGTCCGGCCTCGACGGCGAGGCGGTGGACGAGGTGATCTACGGCACCGTCGTGCACGACGTCCAGGCGCCGAACATCGCCCGGGAGGTGGCGCTCAAGGCCGGCATCCCGCACCGGGTCCCGTCGTTCACCGTGAGCCGGGCCTGCGCCTCGTCGAACCAGGCCATCACGTCGGGCGCGGAGAAGATCGCCCTGGGCTACGGCGACATCGTCGTGGCCGGCGGGGCCGAGTCGCTCTCCGACATCCCGATCCTGGTCTCGAAGGACCTGAGCGACCGGCTCATCGAGGCGTCGAAGGCGAAGACCGCGAAGGCGCGTCTCCAGGCCTTCGCCGGCTTCCGGCCCGGCGAGCTGGTGCCCACCACGCCCGCCATCGCCGAGTACTCCACCGGCGAGAGCATGGGCGAGAGCGCCGAGCGCATGGCCAAGGAGAACGGGATCCCCCGGGAAGAGCAGGGCCGCTGGGCGCTCCGCTCGCATCGGCGCGCGGCCGCCGGCACCTCGGACGGCCGGCTGACCGCCGAGATCGTGCCTACCTGGGTTCCGCCGGACTACGACGACGTGGTCGAGACCGACAACGGGATCCGCACCGACACCTCGCCGGAGAAGCTGGCTTCCCTGAAGCCGGTCTTCGACCGGCGCTACGGCAGCGTCACCGCCGGCAACGCGTCACCCCTCACCGACGGCGCCTGCGCCGTCCTGCTCATGAGCGAGGAGAAGGCGAAAGCCGAGGGCCGCGAGCCGTTGGGCTACATCCGGAGCTGGGCCTACTCGGCCCTCGATCCCGCCGGCCAGCTTCTCCAGGGGCCGGCCTACGCCGTGCCCCGGGCCCTGGACCGGGCGGAGCTCACCATGCAGGACATGGAGCTGTGGGAGATGCACGAGGCCTTCGCCGCCCAGGTCCTCTCCAACCTCCAGGCCCTGGACTCCGACTCCTTCGCCCGCGAGCGGCTCGGCCGGTCCGAGAAGGTGGGGATCCTCCCCGAGGACCGCATCAACGTCATGGGCGGCAGCATCGCCATCGGCCACCCCTTCGGCGCCACCGGTGGCCGGCTCACCATCACGCTCCTCAACGAGCTGGAGCGCCGCGGCGAGAACCTGGGCCTCATCAGCGTCTGCGCGGCCGGCGCCCTCGGCTTCGCCATGGTGGTGGAGCGCGAGTAAAGCGTTCGAGGCGCCGGGACGAGCCGTGTCTGGAAGGTCGCCGCGGACCGCGGTCTCGACCTCGACCTCGAATTCGACCTCGACCTCGCTTCAGTACGCCTCCAGATCCCTCCCCGACACCACCTCCCCCTCGTAGCCCGCCGCCCTGATCTCCGTCACCAGGTCGTCGTCCGTCGCGCCCCAGAAGAGCTGGTGGAACAGGACGAGCAGCCCGGGCCGCGCCCGTGCGGCCAGCTCCGCCAGCTCGATGGTCGAGGTGTGGAACGCCGCGTGGTAGCGCCGCCATTCCGGCGGCCGGGTCCGGAACCGCTCCGCCGAGTAGACCTCGTGGACCAGGACGTCGCAGCCATCGCACGCCCGCACCACCGCCTCGACGGGCCGGGTGTCGCCTGAGATGACGATGGTCCGGTCCGGCGTCTCGAACCGGAAGCCGTACGCATGCTCCCAGGAGCCGTGCTCCACGGGGAAGGCCGTGATCGTGACCCCCTCGTCCCGGTAGACCACCCCGGGCCGGATCTCCTCCACGGACACGCGCCAGCCCCGGTCGTCCCGGGGCTCGAGCCCGTCCGCCCGGATCCGGATGTCCTCCCGGTACGCCGCCTGGATGCTCGCCATCATGTCCGCGGTACCGGGCGGCCCCCAGACCTGGAGCGGCCGGTCCCGGCCCAGCACCCACGGCGAGAGGAGCAGGTCCGGGCAGCCCAGCGTGTGGTCCGAGTGGAGGTGGGTGATGAAGACCCGTTCCAGCTTCTCCGGCGCCAGCGCGTCGATCCCGTGGCGCTCCGCCGCGGCCGCCGCCCTCCGCACCACGCCCGGGCCGCAGTCCACGATGTAGGCCCGCCCGTCCACCACGACCGCCACCGCCGGCCCCCACCGCTCCGGGTCCGCGTTCGGCGTCCCCGTGCCCAGCAGCACGACGCGGGTCGCGGACTCACCCGGCCCGTCCTGGGCCCGGCCCGTGCCCGGCAGATGGAAGACAACCAGCAGAACAAAGATGACGCAGCGAACCATCCGATCTCCTCCTCGCTTCACCCACCTCGCTTCACCCACTTCGCTTCACCCACTTCGCTTCACCCACCTCGCTTCACCCACC
>CAYQCY010000125.1:8844-9380 GCA_964416095.1 uncultured Gemmatimonadaceae bacterium
TCGCAACACCCTCCTCGCAACACCCTCCTCGCAACACCCTCCTCGCAACACCCTCCTCGCAACACCCTCTCGCCTCACCCTCCTCGCCGTTCACACCTCGCTTCACCGATCTCGCTTCGTCCTCCTCGCCTCACCCCCGGCCCGTCTCTCGCGCCGCGCCGCGCCCTCCTTCATGCGCCGCCGGTCCTCGTCCGTCTCGGGCTCCAGGGGCGGCACCGGGACGGGCCGGTGCCGGTCGTCGATGGCCACGAAGGTCAGGTAGCAGGTGTTCGTGTGCCGGTGCTCGCCGGTGAACAGGTTCTCGGCCACGACCTTCACGCCTACCTCCAACGAGGTGTGGCCCACGTAGTTGACCCGGGCGCGGCAGGTGACGAGCTCGCTGGCGTAGATGGGCTGCCGGAAGTCGACCCGGTCGATGGACGCGGTGACGCAGGGCCGTCCGGCGTGGCGCATGGCGGCCACGGCGGCGACGCGGTCGACCATGGACAGGAGGGTGCCGCCGAACACGTGGCCCAGGGCGTTCACCTGGTTCGGCA
>CAYQCY010000126.1:0-9373 GCA_964416095.1 uncultured Gemmatimonadaceae bacterium
CTAATAGACTCCCAGGTAACGCTCCGTCTCCCAGTCGTGGACCTGAACGATGTAGTCCTCCCACTCCTGCTCCTTGGCGTTCACGAAGAACTCGAAGGTGTGCTCGCCCATGACCTCGCGCAGCAGCTTGTTCCGCTTGAGGCGCGTGATGGCCTCGCCCAGGTCCCGGGGCAGCTCCTTGATCTGGTAGCGACGGCGCTCCCGGATGGAGAGGTCCGCGATGTTCTTGTCCACGGGCTCCGGCGGCTCGATCTCCTCCCGGATCCCGGCCAGGCCGGAGGCGAGCTGGACGGCGAGGGCCAGGTAGGGGTTGGCGGAGGGGTCGGGCATGCGGAACTCGAGGCGCGTGCTCCTGCCACGCTTTTCCGGGACCCGGATCATGGGCGACGGGTTCCGGTGCGACCAGGAGACATGGACCGGCGCCTCGTAGCCGCCGGGGACCAGCCGCTTGTAGCTGTTCACGAGCGGGTTCGTGATGGCACAGAAGTCCCGGGCGTGGTCCAGCAGGCCGCCGACGTAGTGGCGCATGACGTCGGAGATCCCGTCGGGGTGGTCCGGGTCGTGGAAGGCGTTCTCCTCGTCCCGGAACAGCGACTGGTGGGTGTGGAGCCCGGACCCGTTCTGGCCGAAGATGGGCTTGGGCATGAAGGTGGCGTGGAGCCCGTGGTGCAGCGCCACGTTGCGCACGACCATGCGCAAGGTGGCCAGGTTGTCCGCCGTGGTCAGGACATCGGTGTAGCGCAGGTCGACCTCGTGCTGGCCCGGCGCGACCTCGTGGTGAGCGGCCTCCACCTCGAAGCCCATGATCCCCAGCGTGTTCACCACGTCGCGCCGGGCCACCTCGCCCAGGTCCACCGGCGTCATGTCGAAGTAGCCGCCCACGTCGTGGGTCTCGCGGGTCGGCGAGCCGTCCTCGGCCAGGCGGAAGAGGAAGAACTCGACCTCGCAGCCGGCCATCATGCGGTAGCCCAGGCCGGCGGCCTCTTCGATCTGCCGCTTGAGCACGCGGCGCGGGTCGCCCTCGAAGGGCTCGTCGGCGGCGGTGTAGACGTCGCAGATGAGCCGGGCCACCGGGTTCGCCGGATCGCCCCACGGGAAGACGGCGAAGGTGTCCAGGTCCGGCTTGAGCAGCATGTCCGACTCCTCGACCCGGACGAAGCCCTCGATGGAGGAGCCGTCGAACATGACCTCCCCGGCCAGCGCCTTGTCGAACTGGCCCCGGGGCACCTCCACGTTCTTGATGATCCCCGTCACGTCCGTGAACTGGAGCTGAAGGAACCGCACGCCCGCCTTCTCCACCACGTTCAGGATGTCCGTGGGCGTCGCGTCCGCGGTCCGGGGCAGCCGCACCTGCTCGGACCGGATCTTGTGCTTCGGCACCAGCTCCGTGGGCATACGACGACGGGGCCCGCCCACGTCCGGGCTCACGACCCCTCCTCCACCGGCAGTGGCACCCCGTCCACCACCCGCCAGACCAGGGGGCTGTCCGGCTCCGGCCCGCGCCGGACCTCGAAGGTCGCCGGGGTGGAGCCGGGCGCCACGTACGGCACACCTTCCTCCGCCGCCCGCAGGTGCACGAAGAGCCCCGACACGTCCAGCGTGTCCCGGGCCTCGTACTCCCGCAGGTCGCCCACGTCCACGATCCGCGCCTCCTCGCGCCGGAGCGGCCACTCGTAGTTCAGCGCCAGGTCCGCCGCGTACGGCGGCATCCCCGGCGCCACCAGCGTGCCGCCCAGCAGCAGCAGGTCGTCCACCGAGCGGCCGTTGAACGGAAGCTCCAGGTAGCGCTCCGGGTCCGCGTCCATGTATGCGCCCGTGGCGATGGCGTCCAGCACGGACAGGAACGCCACGAAGTTGACCTTGCGCAGGTACTGCTTCTCCGGGTCGTCCCGCCAGCCGCCCGACTCGATGAGCACCGTGCTCACGCCCCACTGCTGCATGAGGTCCCCGAAGGCCCGGGGGTTGAAGGTGTCGTCGTAGCGGGTGACGTGCCCGCCCACGAAGGGCTCCACCGCGTCCCGCACCGCCGCCGCCACGTGCGTCGCGCGGTCCCGGACCTCGTTCATGGAGCGCTCCTCGTCGTACGGCGGCGCCAGCAGCGCGATGGCCGCGAGACGGCTGCTCCTGCCCACACGGGTCCGCACGTTCTGGTCGTGCAGGTTGAAGCCGAACCGCGGTCGGAACGTCTCCTGGAGCGACTTCAGCGTCCGACCTTCCGGCGTCACCAGCTCACGGGCGTCCCGGTTGATGTCGATGCCCATGACGTTCCGCCGCTGGAAGCGCTCCGCCCCGTCCGGGTTCAGCATCGGCACGAAGAGCACCGTGAGTTCGCTCTCCAGCCGGTGCACGAGCGGATCCGACGCCGCCGCCAGGAAGGCGAAGATGTCCGCCATCGCCATCGTCGCCGTCGGCTCGTCCCCGTGCATCTGCGACCACAGCAGCACACGCGTCGGACCGTGGCCGAAGCGCACCGCGTAGATGGGCCGGCCCTCCACCGAACGGCCCGCCTCCGTCCGCTCCAGCCGCGACGACTCCTCCACCCGCATGCCGATGGCCGACCAGAGCCGGGCGTGCGTGAAGTCGCGTCGCTCCAGACCCACGACCCGGTACCGGTCGTGCAACGCCGCCAGCTCCGACGGCGTCGAGGCTCCGGGCGCCGGCGCCGGCGGGACGGCAGACGGCGGCGCCGCGCACGCCGCCACGATGAAGACCGCGACGACCAGGATGGGAAAACTGCTCCTTGCGTTCCGCATGGCGTCTTTCCTCGGGTTGAGCGTTCGCTGCCAGAGAAGTTTGCGGCCCCGGGTGAGGCCGTGGCAAGCCGCAGCGGGGCACATTTCTTGCCTTTCCCGTCGCCGGGACGGTTCCGTTCGTCAGGCTGGTCCCTTTACCGACAACGGTTTTCCATAAACTTGACAACGGAGCGTCCGGCACGACATTGCACAATACAATGGAAAAGCCGGGTTGGTATGCGGGTGCGGTAGCCGGCGGCGCGCCGGGTGCGGTATTCGTGTGTTTGACCCGGCAGGACCAGCCGCAACGAGAGGGGGCAGCATGTCGCCAGTCGCCGTAGGGTTGGTTGGCAGCATCCGGGCCCGTGCGAGGTCGGTGGGCCTCGTGGTGGGACTGGTGTTGCCGATGCTCGCGGGCCCCGTCCTCGCCCAGCAGACGGGCCAGGTGACGGGGGAAGTGAGGAACGATGAAACGAACGAGCCCCTCGTGGGTGCCCAGATCGTGCTGGTCGGCACGGGAATGGGCACGATCACGAACAACGTGGGACGGTACCTGATCCCGGGGGTCCAGCCTGGGCGTTACACGCTCCAGGTGCAGATGATCGGGTACGCGCCGCAGGAGCGTCAGATCGACGTGCAGGCGGGCGAAGCGACGGTGGTGAACATGGCGTTGCGCCCGCGGGCGGTGGAGCTGGACGAGCTGGTGGTGACGGGCACCGCCGGTTCGGCGCGGCGCCGTGAGATCGGGAACACGGTCACACAGGTGAGCGCAGACGCGATCCAGAGGACGCCGGTGACGCAGATCACGGACGTGCTCCAGGGCCGTGGCGCCGGGGTGACGGTGATGCAGAACTCGGGCTCGCTGGGCTCGGGCGCCTCGATCCGGCTGCGCGGGAACAACTCGGTGAACCTGGGCAACGAGCCGCTCATCTACGTGGACGGTGTCCGGCTCAGCAGCGCCGTGTACCAGGCGGACCCGGAGCTGAACCAGTCGCCGATCCCCTTCGACGACCTGAACCCGGCGGACATCGAGCGGATCGAGATCGTGAAGGGCGCCGCCGCGACGACGCTGTACGGCACGGAGGCGGCGGGCGGCGTGATCCAGATCTTCACGAAGCGTGGTGCCCAGGGCGCCCCGGCGTGGCAGTTCAGCATGGACCAGGGCCTGCACACCATGCCGTGGCTGGGCCCCGATGAGGACATCAACCCCACGGGGCTCCACCTCTTCGACTGCACGGACGATGCGAGCTGTCCGGAGGACGGGAGCTGGTTCAAGCCGGGCCACATCCAGCGCTACAACCTGTCGGTGCGGGGTGGCACGGAAACGACGAACTACTTCCTGTCCGCCCGGTTCGGGGTGGAGGACGGCGTGGTGGACGCGCCGAGCCAGATCCCGGACCCGCCGCAGTCGGACGAGCTGACGCCCTACTTCGGGCGTGAAGAGCCGCAGCAGCTCAAGAGCTTCGCGGTGCGGGGCAACTTCGGCTTCTCGCCGCGGGACAACCTGACGATCCAGTTCAACAGCGCGTGGTCGCACCGGGACATCCGGTCGATCCCGGACGGCAACAACGCCGAGGGCTTCCTGCTCAACGTGACGCGGGGCCTGGCCGGCTACACGACGCAGGACATGGACGGGCTGCTCTTCCTCATGAAGCTGGACCAGCAGGTGGACCACTTCATCACGGGCGCGAACATGCTGTGGAACGTGGCGCCGGGGATCGACCAGCGCCTGAACGTCGGGCTCGACTACACCACCACGGACTACCGCGAGGAGCGGCCGTGGGGGTTCTACTACGAGCCGGACGGCGACCGTGAGGTCGACCAGAGGATGCGCCGGCACCTGACGGTGGACTACACCGGGAACTGGCGTACCGAGTTCCTGCGTGACTACTCGTCCAACTTCTCGTGGGGCGCCCAGCTCTACGACTACCGGTACTGGGGGCTGAACAGCTTCGCCTACACCTTCGCGGGGCCGGGCGACAAGATCATCCAGTCCGGGACCACGGACTCGGCGTACGAGTCGCGGCGGACGGAGACCAGCGGCGGCTTCTTCTTCCAGGAGCAGGTCGGCTGGCAGGACCGCCTCTTCCTGACGGCGGGCGCCCGCTTCGACGGCTTCAGCACCTTCGGCGAGGGCTTCGGCCTGGCCACCTATCCGAAGGTCCAGCTCGCGTACCTGCTCTCGGACCACGACTTGTGGCCCGCCTGGTGGGGCACCATGAAGGTGCGCGGCGCCGTCGGCGAGTCCGGGAAGGCGCCGGGCGCGTTCGACGCCGAGCGGACCTGGGAGGCGACCTCGGGTGACGAGCAGCAGCCGGCCCTCATCATCGCGAACCTGGGCAACCCGGACCTGGGCCCCGAGGTGACGCGGGAGATCGAGGGCGGCTTCGACGCCGCCATGTTCGACGACCGCCTGAGCGTCGAGTTCACCTACTACAACCAGAGGACCTTCGACGGGCTCATCTGGGTCCAGGAGATCCCGTCCAACGGCGTGGCCGAGTCCCGGGCTCGCAACGTGGGCGACTTCGCCAACTCGGGCCTCGAGCTGTCCGTGGACCTGGACGCCGTGCGCAGCGAGGACCTCTACTGGTCCGTGGGCGGCTACGTCTCCACGAACCACAGCGAGGTCGTGGACCTGGGCCCGCTGGATGACATCTACATCGGCTGGCGCCAGCGCGCCCGGCCGTGCCTGGACGAGGACGACCCCTCGACCATCTACCGGGACGAGACCAAGGACTGCCCGTTCCCGGCGTTCTACGACAACTACGTCCAGAACCCGGACGATGTGGGCGTGGAGCCGGACATGGCGTTCTCGTACCGCGGGCCGGTCTACCCGACGCTGACCTGGGGGATCAACACCACCCTCAGCCTCTACGACCGGTTGACGCTGGACGTGCTCGGCGAGTCCCAGATGGGCCACTTCCTCTCCTCGGGCGTGGCGTACCAGAACACGCGCCGCGGCGAGTGGCCGTCCTGCTTGGAGATCCAGGAGAAGATCGACGCCGGCAACACGTCGGATCTCAGCACCTACGACTGGGCGCTGTGCGACGGCGGCTACACCTCCTACGGGATGTGGACCCAGCCCGGCGACTTCTTCAAGCTGCGCAACATCGGGCTGAGCTACCAGCTCCCGGAGAGCTGGCTGCCGGCGGGCACGCGGTCCATCACGCTGCGGGCCAGCGCGCGCAACCTGCTCACCATCACGGACTACCCGGGGCTCGACCCCGAGTCCTTCGAGGATGGCGCGACGGGGCTGTACCGGCAGGAGTATTACAACCTGCCGCCGACCCGGACCTTCATCCTCAACGCGACCGTGAACTTCTGATCCGGGAAACGGAGGGATACCATACATGTCGACGAGAATCAGGAAACTGCTCTGGCGTCTGACGGCCCTCACGGTCGTCGCCGCCGGCGCGGTCGGACTCGGGGCATGCGACCTGGACGAGTTCTTCGAGGTCAGGAACCCCGGTCGCATCTTCGACGAGGACGTCAGCACGCCGCTGCTGCTCGGGACGCTGGTCACCGGCGCATCGGCCGAGCTGTCCGACGTCATGGACAACCGCTCCAGGGACGTCGCCATCGCCACCGATGAGATGGCCGGCAGCGGCAGCTACTACAGCACCAGCGTGCTACGGGTCGGGGACCTGCGTCCCCAGGACATGGACGCCTGGTTCGAGCAGCCCCAGGAGGCGCGTTGGGCCGCCGAGGAGGCGATCCGCCGCTACGAGGACATCAAGGGCAAGGCGGCTTCGGAGCAGGACACCGCGTACGCCCGCGCACACATCCTGGGCGGGATCGCTCACAAGTGGCTGGGCGAGCTCTTCTGTGAGGTGAGCTACGAGGTCAGCCCGGCCCTGGGCAAGGACACCGCCTTCCAGCGGGCCTACAACATGTTCGCGGAAGGCGAACGCCTGGCCAGCGCCCTGGGCAACACGAACCTGGTGAACGCCGCGCGGGCCGGCATGGCCGCGTCCCTCGCCGGGCTGGCCTTCACCGGCAGGGCCACCTGGGCCGAGGCCCAGGCCGTGGCCGACCAGGTGCCCAGCGACTTCGTCTACTACGCATTCTACGACGAAAACGACAACTGGAACGAGGTCTGGGACGAGACCTTCCAGCGGCACGAGATGTCCATCTACGGCACCGTCGTGGCCGACGAGCCCCAGGACAACCCCAGGGCGCCGTGGACGGACTGCACCATCGTGGGCAACTGCCGGACGGAGCTGGGCGCCGACGGCATCACGCCCCACTACCGGCAGGAGAAGTACCAGAGCATGAACGCCGACATCCCGGTGCTGAAGGGGGTCGAGGCACGCATGATCGAGGCGGAGTACTACCTCATCAACGACGAGCTCGCCAGCTTCATCGCCGAGATCAACGATGCCCGGGCCGTGTACGGGCTGGCCCCGCTGGCCCCGCCCGCGGACCGGCAGGCCGCCTGGGACATCCTCGACGTCGAGCGCATGCTCAACCTGTACCTCGAAGGCCGCAGGCTCTGGGACCTGCACCGCTGGGACAACGACGGCTACGATTTCACCATGTACACGGGGTCACGGCTGCACGACTTCGTCTACGGCGGCAGCATCATCTACATGCCACCACCGGGCACGAAGCGGGCGACCTGCGTCCCGATCCCGTACAGCGAGTGTCAGGCGAACCCGAACATTCCGTGCCCCTGAGGAGGGCACGACGAGCTGACATAACCCGAACCGGCGGGCCCGCGAGACCTCGCGGGCCCGCCAACCAACAGAGGGCCGGACTCCGGCCCCGCGACCCCGGGTCGTCGATGGCGAACGTCGGTCCCACCTTGAACCGGCGTTGGCGCACAGTGTGTGGGGGGACACCACTTGTCGTGCTCAGGTGCCGTCGGCGGCCCGACTGCGTTGATGCGAGGAGGGTGTGGCGAGGTGGGTGAAGCGAGGTGTGAAGCGCGAGGAGGGTACGGCGAGAGGGTGGGGCGAGGGGGGTGCTTCGAGGGGGATACCTCGAGGGATGCTTCGAGGGGGCATGAGAAACGGGCGCTGGAGCGCCCGTTTCGTGGTTCCGGGTCCTCGATCCTCGCTACATTAGGAGTCCGAGGGGCGGCAGTTCTCGCAGTGGCCCACCAGCTCGAGGCGGAAGCCTTCCACCTCGAAGCCGGGGATCTCGCCCAGACCGGCGAAGGCGCCGGGCGTCAGGTGGCCCGGCACGTCCATCACGGCGCCGCAGGAGAGGCAACGGGCGTGGGGATGGGGGTCGGTCCGGCCGTCGTAGCGGGCCGAGCCGTCGCCGTACGTCAGCTTCGTCGCCAGCCCGCAGCTCACCAGCGTCTCCAGCGACTTGTAGACCGTGGCCAGGGAGATGTCCGGGATATCTCCCCGCACCGCCGTGAAGACATCGTCCGCCGTGGGATGGGCATCCGTGTCGCGCAGGCACCGGAACACGGCGGCCCGCTGCTCCGTGAACCGCTGTCCCTGGGCCTCCAGCGCTTCCCGCAGGAGGGTATCGGGCTCGTGTGCTTCCGCGTGTGCTTGCATGGCTCGTAGCCTGGCTCGCGTCCCGCTCCCCGATGGTCTAAGATAGGCGTGGCGAAGGCTGTGTCAATAGCGATTATTCATTCATGCATAAACTAAAGCATTGTGATGCAAGAAGATAATGACACGCCGGTCGTGGCGCTCGTGGCCGACCTGGTTTTCGCGTCGAAGATCCGGGGCGCCGGGGGTCCGGTGGAGATGGCGACGCGGGCGGACGCGGTGCGGGAGCGGGTGGAACGGGGTGGTGTGAGGCTGGTGCTGGTGGATCTGGCCGCCGGCGAGGACGCGGTGGGGCTGATCCGGTGGGTGAAGGAGTGGTCGGACGCGGAGGTCGTGACCTTCGGCCCGCACACGTACGCCGAGCTTCTGGAGGGCGCCCGGGAGGCGGGCGCGGACCGAGTCCTGGCGCGATCCGCCTTCGTCCGCGAGCTGCCCGGGATGCTGCGGGAACGAGAGGCGGGGTAGGCGACCTGCCGCCTTCCGCCTGCGACAGCCTCCTCCCGCCTTGCGCCTCCGGGCGGCGACGCCGCCCGGGACGTTCAGGCGGCGTCGGCCTCCTCCTCTTCCTTGCGCTTGCAGTCGATGCAGTAGCGGGCGTGGGGCAGGGCATCGAGGCGGTCGAAGTGGATGAGCTTGCCGCAGGTGTGGCACCTGCCGAAGGAGTCGGGCTCCTTGTAGAGGCGGCGCAGGGCGTCCTCGATGCGGTAGAGGTAGCGCCCCTCCTTGCTGGCGAAGAGGAGCATCTTCTCCCGTTCCATGGCGTCGGTGCCCAGGTCGGCCATGTGGTCCGAATAGGAGTACAGGTCCGAGTCGTTCTCCTCGGCCGCGATCTTGGCCAGCTCGTCGAACCGTCCCAGGGAGCGAAGCGCGCGCTCCCGCTCCTTGAGCAGCCTCTTCTGGAGGTGCTCCCGCTGTTTCTTCGTCAGCTTTTTGGCCATAACAGTGTTCCCAGCTCACAGAGCGTCCGGTTTTGACACCGGAGTCGGTGCCGGTTCGCTCCGGGGGAGAGCAGGAGCTTCCCGGCGCCAGACGTGAAAAGATAGGAAGGACGACCCTTTCTGACAACCGAACGGCCCTGGTGGACCTTCCCCATTTTTGCGCGTCCCCGCTGATGCAGCCGGGCAAAATCGG
>CAYQCY010000127.1:0-9342 GCA_964416095.1 uncultured Gemmatimonadaceae bacterium
CCCAATTAGGGGCGGGTGCCGTGCCCCGGGGAGGGGCCATGCATGCACGCGGGTTCGCGCTGCTGGTCGTCCTGGCCTGTACCGGCGTGGCGTGCGCCACGCCGGGGCCGCGCCGGGAGGCCCGGGACCGGACCCGGCTGACGCGACAGGAGATCATGTCCGTGGATGCGCCGACGCTGTACGATGTCGTGCTGCGTCTGCGGCCGCGGTGGATCGAGGCGGACCGGCGAGCCGGCCGGGAGGAGTTCGGTACGGGCCGGGGCGTCGTCGTCTATCAGGGCCAGACGTACCTCGGCGGGATCGCGATGCTGCGCCAGTTGAAGCCGTCCATGGCCCATGAGCTGCGCTGGCTGGACGGGCCCACGGCATCCGCCACCTTGCCGACGCTGCACGGCGGGCGCGTCGCCGGCGCCATCGTGGTCTACGTGAACCCGGGGCCTCGCTAGCGCCGTCGCTCCGCCGCGCGCCACCTGCCTAGCTGCCGCGGCGCGTCCAGATGGCCACGACGCCGCAGTGGGAGTTCTCGTTGAGGAATGCCGCGGGAACGGAGCCGAGCCCGCCGTAGACCTCGATGGCCTCCACGTTGCGGGGCGAGACCACGTCGTCCACGGTGACGGCCGTGCCGTAGCCGGCGGGGTTCATGAGCACCCCGTCGACGAAGATCTGGGCCGGGCAGTTGGCGCGCATGCGCACGATGCGGCGGGTCCCGGTGCCGCCCGCCTGGAGCCGCACCCCGGGAATCTCCAGCAGCATGTCCGACACGAAGGACGGGTTCCGGGCTTCGATCTCGTCCCGGGTGAGGTAGCGGCCCATGCCGTGCTCGAGGCGGTGTCGGAAATCGGCGAGGACGGGGCTGGACTCCACGGCGGAGCGGGCGATGACCTCGAGCGGCGCCAGCAGCACCGCATCCCGGTCGAGGCGGATCTCCACCTCGTAGAAGTCGTGGTTGTCGAAGAAGAGGACGGGCGTGGTGTTGGGGCGGTACCCCAGGCGCTGGGCCCGGAGCTTGATCCCGGAGATCCGGCTCGCCTCGTACTGGAAGGCGCCGTTCTCATCGGTGACCCGGTGCCCCAGGTACCCGCCGGCGGGCCCCCGCACCGTGATGTCCACACCGACGATGGGGTCGCTGGTCTCGTTCTCCACGACCCGCCCCACGACGTGGACCTGCGCGGCCGCAGCGGATGCGGCCACGAGGATGGCACCGAGAAAGAGGGTCGCGGTTCTGTATCCGTACATGAGTCCAAGACGCGGCGTGATTCCGGAGGCCGGATCCGGACGGGAGACGTTCACGATCAATCATACTCCCGAGCCCGCGCAACGTTCAACCCGGTCGTAGGCAGAACGCACGGATTCCCGGTAGCTTGACACGATGCCGGGCCGCCGTATGATCAACCGCGCAGCGCAGCGCGAGATCGTCCCGCCACCGAGCCGAGCCGTGTTTCCACCCATCGACGAGCAGATGGACGCCATCCGCCGGGGCGCGGAGGAGATCGTCCCGGAAGAGGAGCTGGCCCGGAAGCTGGAGCGGAGCCGGGCGGAGGACCGGCCCCTGGTCGTGAAGCAGGGCTTCGATCCCACGCGTCCGGACCTGCACATCGGCCACGCGGTGTCCATCCGCAAGCTCCGGGACTTCCAGGAGCTGGGCCACCAGGTCGTCTTCGTGGTGGGGGACTACACCGCCCGGGTCGGCGATCCCAGCGGCCGCAGCGAGACGCGGCCGCGCCTGTCGTCGGAGGAGATCGAGGAGAACGCCCGGACGTACGCCGATCAGGTGGGCCGCATCCTGGACCTGGGGCGGGTGCGCCTGGAGTACAACTCGAGCTGGCTCGCCTCGCTGGACCTGGCCGAGGTCCTGGAGCTGGCGTCCACGTACACCGTCGCCCGCATGCTCGAGCGGGACGACTTCGCCAAGCGCTACGCCGACGGCGTCTCCATCACGGTCATGGAGTTCATCTACCCTCTCATGCAGGCGTACGACTCGGTGGCGCTCCAGGCCGACGTCGAGCTGGGCGGGACCGACCAGAAGTTCAACCTGCTCATGACCCGGACCATCCAGGAGCGCTACGGCCAGGATCCCCAGACCTGCCTGATCATGCCGCTGCTGCGGGGGACGGACGGCGACCGCAAGATGTCCAAGTCGTACGACAACTACATCGGCATCGCGGAGCCGCAGGAGGAGCAGTACGGGAAGACGATGTCCATCCCCGACGAGCTCTTGGAGGAGTGGCTCCGCCTGGCCGGCTCGTTCCGCGACGGCGAGCTCGAGGAGCTCCTGCGGACGGCCCGCGACGATCCGTACGCCGCCAAGCGGCGTCTCGCCGCCGACATCGTGGCCACCTACCACGGCGCCGAGGCCGCCGACGCGGCCGCCGCGCACTTCGACCGGCTGTTCAAGCAGAAGGAGCGGCCGGACGACATCCCCACGGTGGAGCTGGACCTGGCCGACGAGCGCCTCCGCTACGAGCCCGGCGAGGGCGTCTGGGTACCGGGCCTGCTGGCCGCGACCGACCTGGCCCGCTCCAACTCGGAGGCGATCCGGCTCGTGGAGCAGGGCGCCGTTTCCATCGACGACCGCAAGGTGACGGACCGCAACGCCCGGGCCGCCGTGCGGACCGGCGAAGGCCTCGTCGTCCAGCGGGGCAAGCGCCGCTTCGCCTACGTGCGGTTCCGCGGCGAGACCTGACATGCCGGGCGGCGTCCGGCTCCGGGTCCTCCTCCCGGCGATGCTCCTGGGGGCCTGCACCGCCCCGGCCGTCGCCCAGAGCACGGGCACCGTCGCGGGGACCGTGCTGGACGCCGTCTCGAAGAATCCCCTGGAAAGCGCCACCGTGTCCGTCCCGGCAACGGGTCAGGTCACGTTGACGGACCATCGCGGCCAGTTCCTCCTCCGCGACGTGCCGGCGGGCGAGCGTACGGTCCACGTCCGGGCGCCGGGCTACCGGCTTGCCAGCCAGACGGCGCAGGTACCGGCCGGCCGGACCGTCTCCCTGCTGTTCCGGGTCGTGCGCCCGGCGGCCGAGTCGGAGCCGGGCAAGCTCCCGTTCCAGGTGGAGAGGATCGACGCGGAACCGCCCGTGCCGGCGTCGGATCCGGCGGCGTATCTTCGCGGCCGGGTCCCGGGCGCCCGCGTCATGGGCGGATCGGGGCAGCCCGGGGAGGAGCTGGACATCCTGCTGCGTGGACCGCGCTCCATCAATGCGATAGGGCGAAGCCAGGGGCCGCTGATCATCGTGGACGGCGTGGTCACGACGGGCAGTTTGGCGGATGTGGAAGGGTGGGACGTGGCATCCGTCGAGGTGGTGAAGGGCCCGGCGGCGGCGCTGTACGGCTCGCGGGGCGGGAACGGCGTCGTGCAGGTCGTCACGAAGCGCGGAGGGGGCCTGGGCGGCGACCGGACGCGCTACACGGTCCGCTCGGCGTACGGCGTCAGCGGCCTGGCCGGCGAGATCGACCTGAGCGACCTGCACCCGTACGCGATGAACACGGCGGGGACCCGGTTCGTGGACCGGTTCGGGAACGAGTTCGACTACGACGAGACGTCGTACGCGCTGTGGCTCGCGGGGAACAGCATCTGGAGCACCTTTCAGGACAATCGGTGGCCGGGTCCCCGCTACGACCGGCTGGACCAGGTCTACGGCCGCGGCGACCGGCGGTCCGACTACCTGTCGGTGCGGGGCGCGTCCGGCGCGACCCGCTTCTTCCTGTCGGCGGGGACGCTGCGGGAGTCGGGCGTGGTGCGGTTCAACGCTGGCTACCGGCGAACCACCTTCCGTCTGAACATGGACCACGAGCCGAGTGACCGGTTCCGGATCACGGGTTCCGCCGCCTACTCTCTCACGGACCAGGACGAGCTGGAGGACGGGGGCGGTGCCTTCTACGACCTGGTCTTCATGTCGCCCGTCGTCGACCTGCTCCGGCGGACGCCGGCCGGAGAGATCGTCTTCTTGCCGGACCCCCGCGAGCCCCGACCGAACCCGCTGTACGGCCTGCAGAACCGTGACATCAGCGACAAGACGTCCCGGATCACGGGCCGCGTGGCCGTTCGCTACGGGCCGGTGGCGTGGCTCGATCTCGAGGGCAGCCTCGGCTATGACCGGAAGGACTGGGAGCGCGCGGACTTCCTGCCGCAGGGCTACAGGACGGTCACGCCGAGCGTCATCAACAACGGCCTGCTCACGGAGGCGAGCGCCATCGACCAGGCGCTGCACGGGTCCGTTACGGCGTCCGCCCGCCGGAGCGTCGAGGGCCTGACGCTGGACGCGAAGCTGGGCTACCTGTACGAGGCCCTGCACTACGAGCTGTACGGCGATCCCGAACGCCGGCTCGACGTGGAGTCCGTCCCGGCCGTGGACGAGCTGGAGGCCGCCGAGGCACCGGGCTTCGTCCAGGAGAACGTCGAGTCGCGGGACTACTTCCTGGCCGCTGCGCTGGAGTACGCGGACCGCTACATCGTGGACGCCCTCGTACGACGGGACGGCAGCTCCCTCTTCGGTCCGGACCAGCGCTGGCAGACCTACTGGCGCGGCGGCCTGGCCTGGCGCATGACGGGGGAAGCGTGGTGGCCCACCCGCGCCGTCCCCGATCTCGAGCTGCGCTACGCCGTCGGTACGGCCGGGGTGCGTCCCCAGTACGAGGCGCAGTACGAGACGTACGAGGTGTCGACGGGGACCGTGTCGCTGGTCCAGTCCGGGAACCGGGAGCTGCGGCCCGAGCGCGTCACGGAGCACGAGGTCGGGCTCGACGCGGCCCTTTTCGACCGGATCTCCCTGGGCCTGACCTGGTCGAAGGCCTTCGCGGAGGACCAGCTCGACGAGATCACGCTGCCCGGCTACGCCGGGTTCCGGTCCCAGTGGCGGAACATCGGCGCCCTGGAGAGCAGGAGCTGGGAGGCGTCGCTGGAGGTGTCGCTGCTGGAGGCCCGCGACACACGCTGGGACGCCCGCATCCTCTTCGACCGGACCCGTTCCGTCGTCACCGAGCTGAACGTGCCGTGCTACGTCTGGGGCATCGATCGACAGAACCTGGGCGGCGTCTTCCGGAACTGCGAAGGGGTGGCGTACGGGACCCTCTTCGGGACCCGGTTCGCCACCGACTGTCGGGACCTGCCCGCAGGCACGCCCTGCGAGCCCTTCGCCGTGAACAGCGACGGCTACCTGGTCTACGTCGGTGACTACGGCCCCGGCGACGGGCTTCTCCAGGACCCCCTCGACCCCGGTCGCGTACTCTGGGAGACGACGGGCACGGTGAGCGGGACCGAGTACCACTGGGGCGCCCCGTTCCCGGCAACCGGCACCGACGCCCGGGGCCGGCCGACCCGGTTCCTGCCCCTCGGCAACGTCATGCCCGACTTCAACCTGACCTTCTCCAGCGACTTCCGGTGGAGCGGGCTGGCCGTCTTCGCCCTTTTCGACGCCTCCATCGGGTTCGATGTCTACAACCAGACGCGCCAGGCGGCGACCGGCCGGGGCCGTGCCGGCGAGCTGGACCAGGAGCCGGGAACGGACGCGGAGCGGAAGCCCGTCGCCTACTACCAGGTCCTGTACGACAGCGGCAACGTGAACAGCCATTTCGTGGAGGACGGCAGCTTCGTCAAGCTGCGGGAGCTGGCGCTGCGCTACACCCTCGACCGGGACCGACTCCGCTTCCTTCCCATCTCCGTGGACCGGCTCACCATCAGCCTGACCGGCAGGAACCTCGCCACCTGGACCCCGTACACCGGGTACGACCCGGAAGTGGGCTGGATCACCGGCGGCCGGGCCGGCTCGGCGCTGATCAGCCGGTTGGACGCCTTCGTGTACCCGAAGGTGCGCAGCGTCACCGCCGCCATCGAGCTCGTGCTGTGAGACGGGCGA
The DNA here is from genome assembly GCA_964416095.1 of uncultured Gemmatimonadaceae bacterium. GTDB lineage: Bacteria > Gemmatimonadota > Gemmatimonadetes > Longimicrobiales > RSA9 > CAYQCY01. The sequence goes on from CAYQCY010000127.1 coordinate 5,853, forward strand.
CGCGGCGCCGCCCGTGCTTGCGGCCTCTCCGCCCGCGACCCAACTTCGGGCCGGAACGGCGAACGGGACCCTGGAGCACGAGGCGGTACGCATGACGCCGGAACGGGTGGAGAAGCCCTGGGGGTACGAGCTGATCTGGGCCAACACGGACCGCTACGTGGGGAAGATCCTCCACGTGGAGGCGGGCCACGCCCTGTCGCTCCAGTACCACGAGCGGAAGGACGAGACGATTCACCTGCTCCGGGGCGAGATGCGCTTCTGGGCGGGCCCCAGCGTGGAAGAGCTGGAGGAGGTGCCGCTCCCGGAGGGCGCCAGCTTCCACGTCGCGCCCGGCACCGTCCACCGCATGGAGGCGGTGACGGACGTGGACATCCTGGAAGCGTCCACGCCGGACCTGGACGACGTCGTACGGCTGGAGGACCGGTACGGGCGGGTCTGACGGCGTGGCCGGCCGGGACCGCGCCACGGCGTTCCTCGCCCTGGGCAGCAACCTGGGCGACCGCGAGGGCCACCTCGCCGGGGCGCTGGACCGCCTGGCGGAGCGGATGGCGGTGATCGCAGTGTCGCCGGTGTACGAGAGCGAGCCGGCGGGCTACGCGGACCAGCCCCGGTTCCTGAACCTGGTGGCCCGGGTCGAGACGGCGCTGGATCCGCCCGCGCTGCTCGACGCGGTCCAGGCCGTGGAACGCCGGATGGGGCGGGAGCGCAGCTTTCGGGACGCGCCTCGCATCATCGACATCGATATCCTGCTCTACGACGACGTGCGCATGGCCACCGACGCCCTCACGCTGCCGCACCCTCGCATGCACCGACGCGCGTTCGTGCTGCGACCGCTGGCGGACCTGGCGGCGGGGCTGCGAATCCCCGGGATCGGGTCGGTCCGGGACGCGTTGCGGATGGACGAGCTGGAAGGCGCCGCCACGCCCGTCACGCCGGGGCCCCGCCTCGCCGGCTGGGTCGGGACGGGCACGAATGGATGACCCGGCCGGGAAAGGGCCGACCATGACGATGCGACGACGCCTGCGCTGTCTCTGGCTGTGCACGACCATCGTCGCCGGACTGGCGCCGGCGGCGTGCGACGCCCAGCAGGAGGCCGAGGGCAGGGCGGAGGTCCAGGCGCTCATCGACGAGCTGCTCCCCCAGATCCGGCGGGTGAGCGGCCTCGAGGCCCGGGAGCCGGTCCGGTTCGAGCGCCCGAGCCGGTCCCAGATCCGGAGCTACGTGGAGCGCCAGCTCCAGGACGAGCTGCCGCCCGAAGAGCTCGAAGCGACCCGCGCCGTCTACGCCGCTCTGGGCCTCGTGTCGGACACGCTGGACCTCCGGGGGCTGCTTCTGGACCTGTACACCGAGCAGATCATGGGGTACTACGACCCGGGCACCGAGACGCTGTACGTGGTGCAGGGCGTAGAGCCGGATTCCATCATCCCGGTCCTCTCCCACGAGCTGGTCCACGCCCTCCAGGACCAGTACGTGGACCTGGACTCCCTGATGGCCCGGGAACGGGGGAACGACCGGCAGACGGCGGCCCAGGCCGCCATGGAGGGCCAGGCGACCGTTGTCATGATCGCGCTCACGGCCATGCGGATGACCGGCGAGCCCCTGGACATCGGCACCATGCCGGACCTGGGCGCCCAGTGGGGCCCGGTGCTGGAGGCGGGATACGACCAGTATCCGGTCTTCCGGTCCGCTCCCAGGATCCTGCGGGAGACGCTCCTCTTCCCGTACCTGCGGGGTGCCTCCTTCGTACAGGCGCTGGCCAGGGCCAGGACATCCGGAGAGGGCGGGGAAGACTACGTCCCGCCGCCGTTCCCGTGGGACTCATTGCTGCCCCAGTCCACCGAGCAGGTCCTGCACCCCGATGCCAAGTTCCTGGCCCGGCGGGACGCGCCCACCGAGCTGGAGCTGGGCGCCGTGCCGGAGCCCTGGCGGGCCCGTTACCGGAACACCTTCGGCGAGCTGGAGCTGGGCATCTTCCTCTCGGAGTACCTGGGCGAGCGGGGCCGTGACCTGGTGCGCGGCTGGGACGGGGACCGGTACGTGCTCATGGAAGATGCCGAGGGCCACCGGATCCTGGCCTGGTACTCGGTCTGGGACGACGACGTGGCGGCGAACCGCTTCGCCGGCGCGTACCGGGAAGCGCTGGAGCGCCGCCCGGATCGTCGTGCCACGGTGGAGCGCCTGGAGCTGGAAGGGCGCGCCGCCGTCCGGATCGTGGACGTGCCGGCGTCCATGGAGCCCGACGCCGCCCTGGCGCCGCCCGCTGCCCTGCGCGCGCCCCGGTGATCTCGTGACGGGCGCTGACCGGGTTTCCGTGGCCCTCCCCGGCGCGGCCGGGTACGACGTCGTGGTCTCCGCCGGGGCTCTCGTCGAGCTCCCCACCCTCGCCGCCGATGCCGCGCCGGCGGCGCGGTACGTCGTCATATCCGACTCGAACGTGGCTCGTCTGTACGGAGCCACGGCCCGGGACGCCTTGCGCCAGGCGGGGCTGACCGCCGACCTGCTGAGCTTCCCGGCCGGCGAGGCCAGCAAGACGCGGGAGAGCTGGTCCCGACTCACCGATGAGCTGCTGCGCCTGGGCGTCGGGCGAGACGGCTGCGTGGTGGCGCTGGGCGGCGGCGTCACCGGCGACCTGGCGGGGTTCGTGGCCGCCACCTACATGCGCGGGATCGCGCTGGTCCACGCGCCCACCTCGCTGTTGGCCATGATCGACGCCTCCATCGGCGGCAAGACCGGCGTGGACGTGCCGGCCGGCAAGAACCTGGTGGGTGCCTTCCATCAGCCCCGGATCGTGGTCACCGACCCGGAGCTGCTGGCCACGCTGCCGGAGGCCGAGTTCCGAGCCGGCCTGGCCGAGGCGGTGAAGCACGGCGCCATCCACGATGCCGCGTACCTGGACTGGGTCGCCGACCACGCCGACGATGCCCTCGACGCGGACCTTGCGGCCGTCCGGGAGCTGGTGGTCCGATCCGTCCACATCAAGGCCGGCTTCGTGGCCCGGGACGAGCGGGAGGCCGGCGCCCGCATGGCCTTGAACTTCGGCCACACGCTGGGCCACGCCCTGGAGCAGGCCAGCGGCTGGCGCCTCGTCCACGGGCACGCCGTGGCCATGGGGATGGTGTTGGAGGCCGAGCTGGGCGAAGCGGTGGCTGTGACCGAGCCGGGCACGGCCGCCGCCCTCGCGGCCGCGTGCAGGGCGTGTGGCCTCCCCACCGACCCGCCGCCCGGGCTGGACGCGGACGTGGTGCTCCACGCCACCCGTGCCGACAAGAAGGCCCGCTCGGCCCGGGTCCGCTACACGCTGCTGGCCCGGCCGGGCGAGGTGGCTCGCAGCGAGGGCGCGTGGACCCACGTCGTGCGTGACGACACCGTTCGAAGCGTGCTCGCCGCAGCCGCCGGCGGCTAGTGTAGCGTCGCCGAAATGTCGTTGCATTCGATCGCGGCTGCATCGCGAGAGGCGGCGTTGCTCAGCCTCGCAACAGCGCTGCTATTC
>CAYQCY010000128.1:0-9075 GCA_964416095.1 uncultured Gemmatimonadaceae bacterium
TCCAACTCGCCGTATCCTCCTCGTTTCACCGAAGCGCACTTGACCCGACGGGCTCGCTTCCGGTATCATCATACAGTCGGTATGCTGGAAGGCCGATTTTGAGCCGACACTGAAGAAGCAGGGACCGGCTTCTGCCCAGGACGCCAGGCCCCGAGAGGGGAAGGCGGCAGCGGGTGGAGAGGTCACCAGTTATTGACGACTGGGCTTCAACAATACCTTTCGGCGTGCCATGAAAGGCCGGCCCGCGATGCATTCGCGGGCCGGCTTTTCTTGTGTGCGAGGCGCCCGGAACGCTTGCACGGGCCCCGGGTATTCCCGACCTTCCGACGGAGCGGGTGTCTGCGATGGAGGAGAGGACCATGCCGCGGGTGCGGGTGACACGGCGGGTGCATTTCTGTGCGGCCCACCGCCTGGCCCGGGAGGACTGGAGCGAGGCGGAGAACGAGCGGGTCTTCGGGTTGTGCGCGAATCCCAACTGGCACGGCCACAACTACGAGGTGGACGTGACGGTGGAAGGGGAGGTGGACCCGGAGACGGGGTACGTGCTGGACCTGAAGGAGCTGAAGGCGATCCTGGAGGATCGGGTGGTGTCGGACCTGGACCACCGGAACCTGAACCTGGACGTGCCGTGGATGGCAGGCCTGAACCCCACGACCGAGAATCTGGTGGTCGCGATCTGGGATCGTGTGGTGGACGGTCTGCCCGACGACCTGGAGCTGGCGAAGATCGTGCTCTGGGAGACCCCGCGGAACTACGTGGAGTATAGAGGCGGATGAGCGAGTCATCGGCGGTGAACGACGCGGGTCTGGCCGAGGCGCCCTTCCAGGAGCTGGTCCGGGAGATGCTGGCGCGGCTCGGCGAGATTCCGGAGCGGCAGGGGCTGGTGAAGACGCCGGAACGCGTGGAGAAGAGCCTGCGCTGGCTGACCCGGGGCTACGACGCGTCGGTGGAACAGGTCATCGGGGACGCCGTCTTCGACGAGGATCACCACGACATGGTGATCGTGAAGGACATCGAGATGTACTCCATGTGCGAGCACCACCTGCTCCCCTTCTTCGGCAAGGTGCACGTGGCCTACATCCCCGACGGCCGGATCCTGGGGCTGTCCAAGGTGCCGCGCATCGTGGAGGTCTTCGCACGCCGGCTCCAGGTCCAGGAGCGCCTGACCGGACAGGTCGCCGATGCCCTGGACCGCGTGCTCCAGCCCCAGGGCGTCGGCGTCATCATCGAGGCGTACCACCTCTGCATGATGATGCGCGGCGTGGAGAAGCAGAACTCCAAGACCATCACCAGTTCCATGCGCGGCGTCTTCCTGGCGGACATCAAGACGCGCGAGGAGTTCCTCCGGTTGATCTCGGTGCATGGCATCGTTGGCTGACCGGACCGCCGTGGTCACGGGGGCGTCCCGGGGCATCGGCCTCGAGATCGCCCGGGCGCTTCGAACCTCCGGCGCCCGGGTCGCCATGGTCGCCCGCGGCGAGGAAGCTCTCCAGCGGGAAGCCGATCGCCTGGGTGGCCTCGCCGTGCCCACCGATGTCAGCTCCACGCGGGGCACGGACGTTCTGCGCGCCGCCGTCGACGGCTGGCTCGACGGTGGTGCGCCCGACATCCTGGTGAATTGCGCCGGCACCTTCGAGCTCGCACCCGTGGCCGAGACCGACCCCGACATGTTCGACCGCCAGATCGGCGGGAACCTGCGGGGTCCGTTCCTGGTCATCCGCGCGTTCCTGCCGGCGATGCTGGAACGGGGATCCGGCCACATCGTGAGCATCGGCTCCGTGGCCGGCCGCCGCGCTTTTCCGAACAACGGCGCCTACTCCGCGTCCAAGTTCGGCCTGCGCGGCCTCCACGAAGTCCTGGCCGAGGAGACCCGGGGCACCGGCGTGCGCTCCACCCTCGTGGAGCCCGCCGCCACCGACACCTCGCTCTGGGACGCCCTCGAGCCGGACGAGGACCCCGGCCTGCCGTCACGCCAGGCCATGCTCTCGCCCGGCGCCGTCGCCAACGCCGTCCTCTACGCACTCTCCCAGCCCGCCGCCGTCGACGTGCGCACCATCGCGATCCAACGGAGCTAGCACCGATGTACACCGTGAGCGTCCAGGCACACTACGATTCCGCCCACTTCCTGCGGCACTACGAAGGCAAGTGCGAGAAGCTCCACGGGCACCGCTACGTCGTCGAGGCCGCCCTCGCCACCGAACAGCTCGACGAGGCCGGCATCGCCTTCGATTTCGTCATCGTCAAGCGCGAGCTCCGCGCCCTCGCCGACCACCTCGACCACGAGAACATCAACGAGCTCCCACCCTTCGACGAGATCAACCCATCCGCCGAAAACCAGGCACGCTGGTTCTGGGACCAGCTCAAGGAGCGCATCCCCGCCGACATGGCCGACGCACTCCTCTACATCCGCGTCTGGGAAACCCCCAACCAGTGGGCCCAGTACACCGACCGCACCCTCTTCCTCTGAGCGGGCCACCCTCTCCAGACACCCCGCCCGGCCCTGCGTGCACTCCGGGAGCACCCGTCCGGTTTCCGGACACGTCCGGATCCCGGACAACACTCTTGCATCCCCCGGCACGACGCGGCATTCATGAACGGGACCCCGTGTTGGGGATGTCCGGAATCTGGACGTTCCGGCCGGCGTGGCGCGTTTCGGTGCAATGCCGTAAGCCCTTCTCTCCCCGGGACTTACCGCTTACGAGCCTGCCGGTATGGAACTTTCCTGTAGTAGCCGAACGGGTAGGACTCTCCCTTCTGGCGGAGTTCGGCATGCGGCGTTGGTTGACCGTGGTGTTGGCAGGGCTGGCACTGTGCGCGGCGGAGGAAGCCGTGGCACAGGATCGGGTCGGTGGCCGGGCGCACTTCACGGTTGGCAGCGTGCTGATGCTGGATCGTCTGCCGAGCGCGTCGTCGCAGGAAGAGGTGGGCGGGTGGCAGGAGGAGGAGGGTGCGGTGGTGCTGCAGGTGCGATCGAACGGGCCGTGGCGGTTGGAAGGATCTTCGTTGGGCATGGTGGCGGATTCGCAGGAGCTGTGGTGGCGGGCGAGGGTGGAAGCGGGTTCGGCGGAGGTGGTGGGGGAGTATGTGGAAATGGGATCGGGTGGAGTGATGGCGTCGAGTCGCGCCGGCGGCGAGGTGGTGGTGTGGATCGATTACCGGTGGCGGGTGGGAGAGCCCGGTCCGGACCCGGATCTGACGTATACGCTGGCGTCGCTTCAATAGGTATTGTCGGCAGGACCGATCAGGGGGCGTCCCGGGTGGAGTTGGGGCGCCCTTGCTGCATCTGGAGCCTGGCACCGTCGGGGAGGCGGATCTCGCGGCGTCGGAGGGGGACGGGGATGGTCTGGCGGACGGTGCCTCCCGGGGTGACGGTGAGCTTTCGTTCGAGAGCGGGCCCGCCGGTGCGGCGCGTGGCGGGCGGATGGATGCGGAGGGTGTAGTCCCCCGGGGAGAGGGCGCTCGCGCGAGCGCGTCCCTCGCTGTCGGTGGCGATGTCGCGGGTCCTGCCGTCTGCCGCGATGATGGAGACGACGACGCCGTCGGCGGGGTCCTCGGTGTCGTCCCACTCGCCGTCGTCGTCCCGGTCCAGGAAGAGGATGAGCTCGAGGGCCGCGGTCCTGACGACGGGGATCTCGACGTAGCCGGCGGAGGGCAGATACACATCCGCGGGGACCATGAGGCCGAGGGGCAGCTCCGCGGTCTCGAGGCGGAGCGGTCCGCGGACGGGGTCCATGAACCGGAAAGCGCCGTCCTGGTCGGTGGTCGTGGCGAGAGCGCCGAGGCGGACGGTGACGTCCGGGAGGACGGGCTCGCCGGCGTCACGCACCCGGTTGCCGTTCCGGTCCTCGTAGACGATGCCGTGGGCCGCGGGCTCGCGTCGCACCGGGAGCGGCAAGGCGAAGCTGCGCGTGAGGCCCAGGGACAGGCGCCAACGGTCGCCGATGCCGGTGGGGCTGTAGTCGACGCCGATGGTGGCGGCGATCTCCCGCGTCACGTCGATGGTGGTGCCGGTCCAGAGGCTCACGCCCTGGGCCGGCGGCGCGTCGAGCTGGGCGCTGAGGCCGCCCTGGATCTCGGCCGGGCCCAGGCGGACGGCGCCGGCCAGCTCCGCCGACGTGAGGGCGGTGCCGGTGCCCGGGTCGCGGTGATAGAGACCCAGCCAGGCCCATTCGCTGGTGCGGGACCAGCGCAGCCCACCTCGGAACGAGCGGAAAGGTCCTTCCGTGCGGACCGCGTTCAGGACGGTCTCCGCCCGGCCCCACTCCCCGTCGATCTCCAGGAACACCGGGCCGGCGGGCGCGTCCACCGTGGCCCGGAGCGTCCGTCGTGTGCTCGCCGATGCCAGGTCGGGCACCTCGGTGTCCCGGAGGTGGCCGGTGAGCTGGAGCTGGGTCCCGCTTCCGGCCACGATGTAGCGAAGCCCGCCCGCGAGGCCCGTGCTGCCCGCCGGCTCGTCCGCACCCAGCAGTGGGGAGCTGGTGAGGAAGCCCCACCCCAGAGCCGACAGGCCGGGCAGGAGGCCGGCCGTTCCGGAGACCACCAGCTCGTCGCCGTAGGCGGCGGTCCGCGGCACGGTGGCCGGGACGGTGCGCAGGCGGGCCGTCAGGGAGCCGCGGTCGTGCTGCAGCACGTATTCGGCTTCCAGCGCCGGGCCCAGCCGTGACCCACTGGAGTCGGCGGTCACCTCCATGAGGCCCGCCTGGATCGCCAGGCGCTGGCCGGACCGGACCGCATCGTAGCGGAGCCCGGCGGAGCGCATGCCGAACCCCTCGAAGATGTCCGCGTCCCGTCTCAGGTCGGAGACCACGGCGGTGAAGCGGCCGACCCCGGTCCGGAGGTAGCCGGTGGCGCGGGCCAGGTGGCCTTCCTCGTGGCCCAGGCCGTTGGCCGGGGCCGCGACGAACAGCGCGACGCCCCGGCTCTCGCCGTCCCACCGTGCGTCCAGCCCGGTCCCGTGGGCGGAGGGGCCGGTGAACAGGTCGCGCCGCGTGAAGACGTCGCCGGCGGCGAGGCGCCAGGCCGGATTCACGAGGGCGAGGCGGAAGCGGGGACCGGTGAGGGCGCGGCGGAAAGCGGGGGCCGCGAACGGCTGGTCGCTGTGACGGAAGTCCAGCGTCATCCGGGTCCCCGGCCGGATCTCGCCGGCTGCCTGCACGGAGACGCCGCCCACGCCGTCGGTGCCCGTGGTCGACCCCAGGAAGACCGTGGAGGGAAGGGAGGCCAGGTCGCCGAACCACCTCGTTTCGCCGACCACGATGACCCGGACCGACCGGGCCTCCCGTGCCTCGCGTCCCCGTGCCACGATGCCCACGACCCGCTCCGCCCCGGGCTGTGCGTCCTCGCTCGCCACGAGCTGGATCGTGCCCACGGCCGTGTCGCCCGGAACGAGCACGACCCTGGCAGGCAGCGCCGCGCGGGTCCAGCCGTCCGGTGCCTGGAGCTGGATCTCCACCGTGTCCACCGCGTTGCCCCGGTTGCCCAGACGGTACCCGAGCTCCAACGTTCCGCCCGGCGTGCCCGTCACGGCGTCCCGGCCGATCCAGAAGCGAAGCTCGTGGCGCGGCAGCACCTGGACCGTGAACGGATGGACCGACTCGGCACCGCCGGACCACGTCGCCACCACCCGCCCCGCCTCCACCTCCCCGGCGGGCGCCGTGGGCGAGACGCCGAACGTGAGGGGGAGCCGGATCAGGTCGGCCAGGACCGCCGCCGAGCCGCTCGGCCGGGCGAAGAGGCGGAAGCCGTCGGCCATGTCGACCCGGTACGTGACGGAGTCCGGGGCGCTGCCCTGCGGCGGCGCGAGAGTCACCAGGCGAGTGGCCACGCCGCCGGGGTCCACGGCACGCTGCGCCCGGGCCGCCACGGGGACGGTCGCCAGGAGGAGAGCCAGGATCAGCCGCCGCACGGCCATGGGACTAGAGGGTCTCCGCGTAGAACGTCACGTCCGCCGAGTAGGTGTTGGGTAGATCGAAGCCGTAATCCAGGACGAGACGCAGGTAGACCGTCACATTCTGGTCCCCCGTGCCCTGGGCTACCGCCTGACCCGTGTTCGTCAGGGGCGTCCAGGTGGTGGACCCCGCCGGGCGCCAGAGGATGTCCGTGACCGGCTTGCCGTAGCCGCCCATGTCCACGTCGTCCGTCCGGATGCGGAGCTCCCAGGGACCCTGCTGGTTGCCCCGCGGCTCCACCGAGACCACGAGGCCCGAGGCGTCCACCCAACCCATGTCGAAATCGGCGATCCCCGGCGTGGGGAAGGTCACCGTCGTCTGGCTCAAGTTGACCTTCACGCCCTTCGGCCCGACACCGGGCGGCGGACCCTGCGCCGTAACCGCCCCGGGAACGGCCAGCACGGTCACCGCCGCCAGACACACGCCCGCCCACCGTACCTGCAACTGTCGCCTCATGGCTCTCTCACCTCCAGAATCGCCTGGCCCCCGGCCAGGTACTCGCCGCCGAAGTCCAGGATGGGCACGAGCACGTACGTACCCGGTTCCAGCTCCATGTCCAGCTCCACACGCGTCTCCCGCACACGGGTCGGCAGGACGCTGAAGGGCGGGACCGGCACCACCCCCGCCACCCCGCCTTCCAGCGTGCGGATCTCGATCTCGCCTTCGGGACGTAGCGGACCGCGGCCGAGGTTCGCGAACTCGATCACCACCGTCCGGCCGGCGTCGCCCGCGACCCGCACCGACCGGATCTCACCCGCCGGCACGGCCCGGCCGTTCACACCGTACACCTTCACGCCGATCCGCTGCGCGATGCTCAGGCCCGTCTCCGCCCTGCCGCCGCTCTCCACGAACACCATGGACCAGCAGGTCGAGTCCACAGGCTCCATCAACACCCGGATCTCCTGCACCTCCCCCGCCTCCAGCGTGGCACCGTCCGGGTAGAGCTGCAGCCGGTCCACACACGAGCGCGGGTGCGAACCAGGCTCCAGGAAGACGTGCCCGCCCTCTTCCGGCTGGTCGAAGTCCGCCGCGTAGAAGCGGAGCTGGAGAGGGCCGTCCGCCTCGTTCCGCACCTGTAGCACCGCCGTCGCCGTCGTGTCCCCCGTCACCAGCTCCACGATGACCGGCTGCACCGAGAACTGTGCAGCCACGGCATCGGGAAGCGCACCGGAAAGAAGCGCCAGCGCCAGCAGAGCGCCGATGACGCGCCAACGGCCCCCGGTCGTCCCGGGGGCCGCCGCGCCCACCCGCATTCCCGCGGAGGTGTTCAGCATCGCGTCCGTCCTAGTTGGCGACCACCGTGTAGGTGAAGGCCAAGGAGTAGTCACCAGGCGGGTCCGACGCCAGGTCCAGCCCGATCCGGTACGTCATCGACGCCGCGCCGTTGTTCACGCCCGGCGACAGCGCCGTGGCCACGTCCGTGGCCGCCGCGTTGTCGATCGCCGTGAACGACGTGCCGCCGTCGTTCGACCACGACAGGTCGCTCGCCGGCTTCGACGGCGCCGGCGACGCCGACCCGCTGTACGTAAACGCCGCAGCGTCCGCCTGGATCGTCACGTCATGATCCACGTTGCCCCGCGTGTCGATCGTCGACGTCACGCCCGCGTCCACGTACCCCGCCGTGAAGTCCGCGGCCGTCACCGCCGGGAACGCGATGTTCGTCTGGTCCACCGTGATCGCCAGCACCTCGGGAATCGTCACCGACGCATTCGCCGCCTCCGACTGCGCCGACACCTGCGCCGCGTTCACCAGCAGGAACGCCCCGAGAATCGTCATCGTCAGCTTCTTCAACATTTCGTCCTCCCTTGTTCGGCTTCCGCCGCTGTTGACTCGTGTTGCCGCCCCACTGGTGTGGCAAGGCCGATACCCGATAGGCCCCTTTTCTCATAACCGGATGTCGCACAGTGATTTATGGGCCTCACGACCCGCGCCTGCCCGGCTTCCCGACCCCGGAATCCCCGCAATGAGTTCGCGATTACGAAAAAAGTATTGGATACAGTCGGGACCCCGCGTACCTGTTACAGAAACGATAGGTGTACGGAAATCAGGCGGTTCCCGCGCCCCGGGCGGGGGACGTTGCGTGGAGTTGCGGGTGGGCGCGCGTCGGGACCCGGGGGCGCGGGCGCGTGTAGGAGAGGGCCGCGGTCGACGGCGGAGGGGGGTGCGGGTGGAGGCTGCGTTCACCCCGGTGAAACCAGGTTGGAGGGCGCAGTGAACGTCTTGCTGACGGACGTGTTGAGCTGTCCCCGGTGCGGGCCGGAGTTCGGGCTGGTCCTGCTGGCGGATCGGGTGGAGGGCCGCCGGGTGCTGGAGGGCCGGTTGGGGTGTCCGAACTGCCGTGAGCGGTACGAGGTGCGGGGCGGGTTCGGGGATCTTCGACCGCCGCGGCCGGACCGGTCGCCGGAGGAGGTGGCGGAGCGTGGGGAGGGGGATGCGGCGTTCCGGTTGGCGGCGCTCATGGGTGTGTCGGAGGGCCCGGGCTTCGTGCTGGTGGCGGGTCCTTCGGCGCGGTACGCGCCGGGGGTGGCGTCGGTGGTGCCGGAGCTGGAGGTGGTGGGGGTGGACGGGTCTCTGGCGGGCTGGCCGGAGGAGCGGGGGGTGAGCCGCATGGTGGTGGAAGGGTGTTTGCCGTTCCATGACGGGTCCATGCGTGGTGTGGCGTTGACGGGTGGTGCGGCGGAGGAGTGGCTGGAGGAGGGTGCGCGGGTGCTGCGGGCGGATGGCCGGCTGATCCTGGATCCCGCGCCGGCGGGTGCGGAATCGCGCCTGGATGTGGCGGGACTGGGGTCGCTGGTGTCGGAGGCGGGCACGGTGGTGGCGAGTCGTGGCTGAGGGTCGGCTGGGGCGAACTCAGGGCTTCCCCCAAAAAAATGGATATGGTGTCTCCGTAACCCGTTGTGGTGCAAGAGGTAGCGTCGATTGGGAGCGGATCCTCGGCGGCCTGCGGGCAAGGCGCACACGCCGTTCAACGCGGAAACACGGGATCCTTGCCCGGAGACGCGGAATGCGCGCGGCCGGTTTACGTACGCGCCGCAGCCTGACCTTCGAGGCCTCCTGTCGGACGGCGAGGTGAAGAGCGACCGTTCGCGACGGCGGCTTCCGCGCAGCCGCCTCCCTCCGCGTCTTC
>CAYQCY010000129.1:0-9067 GCA_964416095.1 uncultured Gemmatimonadaceae bacterium
CCGAACCTCCGAGCCGGCGAGCCGGAGCGGACGGCTGAGAGAAGGCCCCGACGCGGGCCCGCGTCGGGGCCTTCGGCCTGACGGCCCGGACGACCGGCCGGGTCCGTCCTACGGCGCCGCTTCCTCCGGGTACTCCACCACGGTCCCGAGCAGCTCCAGCTCGGAGGGATGCTGCCAGAGCTGGAGGATGGGGAACCGGGTCATGAACCAGGTCACGGCGGCGATGATGATGCCCGCGAATCCGAGGCCGACGCCGATCTCCGGGATCCCGAAGAGGACCTCGTCGTGGCCGGGATAGAGCGTCGGGTAGATGAGCAGGTACCGCTCGATCCAGAGGCCGAAGAGGACCACGGCGGTGATGGTCATGGCGAAGACCGGCGTCTTCTTCGGCTTCACGCCCATGAGGCTGAAGAACGGCACGATGAAGAGGGCGAAGAAGACGAAGATGGACAGGGACCGGTACGGGTCGCTCAGCCGGTTCACCAGGAAGATCTGCTCGTGGGGCATGTTCCCGTACCAGATCACGATGTACTGGGAGAAGAACAGGTACGCCCAGAAGACGCAGAAGGCGAAGAGCAGCTTGCCCAGGTCGTGGATGTTCGAGTCGCCGATCTGGTCCTCGAGCCCGAGCCGTGACCGCAGCAGCAGCGCCGTGAACGTGGTCAGCGCGATGCCGCCCAGGAAGGCGCCCATGAAGAAGTACGGGCCCAGCAGCGTGCTGAACCAGCGGACCTCCAGCGACATGACGAAGTCGAAGACCAGGATGCTCAACGCCAGGGCGTACAGGATCGCCATGATGGGCGCCAGCACCGTCAGCTTCCGGTGGGCCCGGGCCTCCTCCGCTTCCTGACCCCGCCAGCCCCTGGTCAGCCGGTCGTAGAGCCCCCGATACGTCTCCGGCAGGTCCTCCATGAGCCCGATGTCCGGCCGGAGCGCCCAGTAGGCGAAGCGGTACACCACGAAGAGCAGCGCGGCGAGGAGGACCAGGTTGCGGATGATGAGGAACGGCATGTCCAGGTAGATGGACGTGTTGCCGCCGGGCGGGTACTCGATCCACGGGAACAGGTGCCCCGGCACCCAGATGACCAGCGGCAGGAAGAGCAGGAACGCGATGGGCAGGAACGCCGCGAACGACAGGGCGATCCGCCGCACCGGCCGGGACCACACGCCCCGGGTAATGGTCACCACGGCGCCCAGCAGGACGGCGCCGAAGGCCACCCCGGCGAAGTCGAGCCAGTTGAAGGTGTAGGCCCTCCACGTCCGGGCCGGGTCGGTCAGGAGACCGAAGCCCATCGCCGCGATCCCGGCGAGCACGAGGATCCCGGACAGGATGACCACCGACCGCGGGAAGCCGTCCAGCCGCCGCGCCGGGTACTCGACGAGCTCGCTCAGGTCGTGTGCCATGCCGTCACCGTCCTCCGGCGGCGCTCTCCTGCGCCTGCCGTTGTAGCTCCCTCAGGTAATTCACCACCGCCCAACGCTCCGTGTGCGGGATCCGCTTGTAGTTGGGCATGAGCCCGCGGCCCACACGCACGACGCCGTAGAGGTAGCCGTCCGTCCGGTTCACCGTGATGGGCAGGAGCAGGTTCGCCGCGTACGGCAGCTTCCCCTGTCCCACCGCCGGCCCGTCTCCCGCTCCCGTCTCGCCGTGACAGACGTAGCAGAAGGTCTCCCAGACCTCCTGGCCGAGCGCCAGGGTGGCCGAGTCCATGGGCAGCGGGTTCACCGCCGTATCGCCAAACGCGTTCAGCGCCGCCTCCGTCGCCTCGAGCGGCGGCAGCCACGGTGCGCCCGTGCCCGTCTCGTACGGCACCGCGTTCGGCGGCGCCGGCCGCGGCGCTTCCATGGGATCGAAGCCCGGCGACTCGTGCATGAAGTCCAGCCACGCCACCTCCGTCAGCATGTTCTCGATCTTCGTGCAGCCGGAGAGGAGGGTCACTACGACCGCGAGCCCGGCCAGTGCCGCGAACGTGGAGGACGCCCTGGGCCGAGCGGACCCCGCGGACGTGGACGTCGCCGCGAAGACGGAAGACCCCGCGAGCCCGCGCCCTCGCCGCATCCAACCCCTGGGCCTGCCCCTGCCTGCGGCGCGCTCAACCATGGTCGGCCTCCTGCACCTCTGCCGCGCCGCTCTCCTCCATGATCCGCCGGGCCTCGCCGATCCGCCCCGGCTCCGCCAGGGCCAAGACGCCGAAGCGCCCGCCGGAGAAGTCCGGGTCGTAGATGATGTGGGGGTGCTTCTTGCCGAGCCGCGCGTTGATGAAGAGCCCGAGCACGGTGGACAGCGCCCCGATGAGGATGGTCAGCTCGAAGGCGATGACCACGAAGGCCGGCAGCGACACGATGGGCTTGCCGCCCGTGACGAGTGGCCAGTCCAGCGACGTCCAGGTCGCCAGGGCGAAGCCCGACGCGGCACCGGTCAGCCCGCCCACCAGCGTGAACATGCGGACCGGGCTCTCGGGCGTGTTCAGGGCGTGCTCCAGGTCGTGCTGGGGCAGCGGCGAGAAGATCTCCACATCGCCCACCCCCGCGTCCCGGAGCCCGTCGATGGCACGGACGGCAGCGTCCACGTGGTCGAAGATGCCCAGCACCTGCGCGCTCATCGGTCCACCTCCCCGGCCCGCTCTTCCGAACGACGGCTGAACACCACCGGCTTCCTGAACTTGAGCGGTGCGGGCAGCACCTCCTTCAGCTCCGCCACCGCCACCGGCGGCAGGACCCGGAGGAAGATCAGGAAGAACATGAGGAACCAGCCGAAGCTGCCCACCATGATCCCCATCTCGACCCAGGACGGCTTGTACTGGGTCCACTGCCAGGGCTCGAACTCCTTGGACAGGCTCGTCACGATGATCACGAACCGCTCGAACCACATGCCGATGTTCACGAAGATCGTGATCACGAAGAGCGCCGGGATGCTACGCCGGACACGACGCGACCACAGCATCTGCGGCACGACCATGTTGCAGACGAGCATGATGGCCACGGCCCACCAGTAGTGGGTCTGGATGGCGCCGATGACGTAGTTGCCCTCGAAGTGGGGCGCGTCGTTCGCGTACCAGACCATGAACACCTCGGACAGGTACGCGTAGCCCACGATCATGGAGGTCAGTAGGAGCAGCTTCGCCATGGCGTCGAAGTGCTTCGGCGTCAGGTACGCCTCCAGCCCGAACGCCTTGCGCACGGGCACCATGAGCGTGATCACCATGGCCACGCCGCTGAAGATGGCGCCGGCCACGAAGTAGGGCGCGAAGATCGTCGAGTGCCAGCCCGGGACCAGCGCCATGGCGAAATCCCAGGACACCACCGAGTGGACCGAGAGCACGAGCGGCGTCGCCAGAGCGGCCAGGTACAGGTAGGCCCGGGTGAAGTGCTTCCACTGGCTGC
The DNA here is from genome assembly GCA_964416095.1 of uncultured Gemmatimonadaceae bacterium. Taxonomy (GTDB): domain Bacteria; phylum Gemmatimonadota; class Gemmatimonadetes; order Longimicrobiales; family RSA9; genus CAYQCY01. Next base: position 3,385 of record CAYQCY010000129.1, read on the forward strand.
CCGTGCCGCGCCAGCCCAGGGCCAGGACCGTGTAGAGCTTCTTCCGCCACTTCACGTCCGTCGAGTCACGGGCCGCCGCGATGTCCGGGACCAGCCCGACGTAGAAGAAGGTGGCGCTCACCGTCAGGTACGTCGTGATGGCGAACACGTCCCAGACCAGCGGCGACTTGAAGTTGGGCCAGAGCGCCCGCTGGTTCGGGTACGGGATCAGCCAGTAGAACAGCCAGGGCCGGCCCAGGTGGATGATGGGGAAGAGCCCGGCCGTGGCCACGGCGAAGACCGTCATGGCCTCGGCCGCCCGGTAGATCGACTGGCGCCACCGCGCCCGGAACAGGTACAGAATCGCCGAGATGAGCGTGCCCGAGTGGGCGATCCCGACCCAGAACACGAACGTCGTGATGTAGACACCCCACCCGATGGGGTTGCGGAGCCCCGACACCCCGATGCCCAGGTAGACCTGGAGGAAGAACGAGGCGAAGAGCAGGCCGACCAGGGCGATGGTGAAGGCCAGGAACGCCAGGTATCCGCGCCCCGGCTTGCCCAGCATCCGGAGGACATCGCGGTTGACGTCCTCGTACCGCGCGATCTCGGGGTGCGTCTCGGACCGGAGCCTGGTCGCCATCGGCCTAGACCTCCACCGGTTCCGCCACAACCCGCTTCAGATAGGTGACCGCAGGTTGCGTGTTCAGGTGACCGTCCAGGACCCGGTAGCCCCGACCCGACGCGGCCACCTGCGCCACCCGGGAGCCCGGGTCCTTGATGTTCCCGAAGACGATGGCCTCGCCGGGGCAGGTCTGGGCGCAGGCCGGCTGGATCTCACCGTCCCGGAGCGGGCGACCGGCGACCCGTGCCTTGTGCTCCTTCTCGCGGATCCGCTGCACGCAGAAGGTGCACTTCTCCATGATGCCCTTCTCACGCACGGTCACGTCCGGGTTGAGCTGCCAGTTCAGCGGCTCGGGCCACTCGTACGTGAAGTAGTTGAAGTAGCGGACCTTGTACGGGCAGTTGTTGGCGCAGTACCGCGTCCCGACGCAGCGGTTGTAGACCTGGGCGTTGAGCCCGTCCGGCGTGTGGTACGATGCGTAGACCGGGCAGACCGGCTCGCACGGCGCGTTGCCGCACTGCTGGCACAGCATGGGCAGGAAGGTGGTGCGTTCCAGCTCGCCGCCGTCGTGGTCGCCGTCGTGGGCGCCCTCGTACTCGAAATAGCGCTCGATCCGGATCCAGTTGATGATCCGGCCGTCCTTGACCAGCTCCGGGCCCACGATGCCGATGTTGTTCTCCGCCTGACACGCCGTCATGCACGCGCTGCAGCCGATGCAACGGTCCATGTCGATGGTCATGGCCCACCGCGGCTGCTCCTCGGTGTACTCCCCGTAGTGGGTGCCCGGCGGCGGGTACGCCTGGGGCCCCGAGCCCGCGGACTCCGGCTTGAACCCGCCGCTCTCCTGGAGCGTGCGGACCTCGCCCTCCAGCGGGTGCGCGTGCTCGCCGCCGTGCTCGCCGGCCTGGGCGTGGGCGGCGCCGGCGCCGGCTGCGAGGGCCGTCAGGGCGCTGGACGGCTCGGCGCGGGCCGCCTCCTCCAGGGTGACGGTCTCCACGATCTCGTGGCGGCCCTGGGTCGTGTACTGGTGCGACGCCGTGGGCGGCCGCTCCCAACGGCCCGTCGGACGAATGGCCGCCCGGACCTGCTGCCAGACGAGGCCTCCGGACGTCTCGTCCACGACGGGGGCGAGCAAGCGGGCGGCGTTGACACCCCGGTCCTGCGCGTAGCGGCCGAACGCCTCGTGGCCCTGGCCGAGCTGGATGGCGATGACGTCGTCCCGCATGCCCGGATGCCGCCAGACGGGAAGCTCCGCCCGCCCGTGCAGCGTCTCCACCTCCACGATGTGGCCGTTGTCGAGCCCAAGCTCGTCCGCCGTGTGAGGGCTCACCTCCACCCACGACGACCAGGTCAGCTTGCTCACCGGGTCCGGCAGTTCCTGGAGCCAGGGCCGGTTCGCCATGCGGCCGTCGTAGAGCCGGTGCGACGGGTAGACGACCAGATGGAACTCGGCCTCCGTGTCACCGTCGAAGGCGGCGACCGCATCCAGGCCCAGCCCGGCCAGGCGGTCCACCCGCAGCCGCGGCGCCTCCTCCCGGACCTCTTCCACCACCTGGCCCGCCTCGAGGGACTCCACCCACCAGTCGTCGAACGGCAGTCCGCCGTTGTCCACCGCCGGGTAGACCCGGGTCCGCCAGTCCTCCCGCAGATACTCGTAGAAGGTGGTGGCCGCCGTGGGCAGCGACGCACCGGCCCGCCGCGCCACCGACAGGAGCACGTCGCCGGTCTGCTTCGTCTGGAACACCGGCGTCATCGTGGGCTGGACCAGCGCGTGCACGCCCGTCCGCGGCTCGTGGTCGCCCCAGCTCTCCAGGAAATGGTGGTCCGGCAGCAGCAGGTCGGCCCGGGCCGAGGTCTCGTCCAGGAAGGGCGTGAACGACGCGACGAATCCGATCTCCTCGAAGGCCGCACGCAGGTCGCCTTCGCCGGGCACGGCGTGCAACGGGTTCGCCCCGTGGACCAGCAGCGTCGACACGTCACCGTCGCGGATCGCCGCGATGAGGGCTCGCAGGTCACGGAACGTGCCGGCACGACCACCCGTCTCCCGCCGCCCGAACCGCACCGTCCGGCCGACATTGCCCGCCACGTCGTTCAGGATGGCCACGGCCACCGCCAGTTGCGTCGCCGACCGGTGCGTCGCGGCGACGCCTGGGCCCACGGCCAGCGAGCTGTACGCGGCGAAGCGGTCCGCCGCGTCCCGGACCCGGTCCGGGTCCACGCCCGCTACGCCGGCGAAGGCGGCGGGATCCACCGGGTCCAGGATCGGCGCCGCCGCGCCACCGCCCCTCTCGTCCGCCACGAGCTTGGCCATGGCCAGGGCCACCAGGTGCTCGGTCCCCGGCCGGGCGGCCAGCCAGGCATCCGCGTTCAGGTCCGTCAACGACTGGTGCGGGCCCACCGACACGAAGTGACCCATGCGGCCGTCGCCGTACGCGTGCCCCTGGACGAAGCCCCGGGCCTGGTCCACCGGCGACACCCAGGTCTCGAGGAAGTCGGCGCCGAAGGAGACCACAACTTCGGCGGCCGCGAAGTCGTGCACCGGCACGGCGTCGATCCCGTACAGCAGCCGGTACGCCGTCCGGATGGGCTCCCAGGCGAAGGTCTCGAAGCGGACCCGCTCCACGCCCATGGCATCGCACCAGGCGTCCAGCAGCCCGTCCATGGCGCCGGTCTGGCTGCCGGTGAGGAAGACGGACCGGCCTCCGCCCGCCAGCGCCTCCGCAAGGCGCTGCTCGGCGGCGTCCCAGCCCAGCGGCACCCAGCCGTCACCGTCCCGGGCCAGGGCCTGGCGGACCCGGTCGGGATCGTAGAGCCCGTGAAGCGAGGCCTGGCCACGGGGGCAGAGCTTGCCGTGCCCCACGGGCGAGAGGGGGTTGCCCTCCGCCTTGACGGCCCGGCCCTCACGTGTTCGGACGCTCATGCCGCAGCCCGCCGGGCACTCGCGGCAGGTGGTGCGGTACCAGGTCGAGGTCCCGGGCACGAACTCCTCGGGCTGGTTGACGTAGGGGATCAACCGTTCCGCACCCTCCGTGGAGCAGCCCACGAGGCTCGCACCGGCGCCGGCCACGCCGAGCACCTTCAGGAAGTCTCTCCGTTCCATCCCTTCAGCCATGCTCTGGTCCCCCGACCGGCGCGACACGCGATTCTAGTAGTGACATACGAAGCAGTCGGTGCGGACGTCCTCTTGCTCGTGGCACTCCAGGCACCAGCCCATGCGAAGCGATGCCCACTGGTACATCACCTCGATCTCCTCCACGGGCCCGTGGCATTCCTGGCACTCCAGGTCGGCCGCGACGTGCACGTTGTGAGGGAAGTGGACGTGATCGGGCAGATCGTGAATCCGCACCCAGGGGATCGGCTCCCCCGCCCGCCAGTACGACAACAGCTTCTGTACCTCGGGCAGGTCCGCGCCGACGAGGGGCACGCCGCCCGGAAAATGGCAGCCGGCACAGACCTCCATCGACGGGATCGTGGCGTCCACGGATCGGCTCGCGCCCGTGTGACAGTACAGACAGGGAATCTGGTTGTCCCCGGCGTGGACCGTATGTGGATACGCGATCGGCTGCTCAACCGGCGCGTCGTCGTGGCCGCATGCCACCGTGAGGCCCGCAGCGCCGAGGAGCAGAACCGCACGGACCGCCCGCCTGGCTCGTACCATCGGTTTCCCGGATCAGGATTCGTGACACGCCGGATGGGCCGCGGCCGGGCACACGCAGGCGCGTGTGGGACACCCGGGGAAAGGCGGCACTGGAACACTGCCTCCTCTGCGAGGCGCGCCAAAGTTGCTCGAACGCCCCGGCACGCGCAACCCTGCCCGTCGGGGCTCGCCGGCGCGCCCCCGACCGGGCGCTGGCTCAGCGATCGCCCAGCTCGTCCGGGCCCATGAGGGCGGCCCGGAGGACGCGGGCCCAGAGCTTCTCGAAATCCTCGCCGTCATCCACGGCCTCCGACGTCCGGACCTCCGCCGCCGCGTCGGACGCCCCCAGCTCATCGTGCAGGAGCGTGGCCAGCAGCTCCCGCAGCTCCGGGTCCCGGGCGGTCCCGGCCATCATGCGTAGCTGCTTCTCGGCGAGCTGCTTCTGACCGGCCTGGACCGCCGCCTCCACGTAGTCCCGGACCTCGCGCTGCGCATCGCCCAGGAGCCGCTTTCCGATGGACAGCCACGCCAGGGTGCAGCGGGCACGGACCGATGTCGGAGAGATGCGCAGGAGCTTGCGGCACACCGCGCCTGCCGCGTTGAACCGGTTCGCCAGCAGATACGCGTCGATGGCCCGACCGTAGTACGTAAGGGCGCGCGTGCGCTCGTCCGCCTCCACGCACAGATCGCCGGCCCGGTTGTAGAACTGGGCGTCGAAGCCGGGCAGTGCGATCTGCGCCTGCTGCTCGAGCGACTTCAGCCGTTGCTCGAGGTCATTGTCTGGGTCGCGCGCCCCACGCAGGTTGCGAAACATGCTCCCCGTGGTCGGGTTGCCGTAAAAGCGGGCGGACGGTAGGCCGGCGACCGCCCGATGCCGGCATGATAAGCCGGGCGGACACCGCGGCGCCACCGTCGGCCCGCCGTGCAGCACACGGACACCGTACACTCTCGGAGCCCCGCCGTCCAGCCGTGCCGCGAGCCCAGGGCTCCGATCTCGGACTCGCCATCGCCCGCCAGATCGTCCAGGCCCACGGCGGCGTGGACAGCCGCGTCGGCGCCGGGACATCCGTCCGGATCACCCTCCCCGTCGACGGATCCGGCGCATGACCCGGCGCTGGCGAAGCCGCCTCGGGGGCCGCTACCTTGGCCCCGCGCACCAACAGATCGAGGCAGGGATGAAGACGAACCGACCCGGCCACCACCTGGCCACGGTCAGCCACGAAGGACGCTTCTGGGATGTCTATCTGGAAGTGGACGAGCCCGAGCACCGGGGGGATTCGGCCCGCGGCCGCCTCGCCTTCTCCGCCGCCGACGACGATGACGGCCACGCCGTGCGTACGGGCGTCATCTTCATCGAGCCCTCACAGGACGACGTCCTGCGCCGGGCTCGCCAGTTCGAGACCCACCAGCTCGTAGGCCTCCTCCGCTCCGTCCTGGGCTAG
>CAYQCY010000130.1:0-8800 GCA_964416095.1 uncultured Gemmatimonadaceae bacterium
CCGTCCTGCCGTGTGCGGGTAAAGACAACCTACCCACGTGGAACAGCGAGGAGCCCTCTTTTGCCGCGAATGCCGCCCCGACACAGGGGCGACCCGGACCGACGGAGGAGGGACGGATTCATGGCTGCGCCGGAATCGACGCGAGCGGGCCAGGCTGTGATCCGCGTCGTGGTCGCGGTGAAAGAGCCCCTGGTGGCTGCGGGGGTGGAGGCGACGCTGGACGGCGACGCGTGCTGCGAGGTGGTGGCCATCATCGGCTCCATCGACGGCGTGCGCCCGGCCATCGAGGAGCACGGGCCCGACGTGTTGCTGGCGGGCAGCGGGTTGCAGCAGGAGCGGCCGGAGCTGGTGCAGGAGTTGGCGGACGATTTCCCCGCCTGCCGCACCATCGTCATGGTGGACCACGAGGACCACGAGTGCATCGTCCGGACCCTGGCCGCCGGCGGGAGCCCCTGGCGCCTGTCGGACACGGCGCTCGACAGCCTCGACGAGTGCTGCCTCCTGGGGCTACGTCACTCGGCCCGGGGCTGCGTGCCGAAATCGGCGTCCCGCGAACGGCTCGTCCCGGCGATCCCGCTGCGACCGGGGATGTCCGGTCGAACAGCCGGGCGCCGGGGCCGGTGCCCGTCCGAAACCTGCGCCGGCCAGGGTTACATCAGCCCGACGATGGTCCCGTCCTCCTCCACGTGCATGGCCTCGGCCGCCGGCGTGGACCCGAGCCCGGGCATGGTCATGATGTCGCCGGTCTTCGCCACCACGAAGCCGGCGCCGGCCGACGGGGTCACCTCCCGGACGGTGATCCGGAACCCGGTGGGCCGGCCCAGCTTGGAGGCGTCGTCCGAGAACGAGTACTGGGTCTTGGCCATGCAGACGGGCACGTCCCGGAGGCCGATCTCCTCCAGCCCCTGGATCTCCCGGGCGGCCTTCGGCTCCACGTCCACGCCGTCGGCGCCGTAGATCTCCCGGGCGATGACCTCCATCTTCTCCCGGAGCCCCATGTCCAGCGGGTAGAGGGGCTGGAAGTCGGCCTCGCCCTTCTCGATCTCCGCGAGCACCGCGTCGGCCAGGGGCAGCACGCCCTCGCCGCCGCCGCCCCACGGGTCGGCCACGGCCACGGGGAAGCCCGCCGCCTCCACCGCCTCCACGAACGCCTGGATCTCCGCGTCCGTGTCGAAGGTGAACCGGTTCAGCGCCACCACCGGCGGAACGCCGAACTTGGTGATGTTCTCCACGTGGGCGAGGATGTTCTCCATCCCCTTCCTGAGGGCGTCCACGTTCTCCGTCCGGAGGTCGCTCTTGGGGACGCCGCCGTGCATCTTGAGGGCCCGGATCGTCCCCACCACCACCACCGCGTCCGGCTTGAGGCCGCCGGCCCGGCACTTGATGTCGAAGAACTTCTCGGCGCCCAGGTCCGCGCCGAACCCGGCCTCGGTGATGACGTAGTCGCCCAGCGTCAGCCCGGCCTTCGTCGCGATGAGGGAGTTGCAGCCGTGGGCGATGTTGCCGAAGGGGCCCGTGTGGATGAAGGCGGGCACGCCGCCCAGCGTCTGCACCAGGTTCGGGGCCAGGGCGTCCTTGAGGAGGAGCGTCATGGCGCCGTGGGCCTCGAGCTCCCGGGCCCGGACCGGCTCCCGGTCGCGGTTGTAGCCCACGATGATGTCGCCGAGGCGCTTCTCCAGGTCCTGCAGGTCGGAGGCCAGCGCCATGATGGCCATGATCTCCGACGCGGCGGTGATCATGAACCCTTCCTCGCGGGGGACGCCGCCCGTGGGGCCGCCGAGCCCGATGACGATCTGGCGGAGCGCCCGGTCGTTCATGTCCAGGGAGCGCTTCCAGGTGATGCGCCGCTGATCCAGGTTCAGCGTGTTCGGCCGGTGCATGTGGTTGTCCAGCATCGCCGAGAGCAGCGAATGGGCCGACGTGATGGCGTGGAAGTCGCCGGTGAAGTGCAGGTTGATGTCCGCCATGGGCACGACCTGCGAGTAGCCGCCCCCCGCCGCGCCCCCCTTGATGCCGAAGACGGGGCCCAGGCTGGGCTCCCGCAGCGTCAGCACCGTCTTCTTGTCCCGGAGGCTCAGGGCGTCCGCCAGCCCCACCGCCGTCGTGGACTTCCCCTCGCCGGCCGGGGTCGGATTGATCCCGGCCACCAGGATCAGCTTGCCGTCCGGCTCGCCCCGCTCCCGGATCACCTCCAGCGGGACCTTCGCCTTGTAGCGGCCGTACGGCTCGATGTCGGTGTCGGAGAGGCCGAGCTCGGCGGCGATCTCCGTGATGGGCTGCATCTCGTGTGACTGGGCGATCTCTATGTCGGTGGGCATCTTGCTTTCCGTCGCTCCGGTGTCGACTCGCCTCCCCGGCCGTGCGGGGCGAGCCGGACGCCCGCCCGCCGGACAGGTCGCGCTCCTGGCGCGAACAGCGCGGGAAGCGTGCGGCTCCAGGTGGCGGAAGTCAAGAGAGTATGCGCCGGCGAAGGCGCAACGATCTGGTGGGCTTCCCGCGTCCGGGGACTTCGCGAAGGAGCTGCGGATCGCGACGGGCCCGGCGGCCGGATGCGGCACCCGGCCGCCGCCACCGGCAGGCTACAGCGCCTGTGCCAGGGGCTGACGCGTCGCCGTGCGGAGCGACAGCGTGGAGGCGGTCCGTCGGGAGGGCACCGGCGGCGTGGTGAGGATGGAGCAGGTCGCGTCCGAGACGAGGCGCTGGGCGACGCTGCCGATCATGACCCGGTCGCGGTAGGTGTAGCCGCTCCCGCCGATCACGATGACGTCGGCCTTCTCCCGCTGCGCAAGCTCCAACAGCTCGGCCGCCGGCTCGCCCTCCACGCAGACGCGATGCAGCCGGATCCCGTCCGGCACCACCAGGTCTTCCTCCAGGGCGTCGAACCGCCGCTCCACCTCACTGCGGTAGCTGTCGTCCCAGTTCCACAGGAGGGCTGCCGGGAAGTCGAGCTTGGGCCGGATGTGCGTCAGGCGCACATGGCCGCCCTCGCCGGTCAGCGTCAACGCCAGTTGGGCCGCTTCCCGGCTCGAGTCGCTGAAGTCGAGCCCGACCAGCACATCCTTCATGCACTTGTTCGGGCACTCCCGGGTCGCCAGCACCGGCACGTTCGCGAGCTGGATGACCTCCATGGCGATCCGGTTGCCGGCCGCATCATGGTAGTCCACATCCAGCACGATCATCGTGGCTTCGACCTCGCGCGCCGCCCGCGCGATGGTCGCCGCCGGGTGCCCCACCTCCAGCTCGATCTGCCAGCCTTTCGCTGCGCCCACGGCCTCATCGAGACGCTCCACGACCCGGGCCAGCAGCCCCTCGGCCCGGGCACGCTCGATCTCGTTGCGGTGGGGGAAGTCGACCAGCAATCCGGCGTCGGCCGCAAGGGGCTCGACGACGGTCAGCACGTCGACGTCCAGACCGTCGCGGTCGGCGAGGGTGGCGGCCACGTCGAACGCCCCCGCGGCGTTCTCACGGCCGTCGGTCGCCACCAGCAATCGCCCGCTCACTCGACTCTCCTTGCTACGCTACCGGGGCACTCGTCCCCATGATAGCGCGCCCCGTACGCCGGGGTCTGTCGGGAGAGGCATGTAACCTGCCGTCGGGGGATGTCGCAAATTGATGTGGGGAATACCCCTGCCCATGCGGCATCCGGCGCACGCCGCGAAGCTTGCAGGCCCCGCGGCCCGGCCCCACCTTTCCGCCGTCTCTACACGGAGGACCCGGTGCGCCGACTGATGAGCACCCGACGCAGGATCCCCCTGGACCGGACCGAGGACTACGCCGCCCTCTGGTCCGCGGTCAGGGACGCGGCCGAGGCCCTGGGGATCCACGCCTGGCGTTTCCAGGCCAGGGACCGGGACGACATCTACATGGAGTTTCTGGAATCGGCCGGCCCGGGGCCCCTCGCGGACCCGGGCCTCGGCGCCGCCCGGGAAGCCCTGGACCGGGCCCTCGTGCCGGAGCACTCCGACGAGTGGGAGGAAGCGCCTTGAGCCCGCACGACGACCGTGCCGCCCTGGCGGCGCTCCTGCGCGACCGATCCCTCCGCCGCGGCGAGTTCACCCTGGCCAGCGGGGCCTCCTCCAACTACTACATCGACGCCCGCATCACGACCATGTCCGGTCGGGGGCAGGTCCTCATCGGACGGCTGGGGCTCACGGCCATGGACGACGCAGGCTGGGATCCGGCCGCCGTCGGCGGGCTCACCCTCGGCGCCGACCCCGTCGCCTACGCCGTGGCTCACGCAGCAACGCTCGCCGGCCGGGCGCTCGACGCCTTCACGGTGCGCAAGAAGGCCAAGGGCCACGGCACCGCCCGCCGCATCGAAGGCGGCTTCCGGAAAGGCATGGACGTGGTCGTGACCGAGGACGTGATGACCAGCGGCGGCAGCGCGCTGGAGGCGGTACGGGCCGTGGAAACGGCCGGCGGCCACGTTCTCGGCATTCTGGCCGTCGTGGACCGGGAGGAGGGGGGCCGGATGCTTCTGGAGACGGAAGGGTACAGCCTGGTCAGCCTCTTCACCGCGTCGGAGCTGTTGGCAGGCTGACGGGGTAGAGCTCGCGCAGGGCGGCACCCAGGTCATCGACCCGGGCACGTGCGATCGCCACGCTCTGCTGGCTGGATCCCAGGGCGGCCCGGGCCGTCTTCCTCATACCTTCCAGCGACTGTCCGCGTGTGAACCCCAGCGCGTTCGCCCACCCCCGCACCTGCCTCCGCCAGCGCTCGGCGCCGGCCGCCCGCTCCGGCACCGTCAGCGTGATCCCCGCTTCCGCCGCCCGGTCCGCCAGCAGGTCGTTGCGGGCCGCCGAGGCCACGATCCGGGCGTAGTCCACCGGTCCGGCTGCGTCTGCCCGTTCACGCTCCTCATCGCTCAGCGTGAGGAGGTAACGGGTGAACTCCTGCCCGGTGTAGGCACCATCGCCGGGCCAGGTAGCGAGGGCCAGGGCGTCCGGGCCGCCGTCGCGCCAGCGTGCAATGGCCTCCTGGTGCACCTTCATCTCCGCGACCTGCTCCGCCGCCCAGGCCCGGGCCCGGTCCAGCGACTCGTCCAGGTCCACGAGCCGCGTCAGCACGGATGCGCGCACCTCCTCGAAGGGCACCGGACGACGCTCTTCCAGCTTGAGGACGTGAAATCCGTACTCCGTCTCCACCACGTCACTGACCCCGCCTACCTCGAGGCTCGAGGCGGCGTCCCAGAATTCCTCGACCCAGTCACCGCGCCGACCGGGCTTCAGCAGGCCGCCGCGCTCGGCCGCGCCCGGCTCCTCGGAGACCTCCCCGGCGACGTCGGCGAAGTCCTCCCCGGCGCGGATCCGGGCCAGTGCCGACGCCGCGGCCGCTCGCGCCGAGTCGCGGTGTGACTCGGGCCGCCAACGCTCGGAGAGACGCACCAGGTGCCGTACTACCAGCTCGTGCTCCGGGCTCGCCGTGTACAGCTCCCGCAACCGGGCGTCGTCGGTGCCCGACATCCGGAGCGCGACCTCGGTGGCCAGCTTCTGCAGGAGAAGCGACCGTCGCTCCTTCTCCGCGAACGGCCGTGCCACCTCGTCGATGCGGCCCTGGCTCACGGCCAGGCCGAAGGCGGTGAGATCGGCCAGGAGCGCGATCTGGCTGGGGCCCAGAGCGGCAAGTTGCTGCTTGCTGTACCCGGTAGGTCCTACCCGTAGAGCGTAGTCCACCGGTCGGCCTCGGCAGGCACCGAGCACGAACAGGAGGACGATGAACAGCCGCTGGGAAGCGCGATGTCGCCGGTCCCCGGCGGGCCGTAGCTGCGTCATGCGGTAGCTCCGAGGGCTGTCGCTACTCCAAGAGACGGAGCGGCATCACCAGGCACAGGTAGTCCACTTCATCGTCGTCCCCGACTACGGGCTCGATGATCGTCGCTCGTTCCGGGGCCTTGAAGGAGAATCGGATCTCTTCCGTCGGCATGTAGCGGAGCACCTCCAGCAGGTAGTTGGCGTTGAACCCGATTTCGAGGGGCTCCCCTTCGTAGCTGATCTCCATGTCCTCGTTCGCCTCGCCCAGGTCCGGTGTTTCCACGGCGAACCGCAGAGCGTTACCGGTGAAGGAGAGGCGAACCCGATGCGTCTGCTCGCTGGCGACGACCGCCATCCGCCGGAGCACCTGGCTCAGCCCGTCCTTCGAGGCGATGGCCGTCTTGTCGTTGTCCTTGGGGATCACCTGCTCGTAGTTCGGGTAAGGCCCCTCGATCAGACGGGTGTACACCCGGGTGCCTGCCTGCCGGAAGCCCAGATGGTTCTCGCTACGTGCGACCTCTACATCCTCGTCCGTATCGAAGAGGCGCTCGACCTGCCCCAGCGCCTTCGGCGGCACGATGAGGTCGGCATGCGGTGCGCCCTCAGCCTCCACGGGCACCGTTATCTTCGCCAGGCGATGACCATTCGTGGCTACCATCCGCATCTCCCGGTCGGTAAGCTGCCAGAGCACCCCGTTCAGGATGGGCCGGCTTTCTTCCGTCGACGCCGCGAACGATGTCCTGGAGATGAGGTCGTGCAATAGTGCCCCCGTCAAGCTCCAGCTCGATGTGAAGTCCACCGCCGGGAACGCCGGGAACTCATCCTGCGGCATCCCGTTCAGACGGAAGGTGGCCTTCCCGCACACCAGCTCCAGACGGTCTCCTTTCACCATCACCCGGGCCGGCTGCTCGGGTAGCTCCCGCGCAAGCTCCTGGAGCTTCTTCGCCGGCACCGTCAGGGCACCTTCCTCTTCCACCTCCGCAGGGACACGCAGGGACACGGCGATATCCAGGTCCGTGCCGCTCATCTGCACCCCAGCCTCATCCGCCTCGATCAGGATGTTCGAGAGGACCGGCAGCGTCGTCCGGGTCGGGACGCTCGCGCCCACGGCCGCGAGTCCCTGTGTCAGGTTTTCCCGCGTGATGGTGAATTTCATGCGCGCCTCACGTTCGCTCGATGCGGTGTTCCACAGGGATGAAGTATGATGACGATCCTATACTCTAGTATTCGTAGTCGTAGTAGGCGATGTTGAGGTGTGGAGAATACGGGTCACTGTAGAGTAAGTTGTTGTTCCCCGTTGGCTTACGGGTTGACCATGAACCGTGGACAACGGGTGGACTGGCACCACGATGATCCACGTGATCCCCGAAGATCCACCGGGCTGTGGACTGGCGCACCGCTTTCCACACTGGGTCCACGCAGGTCTCCACGCTCATCCGGCGAGCTCCTGCCGCAGGCTCTCGACCGTATCACGGAGCTGTGTGTCCTCCTGGGTCTCCTGCTCGATCTTCTGTAGGGAGTGGATGACGGTGGAGTGGTCCCGGTTGCCGAAGTAGCTACCGATCTCCACCAGTGGCAGGTTCAGAAGCTCCCGCATGAGGTACATTCCCACCTGGCGTGGCAGGGTAATTTCCTTCGTTCGGCGGCGCGAGGTCACCGCATCAACCGATACGCTGAACCGCTCTGCCACAGCGGCACGGATCCCCTCCGGTGTCATCTCGTGTGCGGCGGCCGTGGCCAGGACGCCGCCCAGCGCCTCCCGGGCCAGCGCCACCGTGATCTCGCGGCGCGTGAGTGACGAGTACGCCAGCAGCTTGATGATGGCGCCTTCCAGCTCACGGACGTTGGACCGGCAGTTCCGGGCCATGAAATCCAGAACCTCATCCGCGAGTACTAGCTCATCCTCTTCGGCCTTCGCTCGCAGGATGGCGATGCGGGTCTCGAAATCCGGCGCCTTGATGTCGCCGACGAGGCCCCACTCGAAGCGTGAGATGAGCCGCTCCTCCAGGCCGGGGATCTCCTTCGGGGGCCGGTCGCTCGTCACCACGATCTGCCGTTGAGCCTCGTACAGCGCGTTGAACGTGTGGAAGAACTCCTCCTGGGTTCGCTCCTTCTCGCCCAGGAAATGGATGTCATCAATGAGGAGGAGGTCGATCTCACGGTAGCGGCGCCGGAAGTCCGGCATGTGCCCGCCCTGGATCGACCCGATCAGGTCGTTCGTGAACCGCTCGCTCGACACGTACGCCACCCGCTTCGCCGGCTCCCGCTCCAGCACCGCATGGCCTATGGCGTGCATCAGGTGCGTCTTGCCCAGCCCCACGCCCCCGTAGATGAAGAGGGGGTTGTACATGCGCGCCGGCGCTTCCGCCACGGCGTGGCACGCCGCCGCCGCGAGCTGGTTGTTGTTCCCAACCACGAACCGCTCGAACGTGTACCGCTCGTTCAACGGAGCGCCGACCGTTCGCAGCCGACCCCGATCTCCACTGCTGGACCGCCCCACCTCCCCCTCCACCTCTCCCTCCGAGACCTCCGGTGGCCCCTCCGGTCGCACCCGGTCCTCCCGTCCGTCCCGGGGATGGTGCTGGAACGAGATGGTCAGCCGGCGCCCCAGCACACGCTCCGACATGTCCGCCAGCATCGCCCCGTACTTGTCCTCCATCCACTCGGCGGCAAACTCGCTCCGCGTTCCCACCGCCAGCAGGTCCTGGGACAACGCCAACGGCTCCGTATCCGCGAACCAGATGCGGTACGTCGAATCCGGCAGCTTCGATCGGACTTGTTCGAGTATGCGAGACCACGCCTCGGCGGCGGTGAGCTCCATCGCGACCCGTTCGGCGACGACCAGGCAGGAAAACGGTGAACGCCCAAGCTAGGCGCCGATTGTGGATAAGTCAACAACCCACAACCGTGCCGAAACGCACCCGGCGCGGCGCCATCAGGACTTTCCCCGAAAACGGCTGAGCATTCCCGTAAGCTGTTGTGGTGCAGGAGGTAACGTCGATCGGGAAGTGGGAATTCAACGCGGAAGCGCTGAATCGTCGCGCGGACAC
>CAYQCY010000131.1:0-8667 GCA_964416095.1 uncultured Gemmatimonadaceae bacterium
GCATCCCCTCGAAGCATCCCCTCGAAGCATCAGTCCTTCCGCCTTCCGCCTCCCGCCTCTCGCCTTCCGCCTGCAGTCGAAAAGGCGGTGGCGAGGGCGAAGAGGCCGTGGTCCGAGACTTCCCAGCGGTTCAGGTGGAGGCCGGTCTCCTGGAAGATCTCCTCGACGGCGGCCCGGTCGTACTTGTGGCTCAATTCGGTCCGGATCGACTCGTCGCGCCGGATCTCGATGGCGCCGATGCCCGGGATGCGCACCGTCTGGTCGTGCCGGGACACCAGGTGCATCTCGATGCGGGCCTCCTCGTCGTTGTAGAAGGCGTGGTGCCGGAAGCCGTCCACATCGAAGTCGGCGCCCAGCTCCCGGTTCAGCACGTCCAGGATGTTGAGGTTGAAGGCGGCGGTGACGCCGGCGTCGTCGTTGTAGGCGGCTTCGAGGGCCTCACGGTCCTTCTTGAGGTCGAAGCCGACGAGGAAGAGGTCGGAGGGCCGCATGGCGTCGGCGACGTGGCCCAGCAGCTCCATGGCCTTGTGCGCTTTGAAGTTGCCGATGGTGCTGCCCAGGAGGGCGTAGGCCCCGGGCTCGGGCAGGTGGTCCGGCGGATGGATCTCGGCGGTGATGTCGGCGACCACGGGCCGGACGCGGAGGCGGGGATACTCCTGGCGCAGGCGTCGTGCGACGTCATCGAGGAAGTCGCCGGAGATGTCGATGGGCACGTAGACGGGGTCCTCGGCGTGAGCGACCATGGCGTCGAGGATGACGCGGGTCTTGTCGGCGTTGCCGGCGCCGAGCTCGAGGAGGGTGCGGAGGCCGACCTCGGGGACCCAGGTGGGGGCGAAGCGTCGAAGCAGGGCCCGCTCCGCCCGGGTTGGATAGTACTCGGGCTGGCGGGTGATCTCGGCGAAGAGGCGCGAACCGCGCTCGTCGTAGAAGTACTTGGGGTGGAGCTCTTTCTGGGGTCGGGAGAGGCCGTGGGCGACCTCGGCTCGCATCACGTCGTTGTCGGGCATGATCTGGGGTGCCGGCCGGCCTGGCTTCCTCGGTCTCGATTGCTCGATCTTCGCTTCGGTGCCTATCTTCGGGGTCGGCCGCCGGGGAGCGACAGGGCCGGAAGGTGGCCCGTCGCCGTGTCCCGCGCAACCGTGCCGCCACCGGCGGCGCCGCTCTGGAACCCCGGCACGCACCCTACGCTTCCCCCACGATGACGAGAGGCACCCGGAGATGACGGACGACGCGAACGTTCATGGCAAGGCACGTGCCGTGCCGCCGGCGTCGCGTCTGGAGGCGGACGGCGTCCGCAAGCGCTACGGCGACGTGGTCGCCCTGGACGGGGTCTCCCTGGCCGTGGAGCCCGGCGAGTGCCTCGCCCTGGTGGGCGAGAGCGGCTCGGGCAAGACGACGCTGCTCCGCTGCTTCAACCGCATGGTGGAGCCGGACGGTGGCACGGTCCGCATCGGCGGCGAGGTGGTGGAGTCGCTGGACCCCATCGCGCTCCGGCGCCGCGTGGGCTACGTGCAGCAGGAGGGCGGGCTGCTGCCGCACTGGAGCGTGGCCCGGAACGCCGCGCTGGTGCCGTGGCTGCGGGCGGAGCCGGCGGCGGACGAGCGGGCGGCGGAGGCGCTGGAGCTGGTGGGGCTGCCGGTGACGGAGTACGGCGACCGGCGGCCGAGCGCCCTCTCCGGCGGCCAGCGGCAGCGGGTCGCCATCGCCCGGGCGCTGGCGGGCCGGCCCGGCGTGCTGCTCATGGACGAGCCCTTCGGCGCCCTGGACGCCATCACGCGGGGCGAGCTGCACGACACCTTCCGCTCGCTCCGCGGCGAGGTGGAGACGACGGTCCTCTTCGTGACCCACGACCTGCACGAGGCCGCCGTGCTGGCGGACCGCATCGCCGTCATGCGGGGCGGCGACCTGGACCAGGTCGGCACGGCCGACGCCCTGGTCCACGAGCCGGCCTCCGACTACGTGCGGCGCCTGGTGGATCGGGCCCGCCTCTCCCTCTCGGTCTGACCATGGTACGCTGGCTCCGTTTGCCGCTTCTCGCGCTGGCGTGCGCCCTGCCGATGGCCGGCGTGGGGGCCGGCCGCGCCGAGGCACAGGCCACGCCCCGGGAGAGAGCCGGTGGCGACGTCGTCGTGGTGGCGTCCAAGCCCTTCGCCGAGTCGTACGTGCTGGCGGAGATGTTTGCGCAATTGCTGGAGGCGCGGGGGTTCGTGGTGGACCGGCGGCCGGGGCTCGGGGCCACGGAGATCGCCTTCGGCGCCCTGCGCGCCGGCGGGATCGACGTGTACCCGGAGTACACGGGGACGGGGCTGGTGGCGATCCTGGGAGAGGAGCCGCGGCCGGACCCGCGGGAGGTGTACCGGCGCGTGTCCCGGGTCTTCCGGGACCGCTGGAGCGTGCGTTGGCTACCTCCGCTGGGGTTCGAGAACACGTACGCCATCGCGGTGCGCCGGGAGACGGCGGAGCGGTTCGGGCTCCGGACGCTGTCGGACCTCGCGGCTGTGGACGACTCGCTGGTGGCGGGCTTCACGCCGGACTTCATCGGTCGCCGCGACGGGCTGGCGGGGCTGCGCCGGGCGTACGGGCTGGAGCCGGCGGAGGTCCGGTCGCTGCTCCAGGCGGTGAAGTACCGGGCGCTGGCCTCCGGCGATGTGGACGTGGTGGACGGCTACGCCACGGACGGTGCCATCGCCCGCTACGACCTGGTGGTGCTGGAGGACGACGCCGGCTTCTTCCCCGCCTACGAGGCGGCGCCGCTGGTGGGCCCGCGCCTGGTCGACGAGGCGCCCGGCGCCGTGGCCGCCCTCGCGGAGCTGGGCGGGATGCTGGACGAAGCATTCATGCGCGACCTGAACCGGCGTGTCGAGGTGGACGGGGACGAATTGGGTGTGGTGGCCGCCGACGCCCTGCGCAGCCTGGGGCTCGTGGGCGGCGAGGCGAGTCCCCAGGCCGTTCGGGACGACGACGGCGCCATCTCCTTCGTCGCCTACCTGTGGGGCCGCCGCGGCATGCTGCTGCGGCTCACCCTCCGCCACCTGCTTCTGGTGGGCGCCTCCCTCTTCGCCGCCGTGCTCATCGCGGTGCCGGCCGGCCTCGCCCTGGAACGGGCGCGGGCCAGCGCGGAGGGCACGATCCGGGGTGTGGGCGTGCTCCAGACCATCCCGAGCATCGCGCTCCTCGCCTTCATGATCCCCCTCATCGGCATCGGCGTGTTTCCCGCCGTCGTGGCCCTCTTCCTGTACTCCCTGTACCCCATCCTGCGGAACACGTACACCGGGGTGCGGGACGCGGGGCCCGACGCCGTGGGCGCCGCCCGGGCCCTGGGGATGACCGGGCGCCAGGTGCTCCGGCACGTCCGCTTCCCCCTGGCGGCGCCGGTGATCATGGCCGGGATCCGCACGGCGGCCGTCATCAACGTGGGCACCGCGACCCTCGCCGCCTTCATCGGCGCCGGCGGACTCGGCGACCCCATCGTGGCGGGACTCGCCCTCTCCGACACCCGCATGATCCTGTCCGGTGCCGTTCCCGCCGCGCTCCTTGCGCTGGCCGTGGACGGGCTCCTGGGCCTCGCCGAGCGCGTGGTGACGCCCCGGACCTAGTGTAGCGTCGCCGGAGTTCCGTGTGGCACCGAGAGCGCGGAAGCGCGCGAGTGAGTGCGCCGAGAGGGATGCTCTCCACCGGAAACGACCCGTCCCCGGACGGGCTGCGCTGACAACTGATCGCTGTCCGCTTCGTGGCCGTCAGATGTCCTCGTCCGCCAGCGGGTCGGGGGTCTCCGGGTGGTCCGGGCGCTCGCTCATGGGCGGCTTGTCCAGCTTGGGCTGGGCGGGGATGCCCAGGGCGACCTTGCCGGACTGCACGGGCCGCGTGGCCACGCCCAGGGCGCCGAGCATGGAGTCGGTCTCCATGTGGACCCCGGCCAGGATGGTGGCGTGGTAGGCCACGCGCACACCGTCGCCGATGACGGTGGCGGGCGCGTCCACATCGCGCTGGTCCGCCAGCGAGTGGGTGTGGCTGTAGATGTTCGCGAAATCGGCCACGGAGACGCCGTCGCCGAGGCGGATGCCGCCGCGGTCGTCCAGGAGCACGTGACGGTGGATGACCACGTCGTCGCCTACCTCCAGGTTGTAGCCGAAGGAGAGCTTCACGAAGTGGAAGGCCTTGAAGTTGCGGCCGCGGCGGCGGAAGATGTGCCGCGCCAGGACGCGCCTGAACTTGACGCCGAGGTGGACGTTCTCGCCCAGGACGCTCTTGTCGAACATCTCCCAGAGCCAGATCAGCGGTTTCACCCGGGCGTACGCCTCCCGGTCGATCTCCTGGTAGTACTCCGGCTCCAGCGTGACGTTGCGGGGGTCCATCTGGAGGAGCGCCACGGCCGTGGCGTCGGGCAGCCCGGCCGGGTCCGCGTCCCGGTACTGCGGGTAGTAGAGGTCCGTGAGAAGGAAGCGGGTCAGCTCGTTCCGGTCCACGCCGGGGTCCGACAGGCGCTCGTCGAGCTCGTCCAGCCAGCGGTCGTACGCCCGCCCGGTGGCCTCGGGCAGGGGAACGTCCCTCAACGGAAGGAATCGCAACGAGCTCTCCGGATGCATCGGGATCGGCGGGCCGGCGCGCGCGTCCCGGCCCCGTGTAAAGCCGCGGGGCGAAGCTAGGGTTCCGCCGCGACCGGTGTCAACGGGCCTCCCGGGTGGACCTTCCGTTTTTTTCGGTTCCCCGCTGATGCAGGCGGGTGAATCGGGTTGCCGTCGGGCTCCTGCTCCCAGCGCGGCGAGGATCCGGTCGATCCCCGGGGCCCGTGGCAAGGCCACCGTCGCGGTCGGTTACGCGTCACGTCGGCGTTCCGACAAGAGATTCTGATGGTCGGGCTACGGCGCGTACGCAAGGGCTGGCCGCGAGCGTCCTGCGTCTCCGCGTGAGGATTCGGCGCTTCCGCGTTCAACTCCCACTTCCCGATCGAAATTACCTCCTGCACCACAACGAGTTACGGAGAAACCCTATCCATTGTTCTTGGAAAAAGTACTGGCCCCCCGGGCCGCAATGTCGGGGCGGTGCCGGGCCCCACGTCGGCGCGGCACGGCCATCGGGTCCCCGGCTTCCGACTCCGCCGACGGCCCCGTGTCCCGTCCGGTCCCCGACGCCCCGGACACGCGCCCCGCGCTCCGGGACACGAGGATGTGCGCCACCAGCCCCACGACGAAGACCAGGCTCGAGACGACGTGTGCCACGACGAGCCAGCGCAGCCAGGTCTCGTGGGTCACCGTCTGGATCAGGTACCCGGTGACGACCATGGGGGCCAGCGACAGGAAGGCGGCGAGCCCGCTGCGGTGACCCTCCCGGACGCCGGTGCGGATGTGCCTCCAGATGTGGCGCGTCACGATCATGCCCACCGCGAAGACCAGGAACGGCGCCACCAGGATGTGGGCCTTCAGCGCCCACGGCTGGAGAGGGTGGCTCACCACCGCCCACGGCCCGGCCGGCTCCAGGCCGTACTTCAGCCAGAGGTAGGCGAGCCCCGTGACGGTCGTGGCCGCCGACGTGGTCCAGACCGCCCAGCGTTCGAAGCGCGTCACCGCGCCTCCTCGAACGGCCGGATGACGGCGTGCAGCGCCAGGACCCGCCGCGAGGCCCGGACCAGCGCCCGGGCCGTCAGCGTCGCGCCCGTCATGGTCGCGACGCCGCCCTTGAGGGACAGGCCGTCCTCCAGGCCGCGGCCCTCGAGCTGGTCGATCCAGCCATCCGGCGCCCGGTAGTCCGGCGGCTCCATGAACCGGAGCACCTCGAGACGCTCGACCCGGTCCCGGTCGTCCACCACGACCATGATCACCTCGGCCAGGGTGCGGACCCGGTGGGCGTCGAAGTAGGCCGCGCCCACCGGCCGCCCGTCCCGGAGCGCCAGGTAGTAGGTCACGACGCCCTGGTCCACCTCGACGTCCTCGCCGGCCAGCGTCCGGGCCCGGGCCAGCTCGGCGTCGTCCAGGAACGCCGTCCGTCGTTCCAGCTCGGCGGCGGGGAAGGCGAGGGCCAGCGCCTCGTCCTGCGTCAGCTCCTGGGCGGCGCCGGGCCCGGCGACGACCACCGCCGCGGCGAAGAGCATGAGCCGCATCAGAAGAGGTAGCCGAGGGCCACGTTCAACCGGTCGACACCCGTTTCGGCATCGTTGGCGTGGATCTGGTAATCCGCCTTCACCACGACGTTCGGGATGGGCTTCCACGCCGCGCCCGCCGCGAGGACGGTCCTGGCGTTGGCCGGATCGCGGACGAAGCCCTCCGCCACCCGGCGCTGCGTGTCCAGCCACTCGTAGCGCAGGTACGGGATGAGCTGGTCCGTCAGGCGCGTGTACCGCAGGAGGTCGTAGCCCAGGTGCACGTAGGCACCCACGAGCTGGTCGGCGACGCCGGCGGCACCGGTGAGGCCGAGGACGTCGTTGAGCTCGTCCGCCTGGTCCAGCGCGGCCACGGCGAACAGGCCCCGGAGGTCCAGCCCGTGGGCCCGGTAGCCCAGGTGGCCTTCGTAGATCAGCGTGCCCACCCGGAGCTCGTCCCCCGCCAGCGTCGTCCGGTTCTGGCCGGACTCACCGTAGTAGGCCGAAGCCCCGACCGTCAGGCCGGGCACGCCCTCCCAATCCAGCCTGGCAACCCCGGCGAAGTCCTCCGCCACCGCCTTCGAGCCCTTCTGCCGGCCGCCGCGTAGCCCCGAGGCGGAGAAGCCGTCGGCATCGGAGGAGGCGCCGCCCACGGCGTCCAGCCCGTTCACCAGGTACGCCCGGTAGTTGAACCCGCCGGCCGAGCCGAAGATGCCCACGCCGTTCTCCCGCCACGTGCTCGGGATGATGCGACGCTCCGTCTCCGGACGCGTCGTGCCCAGGAAGACGGGCGGCTCGTGCAGCTCGTTCAGGAACCCCATGGGCACCAGCAACAGGCCGCCCCGGATCCCCAGCGCGTCCGTCAGGAGCAGGTCCAGGTACGCGAACTCCACCGACACGGAGCCCGCCTGGCCCGTGGACCCGTGCTCGAACTCGAGCTCCGAGTTGAACAGGAGACGGTCGTTGAACTTGTGGCCCACGTACACGATGGCCCGTAGCGCGTCCAACTGGTCCGGCGCCGCCGCCGGCGTGCCGTCCTCCGCTTCCGCCGCGAAACGCTCGTACAGCACCTCGCCGTACCCGCCGATGGACACCCCGTCCCCCACCCGGTAGACCTTCGACGCGGCCGGACCGAGCCCGTACACGCTCGAATCGGCCCGCACCACCACGTCCTCGCCCAGACGGAGACGCTCCAGCTCCCGCGTCAACGCCTGGATCCGGCGACGAAGCTCCGCCACGTCCGCCGTGTCCTCACGCGCGAGCCGGACTTCCAGGATCTCCACCCGCTCACGGAGCTCCCGGAGCTGCCGCTCCACGTCCTGGCCCGCCGCCGGACCCGCCAGGGTCAGCACCACGGCCAGGCTCCCTGCCAGATTCCACCTGTTCGTCACGGTCTTCCTCCTCCTGTCGCTGGGGACTCCCGCCGCATCGGTTCTTCCCTGTAGTATGCCGAACCCCGTCCGGCGCCATACCGGGGCGCCACGGCCGACGCCTCCACACCATCGGCAAGGCAGATCAGACGGGGCTCCAGCGCCTCCGACCAACGGGCCTGGATGCCACCGTCCGAAGCGACCAGCACCAGCACGGCCGCCCCTCGTTCCGCCGCCCAGGCCAACGCCTCCTCCGGACCCAGGACGAACAGGCCCGTGGACAGGGCGTCCGCCGTGAGCCCGTCCCCCGCCACCACCGTCACGCTCCCCCACGGCTCCACCGGCACTCCCGTCCTCGGGTCCAGCACGTGGCCCGCCACCTGGCCATCCACCACCCGCAGGCGCTCCGAGGACGACGTCGTCGCCGCCGCGGCACCGACCCGGAGCAGCGCCGCCGGCTCCCCGCGCGCCTCCGGAGAGGCGACCGGAACCGGAACCGCACCCCCCATCACCTGCACCTGTCCCCCGAAGTTCAACACTGCCGTCTCCACGCCCGACCTCGCCAGGGCCGCAGCCGCCGCGTCCAGAGCCGCCCCCTTGCCGAACCCGCCCGCATCCAGCCACACGCCCTCCCGGAGACGCGTCGCCGTAGCCCGGGCCACGTCCAGCTCGACCCCCGCCAGTCCCGTGGACGACAACGCCGCGGCCAGCTCCGCGGCCGCCGGCCGCCGACCCGCACCCCGCAGGCCCCACACGTCGATCAGTGACCCGATCGCCGGGTCGAACGCGCCACCCGTGGCCCGGGACAGCTCGAACACCGCCTCCAGGATCGCACCCAGCTCGGCCGAAAGCGCGACCGCCGCACCCGCCGGCGCACCGTTCAGACGACCGAGCTCGCTCGCCCGCCACGTGCTCACCAGCCCGTCCACATCCCGGACCGCGGCGAAGGCGGACTCCGACGCCGCCAGCGCCGCGCCACGATCGACGGCACAGACCCGTACACGGAGCGTCGTGCCCATGTGGCCCTGCCAACGCTCCACACGGACGCCCGAGGCACCCCCGTCCCCGCACCCACCGCGGGGCAGGACGGCACCGATGCCCAATAGCGTGGCCAGCACGAGTAGCGCGGGCATGTTTCCTTGAGATTGAGAACCAGTCTCAACCACAAGCTACGGGGCCCCTACAGCGGCGTCAAGGAGGACGTGGGGCAGGACTTTCCCC
>CAYQCY010000132.1:0-8629 GCA_964416095.1 uncultured Gemmatimonadaceae bacterium
GGGCCTGTCGGAGGCGGTACATGGCGGTGAAAGGCACGAGCCGGTCGTCCCGGCCGTGGGCCAGGAGCGTCCGCACGTGGACGCGTGGGAGGAAGGGGGCGGGGTCCAGGAGCGGATCGGTCCGCAACGCGGCGTCGGCCAGCTCCCGGGCCGTGGCCAGCGCATAGGCCCGGTCCGGCGGCGGGGCCCCGGTGGGTGGCGCGAACAGGTCGAACGTCGCCCGGTCCTCCGGGTCGAGGCGTTCCCGGAGGCGCACCTTCGAGGCGTCGAAGCGCGGGTCCCACGCCCCGATCCCGCTCTCGCCGGCCTCCACAGCCAACACCCGGAGCGCCGCGGCCACGGCCGAACGCTCTTCGAAGCCCGGCACCCCCGTCAGGTAGTTGGCTCCCATGACCCACCGTCCGTACGGATCGGGCTCGATGCGGTAGCGCTCCTCTCCCCAGGCGTGCTCGCCGAAGAGGCCGAACCGGAACAGCGCGTGGACGTCGCAGTAGCCGCCCCAGGCGGCCACCGCCTGAAGGTGTCCCTCCAGCGACGGGTCCACGGAAGCCATGAGGGCCTGGGTCGCGCCGAAGGAGAAGCCCACGACGCCGGCCCGGCCATCCGCCACGTCGTCCCGGGCGTCCAGCGCCAGCACGGCGTCCCGGATGGTCGGTACCGTGATGGCGGGCGCCACCTCCAGGCGGCTCCATTCCGGGATCTCGGGGATCAGCACGACGGTGCCGCTGGCGGCGACGGCCCGGGCGAAGCGTCGGAGGCTGGCGTGGTGCCTGCCTCGCGCCGTGAGCCCGTGCAGCACGACCCAGCCCGGCAAGGGCCGGTTCGTGGGTGGGGCGTACACCGTCGCCTCGAGCCGCTCATCGCCGCGCCGGTACGTGGTCTCCGTGACGGTGACGGACCCGGTGCGGGGGCGCAGGTACTGGCGCAGGAATCGAACGGTCGAGGGCATCGAGGCAATGTGGCTCCAGGACTCCACCACGGCCAGCCTTGCGGCGCTCGTGACGGCGGCCGCATCATGGCACACATGGACGTTTCACGGCCCCCGCTCGACCCATGACGGACCGCCGTGCCTTCCTGCGTGGCGGCGCGGCCATCGGCCTGGCGGCCGTATGGCCCCGTCGGCTGGAGGCGCTGGCCGGTCGTCTGGACCGGATCACGCGCCCGCGAGCCGGACGCGGAGTCCAGGCCGACGAAGCGTTCTGGCGACAGGTCCGCCAGGCGTTCCTGATCCCCGACGACCGGCTCTTCCTGAACGTGGGGACCCTGGGCCCCCAGCCCCGGGTCGTCGTGGACGCCGTCGTGGAGACCACGCGCCGTGTGGCCGCGACCTACCCGCCGGGCGTGGAGTGGAACGAGATCAAGACGACGCTGGCACGGCTGCTCGACGGCGACCCCGCCGGCTTCGTCTTCCCCCGGAACACGACGGAGGGGATGAGCTTCGTGGCCAACGGCCTCGAGCTGGCCGCCGGCGACGAGATCCTCACGACCGACCACGAGCATATCGGCGGCCGCTGCTGTTGGGAGCTCGTGGCGGCCCGCCATAGCCTGCGACTCCGCAAGCTGCCGCTCCCGGTGCCCGCCACCGACGCCGGGGAGATGGCGGCGCTCTTCGAGCGGGCCATGACGCCGGCCACCCGCGTCGTGTCGGTCTCTCACGTCACGTTCACGAACGGCACGATCCTGCCCGTCGCCGAGCTGGCGGCCCTCTGCCGGGAGCGCGGTGTGGTCTTCGTCGTGGACGGGGCCCACCCGCCCGGGGTCATGCCCGTGGACCTGGAGGCCATCGGCGCCGACTTCTACGCGTCCTCGCCCCACAAGTGGCTCCTGGCGCCCCAGGGCACCGGGTTCCTCTACATGGCGCCCCCGTGGCGGACCCGCCTGTGGCCCACCCTGGCCTCCGGCGGCTGGGACGACCTGGAGCTGGGCGCCCACCGCTTCAACCACCTGGGCACCCTGGACCAGTCCCGCCTCGCCGGGCTCCTGGCCGCGCTCCGCTTCCACGAGACCGTGGGCCCCGGGCGGGTCCACGCGCGGGCCCGCATGCTCCGGGACCGGCTGCACGACGCCCTGGCCGACGTACCCGGCGTCACCATCTACACCCCCCGGGACCCGGCCCTGGCCACCGGCATGGTTTCCTTCTCCGTCGACGGCATCGAGGGTGCCGAGCTCCAGCGTCGCCTCGCGCGGCGGCCCGAGAAGATGCGGACCCGGGTCATCGGCGAGTTCGGCCTGGGGTGGATGCGACTCTCTCCGCACATGTACAACACACCGCAGGAGATGGACCGGGCGGTCGAGCTCATCGCGGAACAGGCCGCCACGGCGCCATGAGACAGCCGACGTCGAGGTCGGATTCGAGGCCGAGGTCGACGAGACCGGGGCGGAGGGCTCCGTCCCCGACAGCTCCGGCGTTCCTTCTTCTCGCCTGCGCCATCCTCGCCTCCTGCGAGCGGCCCGGCGACGAGCTGCCGGAGTACGCTCGGGCCAGGGTCGATACCATCGGCGGCGTGGAGCACGTCGTGAGCGGTGCCCGCGGCCCCTGGATGCGACGGGGGGCGTGGCGCGTGGGCGAGCCGCTGTTGGAGATCGGGGCGGTGGACGGTCCCGAAGAGCGCACCTTCGGCGTGGTGGCCGGGGTGGCTCTCGGACCTGACGGCGAGGTCTACGTGGCAGACGGCCAGGCGCTGGAGATCCGGGTCTTCGACCAGGACGGCGCCTTCCTCCGCCGCTTCGGACGGAACGGCGAGGGTCCCGGCGAGTTCCGGGACATCAGCGGCATCGGCTTCGCGCCGGACGGCACCCTGGCAGTGGTGGACGGCAGGCTCGGCCGGGTGAGCTTCCTGCGGCCCGACGGCGAGTACGTGCGGTCGTTCCGACTCGAGCGGCCGTACCTCCAGCTCGTGCGCCGGGACGTCTGGTTCGACGACGAGGGCCGTTTCTACGACCGGGTCCAGGTGGCGGGCAAGCCGGGCGTGGACAGCCTCGCCGTGATGGTCTACGCCGCCGACGGCGACGTACGGAACACCCTGCTGGTGAGCGTCCACGAGCCGGACATGGTCACGCTGGTCCGGGACGGCGTGCCCATCATGTCCATGAGGGTCCCGTACGCTCCCTACCCCACGGTCACCGTGGGACCCGATGGCCGGGTCTACGCCACCGACGCCGACCGGTACCGCATCGCGGTCCTGAGGCGGACCGGCGACACGATCCGGGTGCTGGAGCGGAGCCTCGATCCGCCCACCGCCACCCCGGCCGAGCGGGCCGACGCCGAGGCCTGGATCCGCGAGCGCATGAGAGACGCCGGCGGCAGCCCGCCCGCCCGTATCGAGCTGCCGGACGAGAAAGCCGTCATTTCCCGGCTGCACGTCGATGCCACCGGCCACCTGTGGGCACGCGTACCCATGGGACCCGGCTGGACCCGGACCGAATACGGCATCTTCGCCCCGGACGGGCGCTACCTCGGGGCCCTGTCCATGCCGCCGCTGGTGGTGCACTCGATCACCGCGGACCGCGTCGCCGGCGTCGCCGTGGACAGCCTCGGCGTGCAGCGCGTGGTGGTGCTGCCGATCCAGAAGCCGTCGCGGCGCTGAAGCGCCCCGACGGCGGGGCAGGGGCAGGCCCAGGCCCAGGCCCAGGGGGGGGCGGGCGTGCTTACCGGGGTGATCTGGCCTCGCGGGGTGGGCCGGACTCCTTCTTCCTCCGATCGTTTCCTGTGCTCTTTCCACCTTCGCGGCCCGTTCTCGTTCCGGGCACGCGGCCCTTGTCGAGTTCGACGATCATCCGTGTGAGCATTCGCACGATGCTCAGCAGCAGGCCGCGTAACTCCTTCGCCGCGTCTTGCGGCAGGACACCCTCCGCCCTCAGCACCACCTCGATCGCCGCGCATTCGGTGGCGGATCGTTTGGCCATGCGGTAGAAGCGGGCCTTCTCCTTGGGCCGGAACTCGCCACCTCCTTCGGCGATGTTCAGGGGAATCGAAAAGGACGCGCGCCGGAGCTGGTCAGAAACGTGGAGGTGGGTCCGCGCGATGGCCTGGCCCAGCCGATCCCCCAGCCGTGCGGCACGTACCGCCAGCCGGAACACCTCGAGGCGCTCGAAGTCGAACCCGTCCATAGCGGGAGGGTGACCCCGGCAACGGGGCAGTGCCATGGCAAGGAGGGACTGTGTCTATGGCCGATGGTGGCCAGCCGCGCCTCGAACGTGGAATTGGCACGAGACAGTCGCCCTTGAAGGCCGAGTGGCATGCCGCCCCCGGACGGTCGCTTCCAGCCGGAGACCCCGCCCCACCCCCCCTGGGCCTGGGCCTGCCCCTGCCCCTGCCTGGCGGCCGCAGGCCGCCAACTCAGTAGCTCGCCAGCTCCTCCACGGCCGCCAGGATCTTCCGCGAATCGGGCAGGATCGCCGCCTCCAGCCGCGGCGCGTAGGCCACCCAGGTGTCGAGGGAGGCCACCCGGCGGACCGGGCCATCGAGCCATTCGAACAGCTCGTCGGCGATGCGGGCGCTGATCTCCGAGCCGATGCCCCAGGAGAGGGAATCCTCGTGGGCCACGATGACCTTGTTCGTCTTCTTCACCGAGGCGGCGATGCGATTCATGTCCAGCGGGTTGAGGGTCCTGAGGTCCAGGACCTCGACGGAGATGCCCCGCTGCTCGGCCTCTTTCGCTGCGTCCAGCGAGCGTTTCACCACCGCGCCGCACGTCACGATGGTCAGGTCCGTGCCCTCCCGTACGACCTTCGCCTTGCCGAACGGGATCATGAAGTCCCTTCCCGGATACCGGCCCTTGTTGTAGACCTGCCGGTACAGGTGCTTGTGCTCCAGGAACATGACCGGGTCGTCGCAGCGGATCGCCGTGCGCAACAGCCCGTTGGCGTCTTCCGCGGTCGACGGCAGCACGACCCGCAGCCCGGGCGTGTGGGTGAAGAGCGTCTCGCCCGTCTGGGAGTGGTAGATCGCGCCGCCCCGCAGGTAGCCGCCGTAGGTCACCCGCACCACGGCCGGCGCCGCCCAGTTGCCGCCCGACCGGTAGCGCATGGCGGCCAGCTCGTTGCGGAGCTGCTGCATGGCCGGCCAGATGTAGTCGAAGAACTGGATCTCCACCACCGGCTTCAGGCCCCGGGTCGCCATGCCCACCGCCCGGCCCACGATGTTGGCCTCCGCCAGCGGCGAGTTGAATACGCGGTCCCCGCCGAACGCGCGCTGCAACCCCCACGTCACCTTGAAGACGCCGCCCTTGCCTTTCACCTCGTCCAGGACCTCTTCCCGGCTCGCGTCGGCCACGTCCTGGCCGAACACGACGACGCGCGGGTCCCGCTCCATCTCGTCCCTCATGCACGCGTTCAGGAGGTCGACCACCGTCGTCTCATCACCCTCGTACGCCGGCTCGGCTTCCGTGTCGAAGTCCGACGACGTCGGGTCGGACGTCTCCGAGAACAGCCACTTCGTCGCCGTCTCCGGCGCCGGCTGCTCGTGTTCCAGCGCCCGGTCCGCGGCGTCCTGGATCTCCTCCCTCACCTCCTGCTCCAGGGCGTCCAGCGCCTCCTCGTCCGCCACGTCCTCGTCCAGCAGGTACTGCCGCAGCACCACCAGCGGGTCCCGCTTCGCCTCCTCCTCCCGCTGCGCTTCCGACTTGTACAGGCGCTCGTCGTCGGACATGCTGTGGCTGTACGGCCGGATCACGTGGGCGTGGAGCAGCGCCGGGCCCTTTCGCTCCCGGGCATGCGCCACCGCCCGGCCCGCCGCCTCGTAGCTGGCGATCAGGTCGCAGCCGTCCACATCCTCGATGAGCAGGTCCGGGAAGCCTCGCACCAGCTCGCTCACCGAGCCGCCGGCCGTGCCCACCTCCACCGGCACCGAGATGGCGTACTCGTTGTCCTCCACCAGGAAGACCACCGGCAGCTTCAGGTTCGACGCCGTGTTCAGCGCTTCCCAGAACTCGCCTTCCGAGGTCTGGCCCTCGCCGGTGGTGCAGAGCACGACCTCGTCGTCCTCGAAGGCGTCCATCGCCTCCCGCAGGCCCTCGATGCGCATCGCCCGCATGCCCGCCTCCACGGCGCCCACCGCCTGAAGGAACTGGGTGCCCGTCGGCGAGGACGAGCTCACGATGCGCAACTCCCGATGGCCCCAGTGCGATGGCATCTGCCGTCCACCGCTCGACGGGTCGTCCGGCGACGCCACCGCCTGCAGCAGGTGCTCGTACGGCGTCATGCCCAGCGCCTGGGTCAGGGCACGGTCGCGGTAGTACAGGTAGAACCAGTCCTTGCCCGGGCGCAGGTGCTTCGCCATCGCCACCTGGACGGCCTCGTGGCCGGTGCCGGAGATCTGGAAGAAGATCTTGTTCTGCCGCTTGAGCTGGATCTCCTTGTCGTCGGTGCGCCGTGCCGCCACCATCGTGCGGTACATGGCCAGCAGGTCGTCCGTCGTGAGACCGCCGTGCTTCCTTCCGCCCTCGGCGGACTTCGACCCGCCCTTTGTCTTCTTCGTTGCCATCGCTGTCCGGTTGGGAGATCGGTTCGGTGGGACGGCGCGCACTACAGGACCATCGCCGGACCTCCGGCGCCGTCAGCGACCCAAGTATACCGGCGATCCCTGCTTCGGGGAAAGGGCACGCCCGGGCTCGTGTGCGCGGGACGTGCTGCGTTCGGTCACGCTCGGCCGGCGTCTTGGTCGTTCCCTTCGGAGGGGCGATACAGGATCACGTGGGCGCGCTCGAGCGTGATGAGACCGCCGCCGATCATGGTGTCCAGCACGGGCCGGACGTCCTCGATCTTGTGGTCGGCTTCTACGACCTCGACGACGATGGGGAGGTCCATGGACAGGCGTAGAATGCGGTCAGTATGCACCTTGGCGCTCGCCCCGAAGCCGGCGACGCCTCGGAGCACGGTGGCGCCCGCGAAGCCTTGCTCCCGCAAAAAGGCCAGGAGCGCTTCGTACAGCGGCTTCCCCTTGTGGGGGCCAGCGGCGCAGCGGTCACTCTCACCGATGAAGATGCGCATGAGGGTTCGTTTCCCCTCGAATGACTGCGGCATGGTCAACTCCTTACATGGAGAAGGAACGTGGACAGGGAGATACCGGCGTAGACGGCCGCGATGCCGAGTGCAAGGCTGCCGAGGGAGTACCCGGCGGCGCGACCCCATGCCCCGTCCTCCACGAGAGCGACGGCCTCGTAGCTGAAGGTGCTGAACGTCGTGAAGGCGCCCAGGATGCCGACCGCGACTAATACCCGCACGTCGGGCGGGAGCCGGACGGCTTCCAGATAGCGGAGTGCGAAGCCGATGAGCAGGCAACCTAGGACATTCACGACGAGGGTCCCCCATGGGAACTCGAAGCCGGCGCGTTCCTGCACCCAGCCGCCCAACCCGTACCGGGCCAGGGCACCGACCGCCCCGCCCAGGGCCACGTACAGCAGCGTCATGTACCCTCCAAACAGAAGCCTCCCACCCGGCGGTGCCGGTGGGAGGAGTCATCAGCGGCCCGGGGGCCGCGGTCATCGGCGAACTCCATCGCCTTGCGTGTGGGCACATGATGCCGGCGGGTGGCGCCACCCGCAAGATCGGCAGTGCAGCCCGCCCCGCCCGCCCTCGCCGTATCGCGGTTCGTCTCGCCTTCCGCCTCCCGCCTCCCGCCTCCCGCCTACCCTGCCGGTGCCGGAGGCAACGGCAGGGTGTCCCCCATGGCCACCTTGGCGCGGAGCCGCTTCCAATCCCACTCGATGTTGCGCCGGATGGTGTCGATCTGGTCGTCGCCGAGGTGGGCGAAGCGGCCCTGGGGCTTCAGGTACTCCTCCACGTCGGTGAAGGCCGGCTCGTGGTTGATGGTGTAGCGCGTGCCCTGCTCGACCTCGTACAGCGGGAAAATGCCGCTCTCCACGGCGAGACGGGAGATCTTGATGGAGTGGCGCTCCTCCGTCTTGTGGCCGGCGGGGCAGGGGATGGACAGGTGGATGAACTTGGCGCCGCGGACGGCCTTCGCTTTCTCCACTTTGCGCACGAAGTCCTCGGGGAACGCCACCGATGCCGTAGCCGTGTACGGGATGCGGTGCTCCACCAGGATCTCGACGATGTTCTTCTTGGGCTCGGCCTTGGGCGTTTCCACCGGGGTCGTCGTGGTCCAGGCGCCGTACGGCGTGGCGGAAGAGCGCTGGATCCCCGTGTTCATGTACGCTTCGTTGTCGTACGTGATGTAGAGGATGTCGTCGTTCCGCTCCACGGCCCCGGAGAGCGCCTGGAAGCCGATGTCGAAGGTGCCGCCGTCGCCGGCCCACGCCACGACGTTGATGCCCTCCTTGCCCTGGGCGTCCAGCCCGGCCCGGATGCCCGACGCGGAGATGGCGGCGGTCTCGAAGGCCACCTGCAGCACGGGCACGCCGAGGGCCGAGTACGGGTACTGGCCGATGATGACGGCCCAGCAGCAGGCGGGGATGACGATGTAGGTGTCCGGACCCAGCGCCTTGAGGGCCAGGCGCATGCCGAGGGCGGCGCCGCACCCGGGGCACGCCATGTGGCCGGGGCGCAGCAGCTCTTCGTCGGGGAGGTGCAGGTTCCGCGGATCGTACGTCTCCAGGGTCGCCATGACTCCTCCTAGAAGGCCGTTGAAGAAGGCCGGTATCTGAGCCGAGTTCGGATCCGGGGACGC
>CAYQCY010000133.1:0-8571 GCA_964416095.1 uncultured Gemmatimonadaceae bacterium
GCGCCGCAGCCCGACCTTCGAGGCCTCTCGTCGGACTGCGACGTGACGCGCAACCGTTCGCGACGACGGCTTCCGCGCAGCCGCCTCCTTCCGCTTTTCCGCGTTTTCCCGACGGCGAAGGTGGCCCTGCCACGGGGCCTGGCGATCGACCGGATCCTCGCCGCGCTGCCAGCAGGAGCCCGACGGCGGCCCGATTTTGCCCGGCTGCATCAGCGGGGACGCGCAAAAATGGGGAAGGTCCACACGGCCGGCCAGTTTACCCGGTCGGTACTTCCTGCTATACTATAATGCTATGCTACGGCCGCGTGCGCGGGCCGCGGGCCGGCACGGCGGGCATGAGCCACGGGAAGGAGAGAATGCATGGTCGAAGTGATTCTGAGTGAGAACGACCGGCTCGACTGGGCGCTCAAGAAGTTCCGGCGCAAGATGCTGCGGTCCGGGCGGTTCCAGGACATGAAGCGGAAGCGGTTCTACGAGAAGCCGAGCGAGGCGAAGAAGCGGAAGGCGGCCGCTGCCCGGCGTCGGAACCTGCGGGCTCGTCGTCGGCGGAAGAGCAGGTCGTAGCCCCCCGGAAGCCGAGATCCCCTGACCACCGAACGCACGACCGTGGAGTTCCGGGACCTGGTCTCGGACGGTGCGCTTCTGCGCGCCGTCGATGACCTGGGCTGGGAGAAGCCGACGCCGATCCAGGCGAAGGCGATCCCGCCGGTGAAGGCGGGCCGCGACCTGGTGGGCGTGGCCCAGACCGGGACGGGCAAGACGGCGGCGTTTTTCCTCCCCATCCTCGAGCAGCAGCTGAACGACGACGTGCTCCGCACCCTCGTCGTGTGCCCCACACGCGAGCTGGCGAAGCAGGTCGCGGAGGACGCCCGTGCGCTGCTCCAGCACACGGAGTTGTGGGTGGGCGAGGTGTACGGTGGCGTGCCCATCGGCCCGCAGATCCGGGACCTGAGGGCGGGCTTCGACGTGCTGGTGGCGACGCCCGGCCGGCTCATCGACCATCTGGAGCGGGGGACGGCGGACCTGTCCACGGTCCGGACGCTGGTCCTGGACGAGGCGGACCGCATGCTGGACATGGGCTTCCGTCCCCAGATCGAGGCGATCATCCGGCACCTGCCGGCCGAGCGGCAGAACCTGCTCTTCTCGGCCACCATGCCCCACGGGGTGCACGCCCTCGCCATGCAGATCCTGAAGGACCCCGAGTGGGTCGAGGCGACGCCGGACACGATGGCGGCCGAGACGGTGGAGCAGGTGGTCTACTCGGTCCGGCCGGACCGGAAGCTGGACCTCCTGCTCAAGCTCCTGGACGAGGAGGACATGGACCAGGTCCTGGTCTTCTGCCGGACGAAGTCGGCCACGGACCTGCTCCACGCCCGGCTCCAGGGTCAGGGCGTGAACGTGGGCATCCTGCACGGTGACAAGGACATGAAGCAGCGGCGCCGGGCGATGGACGCGTTCGCCGGCGGCCGCGTGCAGCTCCTGGTAGCTACAGACGTGGCCCAGCGTGGGCTGGACATCGAGGGGATCAGCCACGTGATCAACTACGATGTGCCCCACGACCCCGAGGACTACGTGCACCGCATCGGCCGGACCGGCCGCGCCGGGGCCGCCGGCGACGCCATCACCTTCATGACCGGCGGCGAGCTGGCCCAAATCCACGCCATCGAGCGACTCCTCGGGTACGGCATTCCCCGCATCTCCCTCGAAGGATTCGACTACGCGGGCTCCAGCAACAAGGGCGCCCAGCGCAGGGAGCTGGCCCCCCGCAAGCGGCGCACCCTCGGCGCCCGCAACCTGGACGACCTGTCGGAAGAGGAGCGGGAGAAGCTCTTCTCGGTGGGCTGAGTGCGCGGGGCTGGGCGGGTGGCAAGGGTGCAGCCCGCCCGAGGCCTTGTTCCTCGCCGCATCCCGATCCGCCGGTGAGGCTGACGCCCCGCCCGGTACGTGCTCGCCCCGGCGAGTCAGGAGCCGTGAGCCGTAACCCGTGACCCGTTGCCGGAAGCCCGGGCCACACCACAACCCCTCCCTGATTGGCGTCCCCCTGCCCCTCCACGCATATTGCCCCCTTCGTTTCACCCGATCAGAACGGAGTCCCTCATGCGCCCGCTCCTTGCCGCCGCCTGTCTCGCCCTCGTGGGGTGCGCCACCGTGCCCGCCGCGCCCGCGGTTCCGACGCCTCAAGGTCTGCCGTCCATCGAGGGTCACACGGCGGGAATGGAACGACTGGATGGCTTCGTGCCCGTCTACCTCGACGAGGCGACGGGCAAGGTCTGGCTCGAGGCGCGGGACGGGCAGGAGCTGATCTACGTGGTCTCGCTGCCGGCGGGGATCGGCTCGAACGACATCGGGCTGGACCGGACCCAGCTCGGCGGGTCCAGGTTCGTGCGGTTCGAGCGGGCCGGCCGGAAGCTGCTGCTGGCGGAGCCCAACTGGGGGTACCGGGCGGAGAGCGACAACCCCATGGAGGTCCGGGCGGTGGAGGACGCGTTCGCGACGTCGGTCCTCTGGGGGTTCGAGGTGGCGGCGGAGACGGGCGACCGTCTGCTCGTGGACGCCACGGACTTCGTGCTCCGGGACGCCCACGGGGTGGCGGACCGGCTCGAGCGGGCGGAGCAGGGGCAGTACCGGCTGGACGCGTCGCGGAGCGCGCTGTACCGCCCGTCCACGAAGGCGTTCCCGCGGAACACGGAGGTCGAGGTCCGGCTCACCTTCACCGGCGACGGGCCGGGCCGCTGGATCCGGAGCGTGGCGCCCACGCCGGAAGCGGTGACGGTGCGGGAGCGGCATTCGTTCGTGGCGCCGCCGGAGCCGGGCTTCGAGATGCGTCGTGCGGATCCCCGGGCCGGGTTCAACGGCATCGACTACCTGGACTACGCGACGCCGCTGGGCGAGCCGATCCGTCAACGTTTCATCGCCCGTCATCGTCTAGAGAAGCGGGACCCGTCGGCGGAGACGAGCGCGCCGGTGGAGCCCATCGTGTACTACGTGGACCCGGGCGTGCCGGAGCCGGTCCGCTCGGCGCTCGTGGAGGGGGCGAGCTGGTGGAACGAGGCCTTCGAGGCCGCCGGCTACCGCGACGCCTTCCAGGTCCGGATCCTGCCCGACACGGCGGACCCCATGGACGTGCGCTACAACATGATCAACTGGGTGCACCGCTCGACCCGTGGCTGGAGCTACGGCTCCTCCGTGGTGGACCCGCGCACCAGCGAGATCATCAAGGGCCACGTCCTGCTGGGCTCGTTGCGCGTGCGCCAGGACTACCTGCTGGCCGAGGGGCTGCTGGCGCCGTACACCGGCGAGACGGTGCCGCCGGAGATGGAGGAAATGGCGCTGGCCCGCATCCGCCAGCTCTCGGCCCACGAGGTCGGTCACACCCTCGGCCTGGCCCACAACTACATCTCCAGCGCCCAGGGCCGTACCTCGGTCATGGACTACCCGCACCCGCTGGTGCGCCTGGACGAGAACGGCGAGATCGACCTCTCCGAGGCCTACGACATCGGCATCGGCGAGTGGGACGAGGTCTACATCCGGTACGGGTACTCCGACTTCCCCGAGGGCACCGACGAGGAGGCGGCCCTCACCCGCATCCTGGACGAGGCCCGGGCCCGGGGGCTCACCTTGTTGTCGGACCAGGACGCGCGGCCCGCCGGCAGCGCGCACCCCCAGGTCCACCTCTGGGACAACGGCGAGAACGCGGCCGTGGAGCTGAATCGGATGATGCGCGTCCGACGCGCCGCCCTGGACCGCTTCGGCGAGGCCGCGATCCGGCACGGTGAGCCGCTGGCCACCATGGAGGAGGCGCTGGTCCCCCTCTACCTCCACCACCGATACCAGGTCGAGGCCACGTCCAAGGTCGTGGCGGGCAAGTACTACAGCTACGCCATGCGCGGCGACGGGCAGGACCCGCTGCGCCGGGTGCCGGCCGCCGAGCAGGAGGCCGCGCTCCAGGCGCTCCTGGCCACGCTCGACCCCGCCGAGCTCGCCCTGCCGCGCCGGATCCTGGACAACCTGCCGCCGCGCCCGTTCCGCTACGGGCCGCACCGGGAGCTCTTCGAGCGCCACACCGGCGTGACCTTCGACCCCATCGCGCCGGCCGTCGTGGCCAGCCGGCTCACCGCCGGCATGCTCCTCCACCCCGACCGCGCCGCCCGCATGGTGGAGCAGCACGCCTTCGACGAGGGCCTGCCGGGCCTGGGCCACGTCATCGACCGGCTGGTGGAGGCCACCTTCGACGCCCAGCCCGCCGACGGCTACCACGCCGAGATCAACCGGGCCGTGGAGCGGGTCGTCGTGGAGCAGCTCATGGGCCTGGCCGGCGAGGCGCCGATGCCGCAGGTCCGGGCCATCGCGGCCCACAGGCTCGAGCAGCTCCGGGACCGGCTGGCACGGGTCGCCCGGGGCGACGAGGCGGACCTCGCCCATTACCGGGCCGCGGCGGCCGACATCCAGCGCTTCCTGGACCGGCCCATGGCGCCCTGGTCGCCGCCCGAGCCGGCGGAAGCGCCCCCGGGCAGCCCCATCGGCTCCGGCACGCCGCCGGGCCCGCCGCCGCGGTGAGAGCCGCCGGAGAACGACGGACGGAAGCACGCCCGGAGCCCGCCATGCCGCGGTGCCGGGCCATGGCAGATGACATGCGAGCAGGTCTGATGAGGATAGACGCATGACCCAGCGACAGGGTGGTCGGAGGTCGATCTGGCTGGCCGGCGCCGCGGCGGCGCTGCTCGTCCCCGCCGCGGGCGCAAGCCAACAGGTCCCGGCCCGGGACACGGTGGACCCATCCCTCGAGGTGTTCCTCGAATGCCACCGGAGCTGGGGCGCTTGCGACCAGCAGTTCTTCCGCGAGGAAGTCACCTACGTGAACTGGATGCGGGACCGGCAGGACGCCGACGTGCACATCATCATCACCTCTCTGGACACCGGCGGCGGTGGTGACGAATACACCATCGAGTTCATCGGCCGAGGGCCGTACGCGGGACAGGACAGGACCCTGACCTACGTGTCGGACGCCAACGACACCCGCGACGAGAACCGGCGCGGCCTGCTCCGCACGATCGAGCTGGGGCTGGTCCCGTACCTGCTCCAGACGGCCGTGGCGGAGAGCCTCGAGCTGGTCTACGCCCCGCTCGCCGAAGCGGAACGGCCGGGCCAGGTCGTGACCCCCGCGGAGGACCCCTGGAACGGGTGGGTCTTCCGGGTCAGCGTCGGGGGCTCGGCCAACGGCGAGTCCAGGGAGCGGCAATACTCGTACAACGGCCGGTTCTCGGGCAAC
The DNA here is from genome assembly GCA_964416095.1 of uncultured Gemmatimonadaceae bacterium. Lineage (GTDB taxonomy): Bacteria > Gemmatimonadota > Gemmatimonadetes > Longimicrobiales > RSA9 > CAYQCY01. The sequence goes on from CAYQCY010000133.1 coordinate 5,270, forward strand.
CGCACCACGGACCTGTGGCGCATCGGCTTCTACGCGCACGGCAGCAGCCAGCACGCCGAGTTCGACGTCCCCCTCGACGAGACGACCGACACCACCTACATCCGGGACCAGGACACCTATCGTACCTCCGCGTGGGCCGCATACAGCCTGGCCGACCACTGGTCGACCGGGGTCCGGGGCACCGCCTCGGCCGCTTCGTTCTACAACCGCGACCTGGTCCTGGAGATCGGACCGGCGCTGGAGTACAGCGTCTTTCGCTACCCGGAGGCGTCACGCAGGCAGCTCGTGCTCATCTACCGCGTCACGGGCAGCCACATCCAATACGAGGAAGAGACGATCTATTTGAAGGAACGGGAAACGGTCCTGCAGGAGTCCCTGGAGTTCAGCTACAACGCCACCCAGCCGTGGGGCAACGCCGGCTTCTCCATCGAGGGCTCCCACTACTTCCACCGGCCCGCCGATACCTGGCTCTACAGCGGTCGCATCCGCGGCGGCATGAGCCTCCGCATCGTCCGGGGCCTGGACCTCAACTTCCACGGCAACGTCGGCGTCATCCGCGACCAGCTCTACATCCCGGCCGCCGGCTCCACCCTCGACGACATCCTGCTCCAGCGGCGCCAGCTCGAGACCGACTACGAGTACGGTATCCGCATGAGCCTCAGCTACCGCTTCGGCTCCAAGTTCAACAACATCGTGAACCCGAGGCTGGACGAGGCCTTCTGACACCGAGCCCCTGCGCCGACGGCGACGGGACCTGACACGCGAAGAAACCGACCACCATGGACATCCTCTTCCACGCCCACTCCGGCGTACGCTACCTGGTCCTCCTCATCGGGCTCGTCGTCGCCTTCCACGCCGCCATCCGGATGTTCCGGGGCCGGCCCTTCGACCAGACCGCGCGACGGTTCGCCGTCGCCTTCGCCGTCGTCATGGACATCCAGCTCGTCATGGGCCTCGTGCTGCTCTTCCTCTGGCCCTTCTACCCCGAGCTCATCGGTCACATCACCATGATGGTCCTGGCCGTCGCCGTGGCGCACCTGGCGCCCGCCCTCAACCGGCGCCGGCCGCCGGAGCGCAAGAGCCTCGGCCTCCAGCTCTTCGGCACCGTCGCCGCCCTCGTCCTCGTCATCGGCGGCATCCTGGCCATCCAGCGACCGATCCTGTAGGCGACTCCCCGGGAGCACCGGACCCGCCTCCGTCAACCTCCGAAGTCGGTCTCGACGACCCGTGGCTTTTTTCGTGAAACTTCCGTGACCGATCCGACGTAGCGCGGGGTGGTCAAAGGGACCGTTTTCCATTATCCTCTGCGCGTGCCGGGGCGCTGCCCCGGCCACCACGATTCGGCAGAAAGGCAGTTACCGATATGCTCCGCTCCGACGAGGTGCGGATCGAGAAGTGCGAGCACTGCGGCGGGTCCGGCTACGTGGTCGGCAACTCCCAATGGGAAGTGCCGGTGAGCGCGTGGGCCGACTCGTCTTGCGACATGCAGACGGAGCCGCTGCTCCGCCTCCTCAAGCCCCGCGTGTGCGACGCCTGCAACGGCGCGGGCACGGTCATGTACACGGATGCGCCCCGCGTCAAGCGCAGCCGGTACGCGGAGATGCTACAGAAGCCCTGACCGGGGCGTCAGCCGTCAGCCTTCAGTGCGGGCTTCCCGGCTCGGCGGGCTGCCGTCGGAGAGCGGCCCTCGCGGGGATCACCGCGCGGGTGGATCTCCACCACGCACGCGACGAGCCGTGCCGGTCGTGCTGACGGCTGAACGCTGACCGCTGACGGTTTCCTCCACCCTACCTCGGCTGCACGTCGATGCCTTCCTTGTGCCGACGGGCTCGGACGTGCAATAATCGTCGCGCCGTCCGACCGTTCCCCACACCCATGTGGAGCGTCCATGGACAGGGTCCGCCGCCGGGAGGTCCTCTCCTGGTCGCTGTACGACTTCGCCAACTCCGCGTTCACGACGCTGATCGTGACCTTCATCTTCAGCCGCTACTACGCGGAGGTCGTGGCGGACGACCCGCTGGTGGGCGCGATCCAGTGGACACGCGCGGTGAACGCGTCGGCGATCATCGTGGCGCTGGTGACGCCGGTGCTCGGCGCCATGGCCGACTATTCGGGCCGGAAGAAGCTGTTCCTCGGGATCGTCACGGTCCAGACCATCCTCTTCACGATCCTCCTCTTCTTCATGGGTCCCGGCCAGGCGGCGGTGGCGGCGGCGCTGTTCGTGCTGGCGAACGTGGGATTCGAAGGCGCTCAGGTCTTCTACAACGGCTTCCTGCCCGAGATCTCGAACCGGGAGACCATGGGCCGCATCTCGGGGCTGGGCTGGGGCCTGGGCTACATCGGCGGCCTGCTGGCCCTGGCGGGCGGACTCTGGATGGTCCGGGGCGGGCTGCCGGAGACGGACTACCTGAACGTGCGGGGCACGACCCTGCTGGTGGCGGCGTGGTACGCCGTCTTCGCCGTGCCCATGTTCCTGTTCGTGCGCGAGCGGGCGCCGCGCCGCAGAGCTTCGTTCGGCCAGTACGTGACCATCGGCTTCGGCCGGGTCGGCGAGACGTTCCGCCACCTGCGCGACTTCCGCGAGGCCGCCAAGCTGCTCCTGGCCCGGCTCGTCTACAACGACGGGCTCACCACCGTCTTCGCCATGGCGGCCATCTACGTGGGCGCCGTGTTCGGCATGGACACCGCCGAGGTCATCGTGATGGGGATCCTCATCAACGTGGCCGCCGGCGTGGGCGCCTTCGGCTTCGGCTTCGTGGACGATCTCATCGGCGGCAAGCGGACCATCATCCTGACCCTCGTCGTGCTCTCCGTGGCTACCGTGATCGGCTCCACGACCCGGAGCACGGCCGGCTTCTGGGTCGCGGCCGTCCTCATCGGCCTCATGGTCGGCCCGAACCAGTCGGCGTCCCGCAGCCTCCTGGCCCGCTTCGTCCCGGAGAGCAAGCACGCCGAGTTCTTCGGCTTCTTCGCCTTCTCCGGCAAGCTGTCCAGCGTGGCGGGCCCCTTCACCTACGGCCTGCTCCTGAGCATAACGGAGAGCCACCGCGTGGCCATGGGCTCGATCCTCGGCTTCTTCGTGCTTGGTCTGTTCATCCTTTTGAGCGTGGACGAGGAGAAAGGGATTGCCGCGGCGGACCGATGGGAGCCTGCGGGATGAAGCGAGGACGGTGAAGCGAGATAGGTGCTGCGAGGTGTGAACGGCGAGGAGGATACGGCGAGGGGGTGCTCCGAGGAGGATACAGCGAGGAGGATACAGCGAGGAGGATACAGCGAGGAGGATACGGCGAGGAGGATACGGC
>CAYQCY010000134.1:0-3437 GCA_964416095.1 uncultured Gemmatimonadaceae bacterium
GCCGTGACCCGTAACCCGTGACCCGTTGCTCCAGGCACATCGGCGCACCGAAGACTCTCCTCACCCGACGTCCCACCCCCGCGGCAGCACCGGCCAGCTCGCCACGACCCGGTCGCCGCGCACGCCGTAGACCTTCGGCTGCAGGTTCACCGAGACGCAGGCGTGGTTCGGGACGATGCGGACCCGGTCGCCGACGGCGGGTCGCCAGTCCGTCTCCGACAGGTCCAGGATGCCGTGCTCCTCCGTCTTCCGGACCACCTCCACCTCGCGACGGTCCAGCAGGCTGCCGTAGCCCCGGAAGCCCGGCGCCCGGACCGGGTCGCCGGACAGCGCCTTCGTGCCGGCGTCGAGGACCGCCTGGCCCGGCACCGCCGTGCTGATGACCGTGGCCAGGATGGTGTACGCGCAGTCGTCCCAGCGGCACGCGTCGATACCGACGGTGTTCCGGTCGTTGTACACGTACGTGCCCGGCCGGAGCTCCGTCACGTCCGCCATCTCGTGGGACCGGGACCACGTCGGCGTGGAGCCGCCGCTCACCACCTCGGCGGGCAGTCCGGCGGCGTCCAGCACGTCCAGGAAGGTGGCCAGTTCCCGGTTGATGGCGACGATGGCGTCGTCCATCTCCGACGGCGGCATGCGCATGTGGCCCGGGTAGAACAGCACGCCCCGGTACGTCACCGCAGGCGTCTCCGACGCGGTCCGGGCCAGTGCCAGCGCCCGCTCCGGCGTCGTCACGCCGCAGCGCCGGGAGCCCAGGTCCAGCTCCACGAGCACGCCGGCCTCCGTGCCCTCGTCCAGAAGCGCGTCCGACAGCCGCCGGATCGCCGTCTCCGAGTCCAGCGCCACCGTGACCCTCACCTGGCCGGCGACCTCGGCCACGAGCCGCGTCCGCGCCGGGTCCACCGTGGGGTACGCCACCAGGACGTCGTCCACGGCCCGGGCCATGACGAGCGCCTCCCGGGGCGTCGCCACCGACACGCCCACCGCGCCCTTCCGGACCTGCTCCGCCGCGATCCACGGCGTCTTGTGCGTCTTGATGTGGGGACGCAGCCGGAGCCGGTGCTCCGCCGCGTACGCGCCCATCCGGTCCAGGTTCGTCGCCAGCCGGTCCAGGTCCACCACGGCGGCCGGGGTCAGGATCGTCCCCAGCGCCCGGTCCTCCGGCGTGGGCTCCAGCTCCCGCGGCAGCGTCTTCGCCATCACATTCCGTGCTCCATCGTGAAGTCCTTCACGTGCACCATGAAGCGGTGGTTGGCCCGCACGCCCGCCACGCCGTCCGTCGGCAGCTCGGACGCCGGCATGCGGTGCACCTCCGTGCCGTGCACCAGCAAGTGGGGGAACAACGAGGGGATAACGTATGGAGAGGCGGTGGTGGATGCGAGGAGGGTGCGGCGAGATAGATACCGCGAGGTGTGAACGGCGAGGAGGATACGGCGATGGGGTGTTTCGAGGAGGATGCTTCGAGGGGGGTGAACCGAGGGGGATACGGCGAGGGGATACGGCAAGGGGATACGGCAAGGGGATACGGCGAGGGGATACGGCGAGGGGGATACTCCGAGGGGGGGAGGCGAGGGGGTGGTGTGCATGTGGAATGGGGTTCCCGGGAGCGGACGTCCGGAGGCCGGCAAGGATCGTGGCAACCGGCCCGAGGTCTTCATCCTGCAGCGCCAGGACAAGGACGTGGCCCGGGAGTTCTTCGTGGTGGTCCAGGCCATCGCCGCCGCCACGCTGGCCGCCGGGAGCGTCGTGCTCCTGGCCGCGGTCGCCGCGGCGAGCACGGTGCCGGCCCGTCGGGCGAACCGCATCGACCCGGTCGAAGCACTCCGCGAAACCTGCCCCCCCTCGCCGTATCCCCTCGCCGTATCCCCTCGAAGTATCCCCCTCGCCTCACCCTCCTCGCCGTATCCTCCTCGATTCACCCTCTCGCTACATCCTCCTCGCCGTTCACACCTCGCCGTATCTATCTCGCCTCATCCCCCTCGCTTCATCCGCGCCTTGACGCCATCTTTCGCGCCGGTGCCGAAAAGGTGCAGAAGGGCATAGGGAGACGGGCATGGGATTGAAATCGATCGTCAAGGCGCTGTTCACGGCCGGCCAGGGGCTGACCCAGGGGCTCACCGAGCTCCGGGCCGGGCACGACCCCATGGCCCTGTTCGACGAGTGGTTCACCGAGGCGTCGGAGTCCGGGATCTACCTGTACGACACCATGGCGCTGGCCACGGTGTCGGAGGACGGCGCGCCGTCGGCCCGGCACGTGCTGCTCAAGGACTACGGCGAGCACGGGTTCGTCTTCTACACGAACTACGGCAGCCGCAAGGCCCGGGAGATCGAGGCGAACCCCCGGGTCGCGCTCCTCTTCCACTGGCCGACGCTGCACCGCCAGGTCCGGGTCGAGGGCACGGCGGAGAAGACGTCGGCGGAGGTCTCCGAGTCCTACTTCCGGACCCGGCCCCGGGGCTCCCGCATCGCCGCCTGGGCCTCACGCCAGAGCGCGCCCCTCGAGAGCCGCGACGAGCTCGAGGCCGCCTTCGCCGAGCACGACGTCCGGTACCCCGGCGAGGAGGTGCCCCTGCCACCGTTCTGGGGCGGCTACCTCGTCGAGCCCCGACGCATGGAGTTCTGGCAGGGCCGCGCCAACCGCATGCACGACCGCTTCCGCTTCGACCGCACCGGCGACGGCTGGGACCGGGTCCGGCTCGCGCCCTGACCGGGATCCCCGAGGCGCCGGGGCGTGTACCGGGAAGGGAACCGGGACAACGGGCGTGGTCCGCACGCAGGAGAGCATACGGCCGCGTCAACGGCAGTCCGAAGGGGGCACCATGACGAAGGCAGCATCCTGCGTGTGGGCGGCCTTTCTCGCCGTCGCGTCGCTGGGACCCGGAACGGTGGTCGCACAGGAGAGCGCCCCGGAGACCCTGCCCGTGTATCTGGACTGCGAATGGGTCTGCGACTTCGACCACGTGCGCCGCGAGATCCGGTGGGCCGACGGGCTGCGCCAGCCATGGGGGTCGGTGAACACGTCGCTCCAGGTCGCGCACCTGATGGGCTGGAGCCTCGGCGCGGACGTCCCGCCCGAGCTGGCCGACCAGGACGCCAAGTACCGCGCCGTCCTCTCCGGCCGCGTCGAGCTCGGGCTCGTCAAGGGCCTCTCCCTGGACGTGGGCGGGTTCTACACCCGGGTCCGTGACCAGGTCTCGCTGCGGCGCGGCGAGGCGTCCGACGAGGAAGTGCTGCTCCGGCTCCGCCAGCTCGAGACCAGCTACCGCTACTTCATCTCCGTCGGGTTCCGCTACTCGTTCGGCTCGATCTACAACAACGTCGTCAACACCCGATTCGGTGGCTCGAATCCCGGGGGATTCGTCTTCATCAATTGACCCCCGGCGCGACGCGCGCAGGCACGACGGGCCCTGGCCATTCCGCGGCCGGCGTGCGACCAT
>CAYQCY010000134.1:3537-8556 GCA_964416095.1 uncultured Gemmatimonadaceae bacterium
ACCGTCCTCTACGACAACATGTGGCCGTCCGACGAGTTCGAGACCGGCTGGGGGTTCTCCGTCTTGTTCGAGACGCCCGGGCACACGGTCCTCTTCGACACGGGCGGCGACGGCGAGGCGCTCCTGACGAACATGCGGCGCCTGGGCAAGGACCCCGCCGACGTCGAGGCCGTCGTGTTCTCGCACGCCCACCGCGACCACGTGGGAGGGTTCGACGCCCTCCTCGACCTTGGGTTGCGGCCCACGGTCTACGTACCGGAAGGGTTCAGCGCCTCCGTCCGGGACGACTTCGCCCGGACGACGGAGGTCGTCGTCGCCGACGAGGGCCAGGAGATGGTCCCCGGCGTCCACGTCACCGGCCGGGTCGGGACCGGCATCGCCGAGCAGGCGCTCATCGTCGGGACCGCCGCCGGCCCCCTCGTCCTCACCGGCTGCAGCCACCCCGGCGTCCTCGCCGTGGTCGACCAGGCCAGGGGCATCACGGGCCGGCCCGTCACCCGGGTCATGGGCGGGTTCCACCTGGGGAGCGCGTCCGTCGGGGAGCTCGAGCGGCTCGCGGACGAGCTCCGCGCCCGGGGCGTCACCGACGTCGGCCCGTCCCACTGCTCCGGGATGGAGGCCGCCCGCGTGTTCCAGGACGCCTACGGGGAAGGGTTCGTCCGGCTGGGCGTCGGGACGGTGCTCCGGTACCGGACGGCAGACAAGGAGCCAGGTGGACATGATCCGGCGTGACATCCCCATCGAGGAGCTGGTGGACGTCTTCCCCGGCGCCGTCGCCTACCTGATGGACAAAGGCGTCCAGTGCATCGCCTGCGGCGCGCCGATCTGGGGCACGCTGGAAGAAGCGGCCCGGGCCACCGGCTACACCGACGAGCAGATCGACCAGACGGTGGCCGACCTGCGTGAGCTCCAGGAGGAAGCGCGCGCGGACGAGAGCGATGGCGGGGCGTGAGGCGGGCGCGGGATCCGGCGGAGCACCTGGACCGCACCTGGCGAACTGACGAAACACCTCTGTCTTCGTTCAGGCCGAACGAGGCCCCGGTTCAGAGCCTCAGCTCGCTCTTGGCCTCCGCCCCGTCAGGGCTCCGGTAACGGACGCGCACGGTGTCACCCGCGAGCCCCTCCACGACGCCGTTCCCAGGCACGGCTTCGGCGTAGGCAAGGGGCAGCACCTTTGTGCGCTGCTTGCGCAACGCGTCCGTCGCCGAAACGAGCCCGTTCCGGTCGACCGCCTCGACGCCTGGCCAACCACGCGCGGTCTCCATCGCCGCATCCAGGTCCCCGTCGAAGAGCACGACGACGGCGTGCGCCGTGGACACGACCTCGCAGGAACCCGTCTCGTCGCACGCCACCAGCAGCTTCAGGCGCCCGTCGATTTCCTCCACGTACGGCTCCAGCGAGCGCACGTCCTCGCCGGTTTCCATCCCGACGACGAGCTCGCTGCAGACGTACTCCGCGCCTGTTTCGTCGGTGCAAACGTTGGGACCGAGCGTGACGCTTTCCGCGTCACTGGGCGCCGTCAGGGAGACCTCGATCGGGTCGGCGGGCAAGGTGTCGCCGTCCGATGCCGGCTCCATCCAGACTTCCAGAAGGGGCTTCTCCGGGATCCCGGTGTTCACGAGCTGGAGCCGAAGCTCGGCCGTCTCCAGCTCTGGTGCCGACGCGGGCTCTCCATCGCATGCGGCCGTCAGGGCGACGATCACCGCTGCGGTCGACACCATGAAGCCGTGTCTCTGTCTCTTGCCCATGATCACCTCCTGTGACTCGCGACCCCTTCATCACTTAATTGCCTCCCGGCGTCCATTTCTCACAGTCATATCGGAGGTGAGCCAGTCAACGCGGTTGGAGACGAGAGTTCGGGGAGCACACACGGACGCCCGGCGACCAGCAGGTGGCGGGCGAACGGCAACCACAACGGTGTTGGCCGTAGAGGCATCGGGCGCCTCGATGGTTTGCCAGCGGGCCGCACGGCCACTATCATGCTTGTCGTGTATACGACGACCCCCGCGAGGTGAGACCGTGCGCGCTCTCGCGTTGAATCGGAACGCCAATCGCAATCGCTCCCGCGCCCGGCGCGCGAGGGAGGGGGTCGTCGTGTAGCATCCCGGTACGTCCGGGAAGACCCGGAGCCCCCGACCCGCCGCGCGGCGGGTCGGGGGCTCTTTCCGTTTCACCCCATCGAAGGAGAGGCGCGTGATGCACGACCACCCCCACGCCCGGATCGGAGAGCGGCTGCGCCACTTCCAGGCCGCCCTGGAAGAGGGCGGCAGCAGCCTCCAAGAGTACGTCGACGAGCACTATGTCCGGCGTTGGCGCTCCGACGCGCTGCACCGTGTCATGCGCATCCGGACCTCGCTCGTGTCCGGGATGCAGGACCACCTCGTGGCCGCCGGGCTGCTGAACCTGGAACGCGTCCAGCTCAGCCTGGTCACCGACCCGCTGAATCACGACGTGGAGCACACGCCGACCATCGACTACAAGGGTCAGCCGTACGTCACGACCCACAGCATGATCTACAGCAAGTTCCTGGCGTGCCACGGGCCGGGGATCCCGGGCGTCTTCGTCGACTCGCCCAACATCCGCCTCGAGATCGCCTCCCCGGAGGGGCGGCAGCGAGGTCGCTACCTCATCGACTTCAGCCAGCTCGATGTCGAGGTCCGCCGGGACCGAGGCGTGGACCTCGACACCTACTACGACCGGCCGGACCAGGTCACCGCCATCCTGCGCAACGACCAGGATGCCGCGATCCGCTTCTTCGAATCCATGTTCCGGGCCGGGCTCGAACGCGTCCTCGACCGGAACGACGCCGACCTGGAAGCTCTCGGCGTGGCCATCGAGTTGCCCGACGACCCGTTTCCCAGGTTCGACCTGGACGACGCCCGCGCCCGCCACGGTCGGCGCGGCGTGGAGCAGAAGCTGGGCGAGGACACGGGCAGCCCCTTCTTCTGGATCCAGGGCCTCATGCGCGAGAACTACGATCTGGTCTACCCGTACCTCCGTCGGGACGGGAGCCGGCGTGACCTGTTCGACGTTCCGAGCGCCGACATCTACAACTACGACCTCTGCGTGAAGAGCGTCGTCCGGGAGAGCGGCGCGGCCAGCCCCGCCGCCGAGGTGCTGAGCGGCGCCATCCGCGAGTGGCTCGCCGAGCCCATCATCGCACGCCTCCTCGACAACCGCGTCATCCCGGAGCCGCCCGTCTTCCGGAACGGATCGATCGTGAACATCGAGGAGCTCGGCGGATACGGACCGTTCCTCATGGTCGTCGCCCGGACGGACGCGGACGGCCGGCGGACCTTCCCCGAGACGTTCGGCGGCGGGATCGGCATCGAGCGGGCCCTCTGGGCCCTGCTCCGGGGGCCCCGCATCGGCAACATCGAGGATGTGACCTGTTTCGGCAAGAACCCCGATTCCCAACCGCTGTACCTGTTCTGAGTCGGAGTCTTCCCGCAGGCCCCACGCTGCCGTGGGCCGTCGGTCTCCGCCTGACGTGGGGGTTGCTTTAGTTAGGGATATTCATTAAACCTAACTAAACTCCGTCCCTGGTGAGGGTTGTCCGGAAGAAGGGGGACCGATGCGTGGTCGGGAAGTCACGTTGACCTGGGAGTACGATCCGACGGTGCACGCCCCGGCGAAGTACCGGCGTGCGTGCCGCTATACGGCGTTCATACCCGATCCGCTACGGGACGGCGATCTGACCTTGGACGCCGACGTGGCCGGTGTGGTGGCCGAAGCGGATGCGGCGATCCGCGACCTGAACACGATGCCGAGCCGGGTCCTGGCTCCTCTTGCCAGGCTCCTTCTCCGGACCGAGTCCATCGCGTCGTCCAAGGTGGAGGGTATGCAGATGGGTCTGCGCGAGTTGGCCCGGGCGGAAGCGCGGCTGGAGGCCGGTAGGCAGGTGGGGACGAACGCAGCGGCGATCGTGGCGAACATCGACGCCATGCAACTGGCCATCGACGAGGCCGCGTCCGTCGAGGGGTTCTCACCGGCCGCGATCCTGGCGATTCACCGGACGCTCATGGCACGGGCGCCCAACGCGCGTGTGGCGGGACGGTTCCGTAACGTCCAGAACTGGATCGGGGGCAACGACTACAACCCGTGCGGAGCCGACTTCGTCCCGCCACCGCCGGAGCACGTCGGGCCCCTGATGGCCGACCTGTGCGACGCGGTCAACGACGACCTGCTCCCGCCGCTGGTCCAGGCCGCCCTGGTCCACGCGCAGTTCGAGACGATCCATCCCGTCGATGATGGGAACGGTCGGACCGGTCGGGCGCTCATCCACGTGGTGCTGCATCGACGTGGGGTCGCCCCCAGCTACGTGCCGCCGATCAGCGTGATCCTTGCTGCGGGACGGGATCGGTACATCCAGAAGCTCGTCGGATACCGTCACGGCGAGGTTCAGGCGTGGATCGAGCACTTCGCAGGGGCGGCCGCCCGGGCGGCCAGGCTCGCAGCAGAGTACCTGGACGCCGTCCACGACCTCGCGGACACCTGGCGCGACTGGATCGCCGGTCTCCCCGATTCCCCCAGGGCGGACGCCGCCGCCTGGGCGATCGTCGGCGTCCTGCCCGCTCATCCCATCATCACCGGGCCCGTCGCGGCCGCCGCCACCGGCCGGTCGAAGCCCCAGGTGTACCGGGCCATCTCGCAGCTCGAGGAGGCCGGAGTGCTCCAGCCTCTCTCCAAGGCACGACGCAACCGGTCATGGGAAGCCAGTGGCCTGCTCGACCTGCTCGCCCGACTCGAAGCCGGCGAGAGACCGTAGTGGGCGCGCCCGTTGTGAACCGTCGCCTTCACGATGACCCGCTACCAGTACGCCGCCGATTCCGCTATGTTGTCAGCCGCTCGGGGCATCTTACCATGGGGCTGTAGCTCAGTGTTCGCCACGCTTCGCGCGGCGAGACTTCGCATCAGGCTGCTGCATCTGTGATACTAGTCTAAGGGGCTGTAGCTCAGTTGGGAGAGCACCTGCTTTGCAAGCAGGGGGTCACCGGTTCGAGTCCGGTCAGCTCCACT
>CAYQCY010000135.1:0-8465 GCA_964416095.1 uncultured Gemmatimonadaceae bacterium
CTCCTCTGCGGCTCCGCGGCTCCGCGTGAAAACTGCTCCCGGATCTCCGCCTCGACCGGCAAGTCGGCTCCCGCCGCGCACCCGGACACAGCCCGGCCTTCGCCGGCTTCGCCCCCTTCGCGGCTTCGCGTGACGCGTTGCGCCCCGCCCCCGCGACGCCATCTTCTTCCGTAGGGCGTGGTTCCTTCCTGACCGCACGTGAACACGAGGAAGAGATCGATGGCAATCCCGAAGCGATGGACCCGACCGTTCACCGGCCTGCTGGCACTGGCCCTGGTCCTCGCCGCGGCGACGGACCTGGGCGCCCAGCGCGTGCCCGGCGAGCACTGGATGAGCTACGCGAACGTCGAGGAGGCGGGCTTCGACGCCGCCCGGCTGGATGCGGCCCGCGAGACGTGGGAGGGGCTGCCGTCGTCGGCGTTCCTGGTGGTGGCGGATGGTGCGGTCGTCGCGGCCTGGGGCGAGGTGAGCCGGCGCTTCATGTGCCACTCGGTGCGGAAGAGCTTCCTCTCGGCGCTGTACGGGATCTACTGGGACCGGGGCGAGATCGAGCTGAACAAGATGATGAAGGACCTGGGCATCGACGACTACCCCGACCCGCTGCTGGAGACGGAGCGCCAGGCCCGGATCCTCGACCTGCTGAAGGCTCGCTCCGGCGTCTTCCACCCGGCGGCCTATGCCGGGCGGACCGACACCCGGCCCCGGGGCAGCGAGGGCCCGGGCCGGTACTTCGCGTACAACAACTGGGACTTCAACACGCTGGCCACGATCCTGATGCAGGAAGCGGGGATCGACGTCTTCGAGGCGTTCGACGAGCACTTCGGCCGGCCGCTGGGCATGGAGGACTGGCGCGTCTCCGACGGCTACTACCACTACGAGCGGGACAAGTCGCGGTACCCGGCCTACCCGTTCCGGGTGTCGGCCCGGGACGCGGCCCGCTTCGGGCTCCTCTACGCCCGCCTGGGGATGTGGGACGACACCCGGATCCTCTCCGACCACTGGGTGCGGCGCAGCTCCGCCCTCTACTCCATCGACGACGACGTCCAGGGCTACGGCTTCATGTGGTGGGTGTACCGTGAGCCTCGCTTCGCACAGCACGACATGTTCGCGGCCCTCGGCGTCGGCAACCAGATGATCGCGGTGCTCCCCGGGATCGACATGGTCATCGTGAATCGGGCGAACACGTACGAAGGCGAAGGCACGCCGCGCAGTGGGCTGCTCGACCTCATCGAGCAGGTGCTGGAGGCCCGGACCGGCACGCCCGTCGCCGAGCCGGCCCTCGTCCCGCTGACCGTCCAGCCCGATCCGCTCATCACCAGCGTGGACGACGACGCCCTGGCCGACTTCGCCGGCGAGTGGCCGTATCCCCCGGCACCGCTCGGCCTGCCGGCGCAGACCACGGTGGAGATCGACGTCGGCGACGGCCACCTGGTCGGCTACTTCCCCTTCGACGGGACGTTCGAGCTCTACCTCCAGGATGACGGCACCTTCCACCAGGAGGACAGCCGCTACCGGTACTGGCCGGTCAGGGATGAGGCCGGCGCCTTCACGGGGATCGCCGACGCCGACGCCATGGTGAGCGGCGCGCTGATGGCGGCGGCCGAGGGGCGCGAGGCCCGTGCCCGCGAGCTGCTGGCCCGGCTGGAAGGCGTGGAAGGGCTGACGGTCGAAACGGGCCGGGCCCTCGTCGACCTGCTCGCCGGTGAGTCCAGGGCGGCGGAGTGGAGCGTCCGGGCCCTCGCGGAACGCTGGCCCGCCGGCGCCGTCGAGCGGACGGTCAACCGCGTCGGCTACGGGTTCCTGGAGGCCGGCGAGACGGAAGAGGCGCTCGAGGTATTCCGGCTCAACACCCGCGTCTTCCCCGGTGCCTACAACACCTGGGACAGCCTGGGCGAGGCGTATATGGCGCTGGGCAACGACGCGGAGGCGATCCGGGCGTTCGAACGGTCTCTCGAGCTCAACCCGGAGAACGAGAACGCGAGGGAGATGATCGCGCGGCTGCGGGGAGAGGGGCGGTAGGGCACGCGGGGATCTCTCGCGAAGCCGCGAAGAGGGCGAAGCCGCGAAGCCGGTGGGGCGCGATCTCCGGCGTGGAGCTGCCTTGTCGGCGAAAGCAGGGGCGGCGGCGGTTTTCACGCGGAGCCGCAGAGCCGCCGAGAGACCCGGCGGCCTGTCCGGCGGATGATCCGCCATCCCGGCACCACGATGGCTTTCAAGTCGTTTTGTACGGGTACCGCCGTGTACGTAGCGGTACGATGACGAACCAGGCATCACCCGACTCTGCGTCCCTGCGCCTCTGCGTGAGAATGAACGCCGGTAGCGTCGCCCGGCGAGGCGGCCGACGTTGGAATCGGTGCCTTGCCGGCCTGCGCGGCATCGCGGACCTTCGCGGCTTCGCGCGACCCCGTGGCCTCCGTGCCACCGTGCGTGGTCGTTTGCCCTGGACATGCGGGAGCGCGACCTTTCCGCACCCTTCGAGACCGTTCCTTCACGATGGAGGAAGCCATGTCCCGCGCCCTTCGCTCCGGCCACGTCTCGCGCTTCGTGCTCGTCGTGCTGGCCCTGGGCCTCGTGCCTCGCCCTGCGCCCCTCGCGGCGCAGGACTACACGATCGCCGACATCCTTTCGCCGGCGTTCGCGTACGACCTGGTCTCGGCGCGTGACGCCGACCGGATCGCGTGGCTCGAGTACGAGCGGGGCATGCGGAACGTGTACACGGCGGAGGCGCCGGGCTTCCGGGCGCGGCGGCTCACGGACTGGATGGAGGACGACGGCCGCGACCTGTCGTCGCTTCAGATCTCGGACGACGGCTCGGTCCTGCTGTTCGTGCGGGGTCACACCCCGAACCGGCAGGGCTGGGTCGCGAACCCCACCAGCGACCCGGACGGCGCGGAGCGGGAGGCGTGGGCGGTGCGCAGTTCGGGCGGCGAGCCGTGGCGGGTGGCGGAGGCGTGGGACCCGGTGCTGTCGCCGGACGGCCGCTGGATCGCGTACACGAAGGACGGGCAGGTCCACCGGGCGCCGGTCTTCCCGGACGAAGTGCCGGGCCTCGACGCGGACGGGGACGAGGTGCCGGGCCTCGACCCGGACACGGCCGGGCCGTGGTTCATCGTCTTCGGCGAGAACGACGACCCGGTCTGGTCGCCGGACTCGCGCCGGGTCGCCTTCGTGAGCGAGCGGGACGACCACGGCTACGTCGGCGTGTACGACGTCGAAGCACACACCATCACGTACATGGCCCCCGGCGTGGACCGGGACGACGACCCGGCGTGGTCGCCCGACGGACGTCGTATCGCCTTCGTGCGCCGGCCCGGCGAGCCGTTCGGCGCGGACGAGCGTGAGCCGTGGTGGCGACGGAGCGTGGAGCCGGACACGACGCTCCCCGACGGGCTCGAGAAGGCCGGCTTCCGGGGCGGCCATACGCTGGAGATCTGGGTGGCGGACGCGGCGACCGGCGCGGGCGAGCGGCTGTGGCACACCTGGCCGAAGGACGAGCGGTTCACGGACATCCGCAGGCTGGACTGGGTCGGCGACCGGCTGGTCTTCGAGTCGGAGCCCGGGCCGTGGGAAGGGCACCACTGGGCCATCACCGTGGCGAACCCGGAGCGCGAGCCGGAGGAGCTGACGCCCGGCGACGGGTACGTGGAGCACGTGGCGTACTCGGCGGACGACCGCTGGCTGTACTACACCGCGAACATCGGCGACGTGGACCGGCGCCACCTCTGGCGCGTGCCCATCGACGGCGGCGAGCCGGAGCAGATCACCGACGGCGAGATGCTGGACACGTACCCGGCGGTGCTGGCGTCGGGCGAGACAGTGGCCGTGCTCCAGGCCGGCCCGGCCCAGGTCCAGACGGCGGCCGTCGTGGACGTGGACGACGGCGACACCCGCACGCTCCGTGAGCCGCCCCGGGAGTTCCCCGCACGCCGGCACGTGGAGCCGCGGAACGTCGTCATCACGGCGGAGGACGGCGTCCGGTCCCACGCCCAGCTCTTCCTGCCGCCGGACCTGGAGGAGGGGGACCGGCGACCGGCGCTCATGTTCATCCACGGCGGGTCGCGCCGGCAGATGCTGCTGGGCTACCACTACATGCACTTCTACCACATGGCCTACGCGATGAACCAGTACTTCGCGAACAAGGGCTATGTGACCCTGTCCATCAACTACCGGAGCGGGATCGGCTACGGCACGGAGTTCCGGGACGTGGCGGACTACGGCCGCCGCGGCAACTCGGAGTACCGGGACATCATCGCCGCGGGCCGCTACCTCCAGTCACGCCCGGACGTGGACCCGGACCGGGTCGGGCTCTGGGGCCTGTCGTACGGCGGCATCCTGACGGCCCAGGGGCTGGCCCGGAACTCGGACGTCTTCGAGGCCGGCGTCGACATGGCCGGCGTGCACCTGTACGGCGGCCTCGAGCAGCCGGACAGCACGCTGTACCAGTCGTCCGCCATCGCGGCCATCGACACCTGGGAGTCGCCGGTGCTGCTGCTCCACGGCGACGACGACCGGAACGTCGACTTCTCGCAGACCGTCGGCCTCGTCCAGCTCCTACGGGCCCACGACGTGCCCTACGAGCTCATCGTCTACCCCGACGACGTGCATGACTCGCTGCTGTTCCACCGCTGGATCCACGCGTTCAGCGCGACGGATGACTTCTTCGAGCGGTGGTTGGTCGGGGGTACGTGAGGCCTGCGGCCTCACAGGCGGGAGGCGGCAGGCGGAAGGCGGCAGGCGAGAGGCGGAAGGCGGCAGGCGAGAGGCGGAAGGAAACGGCAGCCGGCGTAATCCTTCCGGCTCCCACCTCCAGGAGCGACGGCGGGAGTAGGGACGTCAGCCCCGGCGATGGCTTTGCCGGGAGGGACAGGCGCGCCCCGCGCGGCCCGGCGCCGTGACCCGTGACCCGCGACCCGCGACCCGCCGTTCAACCTTTTCCGACGGTCACGCGTCAACCATACTGATCGGGCGGTCGGGCAGGTACACGGGCCGTCCGCGTACAAACCGACCGAACCAAGGAGCGAGTCATGCGCCGCATCCTCCCCGCGCTCGCCCTCGCCGTGCTCACGGCGGTCCCGGCGGGCGCCCAGGACTCTCCCGACCCCGACTCCGCCTTCTGGTCCGCCTTCCGCTGGCGGTCCATCGGCCCGGCCAACATGTCGGGCCGCGTCACGGACATCGAGGGCGTGCCGGGCACCGGAACCTTCTACGTGGCGGCGGCGACCGGGGGCATCTGGAAGACCACGAACCACGGCACCACGTTCCGCCCGGTCTTCGATGACCAGCGGGTCGTCTCGATGGGCGACCTGGCCATCGCGCCCAGCGACCCGGACATCGTGTGGGCCGGGACCGGCGAGGAGGACTCGCGGAACTCCATCTCGCCCGGCGGCGGCATCTACAGGTCCACCGACGGCGGCATGACGTGGGAGCTGAAAGGGCTGGAGACGACGCAGGTCATCGGCCGCATCGTCGTGCACCCGGAGAACCCGGACATCGTCTGGGTCGCCGCGCTGGGCCACATCTGGGACACGAACCCGGAGCGCGGCCTCTACAAGACGACGGACGGCGGCGAGACCTGGCGACTGGTCAAGTTCATCAGTGACCGGGCCGGGTTCGTGGACATCGCGATCCACCCCGAGGACCCGGACATCCTGTTCGCGTCGAGCTGGGAGCGCATCCGTGGCCCGTACTTCCTGGAGAGCGGCGGCCCCGGCAGCGCGCTGTGGAAGTCGACGGACGGCGGCGAGAGCTGGACGGAGGTGGAGGGCGGCGGGTTCCCGTCGACGAACAAGGGCCGCATCGGCCTGGCCATCTCCCGCAGCGACCCGGACGTCATGTACGCCATGGTGGAGGCGGAGAAAGGCGAGGGCGTCGGGGAGCTGGACGAGGAGGAGGCGGCCACGTCGGGCCTGATGGGTTCCGGGCTCTACCGCTCGGAGGACGGGGGCGTGACCTGGCGCTTCATGAACGACCGGAACACGCGCCCGTTCTACTACTCGCAGGTGCGCGTCGCGCCGGACGATCCGGACCTGGTCTACTGGTCCTCGACGCCGGTCCAGTTCTCGAGGGACGGCGGCGAGACGGTGGGCCAGGCGACGATCGGCATCCACGTGGACCACCACGCCATGTGGTGGGACACGGAGAACCCGGACCATTTCATCACGGGGAACGACGGCGGCATCGGCATCACATGGGACCGGGGCGGCACCTACGTCTTCCCCAACAGCTTCGCCATCGGCCAGTTCTACGCCATCGGCCTGGGCATGGGGGTTCCCTACCGGGTCTGCGGCGGGCTCCAGGACAACGGCACCTGGTGCGGTCCGAGCCGTCGGGCGAACGGCGGCATCGACAACCACATGTGGTTCACGGTGAACGGCGGCGACGGGTTCTACGCCCTCATGGACCCGCGGAACCAGGACCTGGTCTACGCCGAGTCCCAGGGCGGGAACATGGCGCGGGTCAACGTGGCGACGGGCGAGCGGACCGGGCTGGACAAGCCGGACTGGAAGGACCGGACGCGGGCGCTGGCGGACACCGTCGTTCTGCTGAGGGAGGAGTACGGGGAGGACCCGCCGCGTGACGTGCGGCGTCGTATCGACCGGCTGGAGGCGCGCATCGCCGAGGACTCGGCCCGCTACGACCTGCGCTGGAACTGGAACACGCCGTTCCTGCTGTCGCCCCACGACCCGGACGTCTTCTACGCCGGCGCGAACAAGGTGCTCAAGTCGACGATGCGGGGCGACAGCCTGGAGACGATCTCGCCGGACCTGACGTACGCGGACACCATGAAGATCCGGGTGAGCACGAAGACCACGGGCGGGATCACGCCGGACGTGACGGGTGCCGAGACCCACGCCACCATCGTGGCGCTGGCCGAGTCGCCGCTGGTGCAGGGCATGCTCTTCGTCGGCACGGACGACGGGCGCGTATGGATCAGCCCGAACGACGGTGCTGACTGGCGCGAGCTGACGGACCGGTTCCCCGGCGTGCCGGAGGGCACGTGGGTCAGCCGCATCGAGCCGTCCAGCCACGACGCCGACCGCTTCTACGTCACCTTCGACGGGCACCGGACCAACGACTTCACGCCGTACGTGTACGTGACGGACGACGGTGGACGCCGCTTCCGCTCCATCGCCGAGGGCCTGCCCACCGGTGCGCCCGACTTCGTGCACGTGATCCGCGAGGACCCGGTGAACGAGGACCTCCTCTTCGTCGGTACGGACGTGGGCGCCTACGTGTCCACCGATCGGGGCGCGAGCTGGCGGCGGTTCATGGAAGGGCTGCCCACCGTTCCGGTCCACGACCTGAAGATCCACCCCAGGGACGCCGAGCTCGTGGCCGGCACCCACGGCCGCTCCATCTGGATCGTGGACATCGCGCCGCTCCAGGATCGCGGCGCCTCCCGGCTGGCCGATGCCGCCCTGTTCCGGCCCAAGCCGGGGCTCCAGTACGAGGACCGGCCCATCGGCGGCGAGTCCCCGGGCCACCGTTGGTTCGAGGTCCCAAGCGTGGAGTACGGCGCCGAGATCGCATACTGGATCTCCGAGAGCGCCGTGCCCGAGGCCGTGGCGGAGGGCGAGGAGGAGGTCGAGGCGATGCTGGCACGGCTCACGCCGGAGCAGCGGGCCCGGCTGGAGGCCATGCCGCCGGAGCGGCGGCAGGCGATGCGCGAGCGGTTCGCCGCCATGACGCCCGAGCAGCGCGAGGCGGCCATGGCCATGTTCCTGGGGCGGGAGACGCCGAAGGAGCCGGAGGAGCGGCCCACGCCGCCGCCCGCCGGTGAGGTCGAGCCGTCGGACACGGCGGGTGCCGGTCCCGCCGGTGGCCCGGGCCGCCCGGGTGCCCGGCAGGAACGGGAACGGGGCGCCCGCCAGGAGCGAGGGGGTGGTGCCCAGGCCCGCATCATCATCCTGGACGCCGCCGGCGACACGGTCCGCACCATGGACGGCCCGGCGAGCATGGGCCTGCACCGGGTCCACTGGAACCTGCGCACCGAGGCCGATCCGGAGCCGCTCTCCCCGTCGGAGCGGGCGGACAGCCTCAAGAACATGCGCATCCTGCACGAGATCGCCGACTCGCTCGTGGCCGAAGGCACGGCCGAGCGGGATCAGATGGACCGTCTCATCGGCATGATCGAGAGCGGGAACATGCGCGGCCTCTTCCGGATGTACGAGGGCGCCGGCCGCCGCGGCGGCGGGTTCGTGGAGCGGCCCGGCGAGTCCTACCCGAGCGGTGAGCAGGCGGAAGCGGCCGGGGGCGGCATGCGCGGCGTCATGATGGACGTGTTCAGCGCCGCCCGGGAGCGCGGCCTCGGCTACGGCATGCTGCGCAGCCGCCGCGGTCGGTCCGACGCCGTGGAGCCCGCCGAGTACACCGTCGTCGTGAAGCTCGGCGACCACGAGCTGAGGCAGCCGTTGACCGTCGTACGCGCCCCCGGCTACACGGGGGAAAGCGAGCTCGGCTTCTAG
>CAYQCY010000136.1:0-5110 GCA_964416095.1 uncultured Gemmatimonadaceae bacterium
CCTGCCCCGATCATGCTGAGCAGGGCGGCGATAAAACTGAACAGCGATTCGAACATGTCCCAGCACCTCCTTTCGCGTGGCGTCGGCCGGTTCCGCTAGGGACGGCCGCGAGCGCTCCGCTTGGTCCGCTGGGCTTCGCTGTGGGCCACCGGGGGCTCCGTATGTGTGGTCGTTGGTGTCGGTTCGTCCCGTTCCTGGTTGGCTCGAGGGCCGCGCGGGCCCGTGTCTCGTGCTGTATGCCTTCGTGTGCCCTGGCGCGTTCGGTTCTCGCGTGGGCGCGTGGCGTTTCTTCTTACGGTATCGGCTCCGGGCGGGCCGCCCTCGAGCGTGGCAGTTGCCGTGCCGCGCGGACGGTGGCGTCCGCGGCGGCGCGTGTGGCGGATCCGGCGAGGGGCGCGGCGGCGGCCCGGTGCACGGGCCCGGCGCCGGTGTCGGTCCGGAGGGCGACGACGACGTAGCCGATTCCGGCGATGTCGATGCGCCGGACGCCGCTCAGTGCGGCGTGGAGGCCGCCGGCCCGGAGCGCGCGGGTGGCGGCCTCGGCGGCGGCGTGCTCGCCGCCGCCGGGCATGTCCGGCGCCTCGACGGCGGCCTGGTGCAGCCGGTGCGCCACGACGACGGAGACGCGGCAGGTCACCCGTCCGCCTCGCCGCTCCTCCAGCTCCACGGCCACGAGGCGCGGCCCCGCCCGGGCGTCCCCCTCGTCCCCCTCGTGCCTCTCGTCCCCCTCCCCCTCGCCGTAGCCCTCATGGTTCCCCTCACCGTCCCCCTCGCCGTATCCCCTTCCGCCTTCCGCCTTCCGCCTTCCGCCTTCCGCCTGGAGCTCCCGGCCGTTGCCGTTGGGGGACGGGGCGGCGGTGGTGATGACGACGCGGCCCGGCTCCACGGCGAGGGCGAGGCCGGCGAGGAGGGCGGAGCGGACGTTGCGCGTCGTCTCCTCCCGGTCGCCGGGCTCGGCGGTGACGTGGACGGCGGTGATGCCCCGGGGCCCCGTCTCCACGCGGGCGTCCAGGACGCCGGTCAGGGCGCGGAGGAGACGCTCCGCCCTGCGGGCCAGCTCCCGGGATTCCGTGTCGCCCGTGTTCATGGCGGTCTCGGCGGCGGCTCCGCGTCGCTGGTGTCCACGACGCCGTGGCGCGGGATACGGATGTTTTCGGAAAACATTGTATGATTGCCCGCGTCGGCGCGGCGTGTCAAGAAAGCCGTTGGCGGGGCCCGGGGCCCGGCGCGCGGGTGAGGGCGGTGCGGCCATCGTCTCCCGAAGGTTGAAGGGGTTCACTGTTTGATTGCCTGACGGGGCCGGAATCTCACAGCGCGGGTCGGCCCGTCGGGCGGATGCCGGACGGCGGGAGCCGGGTTTCGTGGCGTCGTGGCGGGACGGAGCCGTTGCGGGGCCGTGACGCGGTCGTGGCGCGGGCGGGCCGGCGGCGCCGGCGGCGGGCGATCAGGCGTCCAGGGTGCGGCGCACGAGGCGGGCCAGCTCGATGGGCCGGAACGGCTTCTGGAGGAAGGGTAGGCTCGAGCGGACGGGCTCGATGTCCTCGCCGGGGCTGTAGCCGGAGGTGGCGATGACCGGGACGGTCGGTCGGGTCCGCTCCAGGCGGCGGATCAGCTTGCCGCCGCCCATTCCCGGCATGGACAGGTCGGTGATGACCAGGTCGACGGGGTCGCCGGACTCGATGACCTGGAGGGCGCCGGCGCCGTCGGGCGCTTCGAGGACGGTGTAGCCGTACGACGCCAGGACCTTGGTCATGACCGAGCGGACGGCCGGGTCGTCCTCCACGACGAGGACCGTCGCGTCGCCGTGCAGCTCCGCCTCGTCGTCCGCCGCCTCCGCCTCGTCGTCCGCCGTCTCCGCCGGGTGCACGGGCACGGCCCCGGCCGCCGCCACCGGCAGGTACAGCTCGAAGGCGGCCCCCTCCCCCGGCTCGCTCTCCACCAGGACCGCGCCGCCGCACTCCCGGACCACGCGGTAGACGACGCCGAGCCCGAGCCCGGTCCCGGCCCCGTCCGTCTTCGTGGAGAAGAACGGGTCGAAGATCCGGTCCAGCGTCTCTTGGTCCATGCCGCAGCCGGTGTCGGCGACGCGGAGCAGGGCGTACGTCCCGGGCGCGAGCACGGGCCGGAGCTCGTCGGCGACCGTGGTCCGCTCCGTGGACAGGGTGAGGGTGCCGCCGCCGGGCATGGCGTCCCGGGCGTTGACGGCCAGGTTCACGATGGCGCGTTCGAGCTGGACGGCATCGGCCTCGACGGGCCCGAGGGAGGCGTCCAGCTCCCTGACCACCTCGACGTCGTCGCCGATCAGGCGGTCGATGAGCCCGTGCGCCTCCTCGACGACTCGGTTCAGGTCGAGGGGCCGGACGTCGAGCGTGCGGTCGCGGCTGACCGCCAGGATGTGGTCCGTCAGCGCCGTGGCCTGGTCCACCGCGTGCCGGATCTCCTGGAGCGCCGCCCGGTCCTCCGGCGCCTCGACGCGGTCGAGGAGCAGGTCCGTCTGCCCGCTGATGGCGGTAAGGAGGTTGTTGAAGTCGTGGGCGATCCCGCCCACGAGGCGTCCCACCGCCTCGATGCGCTCGGCGTGCCTGATGTGGCGCTCCCGCGCCCGGGCGTCCATGATCGCCTTCGGGTGGACTCCATCGTCCACGTGTACCGGTCCCCCTCCGGAGGAGCTTCGCACATCCTCACTATTTAATTGCTTGACGGAGGGGAAATCTCACAAGCGAATCGAGCCGCGTGGCGAGAACGCCGCGGCCTCCGGCGCCGGCCGGAGGGTAGCGGGCACGGCGAGCCCCCGGCCCGCGGAGTCGGCGGATCGTGAGGCGGCCGGCGCCGATGGTGCCGGGCAACGCCGGGATCCTGCCGCCCGCCGGACCGGGGGCTCCCCTGTTCCCGCTTCGCTTCCCTCCCTGGCACGGGGGGTCCGGGCCCGGCCCCGCCGGGTCGGCGGGGTTCGGCGGCGTCGCCGTCGTCGGGCCCTTCACATACCCATTGCCTGACGGGCGCGAGATCTCACAGCGGGATGTCCGGCGGCCACGAGAACCTTGCACGGCCCGGGCGCGTTCACAGTATTGACGGGAGCCGGCGACCGCCAGCGCCCGGCCCGGGGCGGCCCCCGGGCGCGACACCGATGGAAGGAACCGACGCATGCGTGCGATGACGCTCCTGGCGCTGCTCCTGTGCGCGCTGCCGGCCCGTCCGGCGGCGCAGGCCGGGGCGGGCCCGTACGCCACGTCGTTCCCGGCGCCGCCGTCGGAGGCGGCGGCCGCGGCGGCGTGGGTGGAGGCGGAGCTGGCGTCGCTCGGGCTGGAGGAGAAGATCGCGCAGATGGTCATGCCGTACATCCCGGGCGGGCGTCCGGCGGTGGGTAGCGCGGCGTGGCGGCGCGGGCTGGCGGTGGTGCGGCACGGGGCGGGCGGTGTCATCGTGGGCGTCGGCGAGGCGTACGGGACGGCGGGCTGGCTGAACGAGCTGCAGGCGTCGTCGCCGGTGCCGCTGCTGGTGGCGGCGGACCTGGAGTGGGGCGCGGGTACGCGGCTCGGGGGCGCGACGGTGCTGCCGGTGGCCATGGCGGTGGCGGCGGCGGGCGACCGGTCGTACGCGTACGAGGCGGGCCGGATCACGGCGGTGGAGGCGCGTGCGGCGGGGATCCACCTGGCGCTGGCGCCGGTGGCCGACGTGAACGTGAACCCGGCGAACCCGGTCATCAACACGCGCTCGTACGGGTCGAGCCCGGCGCTGGTGGCGGACCGGGTCGCGGCGTTCATCGAGGGCGCCCGGGCCGGCGGGCTCTTGACGGCGGCGAAGCACTTCCCGGGCCACGGCGACACGGAGACGGACTCGCACCTGGCCATGCCGGTGCTGCGGCTGGACCGGGCCCGGCTGGAGTCGGTGGAGCTGGCGCCCTTCCGGGCGGCCATCGCGGCCGGCGTGGACGGCGTCATGTCGGCGCACCTGGCGGTGCCGGCGGTGGACCCGGCGCTCCGCCCGGCGACGCTGTCGCCGGCGGTGCTGGACGGGCTGCTCCGCCGGGAGCTGGGCTTCCGGGGGCTCGTCATCACGGACGCGCTGCACATGGACGGCGTGAAGGCGTGGGGCGACCCCGGCGCCGTGGCGGTGGAGGCGGTCCGGGCCGGCGCCGACGTGCTGCTCATGCCGCCGGCCACCGGCGCCGCCATCCGGGCGGTGGCCCGGGCGGTCCGCGCCGGCCGGATCCACGAGGCCCGCATCGACGCGTCCGTCCGCCGCATCCTCGCCGCCAAGGCCGACGCCGGGCTGCACCTGCGCCGCGCCGTGCCCCTCCACGAGCTCCTCTTCCGGGACGACCGGGGCGAGCACCGTGCGTGGGGCGAGCGCGTCGCCGAGCGCTCCCTCACCCTGCCCCGGGCCGAGCCCGGCGCGCTGCCCGTCGAGCTCGACGGCGCGCGCGTCCTCACCGTCCTCTACGACGACGGCGGCCGCCGCGTCGGCGGCACGCTGGAGCGGGAGCTGGCCCGGCGCGGCGCGCGCGTCCGGACCGTGCGCCTCGACGCGGATTCGCCCGCGGAGGTCGTCCGCCGGGCCGAGGCGCTGGCCCGCCGGGCCGACGTCGTCCTCTTCGCCTCCTTCGCCCGGGCGCTGCCCTGGAAGGGCGACCTGGGGCTGACCCGGGCCGTGGCCGCCGCCGCCGACCGCCTCGCCGGCGCCGGCGCCCTCGTCCTCTCCTTCGGCGACCCGTACCTGCTCCGCCAGGTGCCCCTGGCCCGGACCTGCCTCCTGGCCTGGTCCGACGACGCCACCGCCCAGACGGCCGCCGTCAGGGCGCTGGCCGGCGAGATCCCCATCGGCGGCCGGCTCCCCATCGCCCTGCCGCCCTGGCACGAGGTCGGCGACGGGGTGGTGCTGCTGCACCTGCCGGGGATCACGGTGCCGCGCCGGCGCTGAGGCGCCGGCGGGGCAGGGGCAGGCCCGGGGTGGGCGAGGTCGCGGCGGGGGCCGGTTTCCGGCGGGGCTCCGTTCGCGGCGCGGGCGGCCGGGCGTGGCCGTCGCGGGGGTCAGCGCCGGACCAGGGCGGCCCGGCCGACGGGGACGGTGACGGCGTGCGGGGGGCCGTCCGACGCGGACCGGAGGGAGC
>CAYQCY010000136.1:5210-8331 GCA_964416095.1 uncultured Gemmatimonadaceae bacterium
CCGGATGACGGGCGCCAGCGAGCACGGCCGGAGCCTGAAGCGAGCGGTGTTCGGCCCGGGATTCGTGAAGTTCACGGTGACGAACGTCGCCACGCGGTCAGTGCCCTCCGGGACTATTCACTTGACGAACCCACGCCTCGTTCTTGGGGATGGTCGCGCCGTATGCCGATGGTTACATTGAACGCGAGTTCGTTCCGGCAACGGGAGGTCCATGGTGATAGTAACCGCCGTTGACGCCGCACGTCCCGACATCAGGGATATGGCTGCGTATTCGTACGCGGAGGTCGGCCGTGCCCTCCACATTCCCCCCAACACTCTTCGCGCCTGGACCCGTGGTCAGATCTACACGGTCCGGGGGGACGAACGGCGTTTCGAGGCGGTGCTAATACGACCGCCCCATGAAGGCTTGTCGTACAACAACGTGATAGAGGCCTATGTGTTGAGAGCCCTTCGCACGGCGCACGACATCTCCTTGGAGCAGGTCCGGAATGCGCTCGCGACGGCCCAGGAGGAGTATGGAATCGAACGACTCTTGATCCACGAGGATTTCAGATTCGCACCGGGCGAGTTGTTCCTTGAACACTACATGGGCCTCGTCAGCCTTTCCCACGGCCAGCAGATGGTGATGCGGAAAATCGTGCATGGATATCTCGAACGTGTAGAGTACGATGATGATAAGTTGGCCAACCTCTTCTATCCTCTCACACGCGGACCGAAGGCGGTTGAGTCACCCCGATACATTGCATTGAATCCGCGTGTTTCGTTCGGACGCCCAATCATCAAGCGCCGAGGGATCCGTACTGCCGTAATCGCGAACAGGATCAACGCAGGAGAGGAACCGGAGCACGTCGCCCGCGATTTCGGTCTTGATATGGCGGAAGTAGACGAGGCGGTCCTTTTTGAGCTCGCGGCCTGAGGGGCCTCTCACGTACTTCACAGATCGCGACTTCGGCCCAACCGAAGACTGCGAGGTTGTACGTATCCTGCGTGCCCACGGCCTCAACGTCGAGCCGCACGATTCGCACTTCTCCGACCCCGAAAACGTAGACGACCACGTATGGCTGCGGCTTTGCGCCGATAACGGCTGGGTTCCCCTTTCGTGTGACGCCCAGATTCGGTACACGTCGCTATCGAAACATGCCATCATGACTGGTGGGGTCCAGCTATTCGTCCATGTGGGTAAGTGGCCCCATCCCGCCAAGGCCCTCAACATCGTGAACACCATCGGGAAAATCGAAAGGGCCGTGCGAAAAGGAAATCAGCCTCGGATAATGCGTATCTACATGCCCTCGCCCACCGCCGATGAGTTGTGGAAGAAGGGGAAGCCCGGAACCATATCAGAATGGCTTACCCGCGAAGATTGGGAACGCGAGCAGCGGCGGTCTGACGTTCGCTAGTCCTCGGCGCCCTCATTCCGGGCTGACGGATCCACATGGCGGCGAATGGCGCCCTTCAGGGTTTCGCCCGTCGGGTCTGTTGGCACACCGACCCGAAGGCGCCCACCACGTACCACCAACGCAATTACCGGCGTTTTCCGGTCTTCGAACGGTTCATCACCATCCCGACCGTCACCGTGAATCGCTCGCCGCACCCGTAGCACTTGTACAGCCCATCGAACCGAACGCCTCGACCACGAAGCCCGCCTGCGGTGCGGCCGGGCGGGGCAACCCTCCTCGCGGGGATCCCATCCAACGTGCAGGGCCGGCTTCGGCGCACGGAAACCACGGAGACTCGCCTCGACATGGTGATGCAACGACGGACACCGCAGGCGCTGCCGGCGACGCGTCCGCTCGCCGTCGCGGCGGCGCTGGTCGTCGCCGGCGCGGGCTGCGGGGAGGCGCCGGCCGGCGGGGCGTGGCGGGCGGCGGTGGACACGGCGGGCGGCGTGACGACGGTGCGCACGCTGGCCGGCCGGGTCTGGCGGGACACGGCGCGGCTGGTGGAGGAGGCGAGCATCGGGGCGGTGGCCGGCGAAGAGGCGTACCTGCTGGGCCACGTCGTCGGGCTGGCGGCGGACGGGCGGCGCATCTACGTCCTGGACGACCAGGTGCCGGTCGTGCGCGTCTACGACTGGGAAGGGCGCCACCTGCGGGACATCGGCGGCGAGGGCGAGGGGCCCGGCGAGTTCCGGAACCCGGCGGGGGTGGCCGTGGGCCCCGACGGGCTCGTCTACGTCCACGACGGCGGCCAGGGCCGCATCACCGTCTTCACCGCCGGCGGCGCGCTGGTGGAGACCCGCCGGACCCCCTCCTTCAACACCTACGTGCCGGCGCTGACCGTCTCGCCGGACGGGCTGCCCTGCGCGCCCCGGCTCACGAACCCGGAGGCGCCCGTGCACCGCTGGCGGTCCGCCATGGTCTGCTACGGGCCCGACGGACCCGTGGGCGACACGCTGGGGCCGCCGGCCTTCGACTACGAGCCGCCGCGCCTGCCGGCCCGCGGCCGGCGCGGTGTCTCCTTCAACGTCGTGCCCTTCGCGCCCCGCCTCGTCTGGAGCATGAGCCCCTCCGGCGCCGTCCTGGCCGGGGTGCCCGACGACTACCGCTTCCAGGTCCGCCGCGGCGGCCGGACCACCGTCGTGGAGAAGGCCTCGTGGGAGCCCGTCCCGGTCCGGGACGACGAGGCGGCCTGGCACCGGCGCTTCATCGTCGTCATGAACCGGGCCGTGGAGCCGGGCTGGAGCTGGAACGGGCCGCCGATCCCCGGCCACAAGCCGGCGTACCACCGCCTGGTCGGCGACCGGGACGGCCGCGTCTGGGTCGCCCGGCCGGGCCCCGGCGAGCGGCTCGAGGGCGGCACCGAGGACTCCGACGACCCCGCCGACTTCTTCTTCAACCCCCTCTGGCGCGACCGCCTCCTCCTGGACGTCTTCGAGGAGGGCGGCCGCTACCTGGGCCCCGTCGAGGCCCCCACAGGCATGCGCTTCGCCCTGCCCCGGCCCTGGATCCTCCACGACGTCGTCGTCGCCGTCGTGGAGGACGAGCGCGGCGTCCAGTACGTGAAGCGGTACCGGCTGGTGGCGCGGCGCTGAGGGCGCGGGGGGCCGGGGGTCAGCGTCGGAGGCGGTAGACCAGCTCCCCGGCGAGGACGCCCAGTCCGACGGTGGCGAAGGACCGGAGCA
>CAYQCY010000137.1:0-5875 GCA_964416095.1 uncultured Gemmatimonadaceae bacterium
TGGGCGCTGACGGATTCGAACCGCCGACCTCCTGCTTGTAAGGCAGGCGCTCTCACCAGCTGAGCTAAGCGCCCCGCTACGACCTGCAACATAGCCACGTCTGGAGCTGGCTGGTAGGCCTTGTCGTACCTCCGTGAGCTTCCCCTTTCGGGGCCGTTCCTGGTTGGAGGACGGAGCCTGGGGTCCGTTCCCTGTCACGCCCCGCCCCCCTCCCTCGTTCTGTTCGCAGGGGGGCGAGCCAACGACCCGGAGTCCAGCAATGCCCATCCAGTTCCTCAGGCGGTCCCTTCCCTTCGCCGTCCTGGCCGCCCTCGCCGTCGGCACCACCGGCTGCGAGCTGATCTTCGGGCCGGAGGACGGACCTCCGGAGAAGATCGAGGCGTTGCCCCGGGAGCTGTCCCTGGCGGAGCAGGAGGTGATCGCCAGCTCGAACCTCTTCGCCCTGGAGCTGCTCCGTAAGGTCTACGACGCGGATACGGCGGAGAACGTCTTCCTGTCGCCGCTGAGCGTGACCATGGCCCTGGGCATGGCGCTGAACGGCGCCGACGGCGAGACGTACGACGCCATGAAGACCACGCTGGGCTATCCGGGGCTGTCGCAGGCGGAGATCAACACGTCGTACCGGGACCTGATCGCGCTCCTGGCCGACCTGGACGACAGCGTGGAGTGGGTCCTGGCCAACTCGGCCTGGTCGCGCCTGGGCGTGCCCTTCGAGGACGCCTTCTTCACCACGGCGCGGGACTACTTCGACGCCCACGTCCAGGAGCTGGACTTCGACGCGCCGGGCGCCGTGGACGTCATGAACGACTGGGTCAGCGAGAAGACGAACGGCCGCATCTCCTCGATCGTCGAGCGCATCGACGACACCGACATCCTCTTCCTCCTCAACGCCATCTACTTCAAGGGGAGCTGGACCACGCGCTTCGACCCGGGCCGGACCGGGCCGGCGTCGTTCATGCTGGACCCCGGCGAGGAGGCGACGGTCACCATGATGCGGGGGGACAACGCCATCCTCGCCGTCGGCGAGCTGGAGGACGGCACCCGGGTCGGCGAGCTGCCGTACGGCGGCCAGGCCTACGTCATGACGATCCTGCTTCCCCCGGACGACGAGACGCTGGCCGGCTTCGTCGCCCGGCTCGATCCCCAGCTCTGGGACGACGCCCTGGCGTCGCTCAACTACGCCGAGGACGGCCATGTCGCCCTGCCCCGCTTCGAGACGACGTGGGGCGCGTCGCTCATCCCGGCCCTGGCGGACATGGGCATGGGCATCGCCTTCGACTGGACGCGGGCCGACTTCTCCCGGCTCACGCCCGTGGCGACCACCCACATCACATCGATGGACCACAAGACCTTTCTGCTGGTGAACGAGGAGGGGACGGAGGCCGCGGCCGCCACGTCGGTGGGTATGGGGGCGGGCTCGGCGCCGCCGGGCCTGCAGGTGGACCGCTCCTTCGTCGTGGCGATCCGGGACCGACTCAGCGGCACGGTCCTCTTCCTGGGCGCGGTGCGGGAGCCGCAGGAGTGACGGGGCCGCAGGGCCGCAAGCATCGCTGGTTCAGCGCGGCGACCACCCGCACGCCTCAATGCACCTGCCCTTCCCGCCCCTCCCCGCCACGCCCCCGCAGCTCCTCACCGGCCAGGGCGGGCAGCCGGTCCACGATCTCGTGCATCTGCTGGATGATGGGCCCGGTGTAGGCGTCGCGCTGGAGGCCGGACGCCCGGGCGGCGAGGGCGACCTGGTTCAGCTCCCTGACCCGGTTGAGGAACTCCTCCGTCTCGGCCCGGAGCGGCAAATACCTGCGCTGGTCCGGGAGCATGCGCTCGAAGGTGCGTGCGATGGCCGTCATGTAGACGAGCATGCCCACCACCGCGGCCAGTGCCCGGACGTTCACCGGCCAGGCGCTCACCAGCGCGCCGGCGACGATCAGGAGCAGGCCGACGGCCATGGTGCCGAGTCGGACCAGGATCCTCCGCGTTCGCGTTTCCATGTCGGTACACCGCCCGTTCAGCGAGGATCACCTCTCGTGCCGCGTACTGGTACTTAATTGCCTGACGGAGCCGGAATGTCACGGGTCACGGTTGGCGCGCGGCTGTCCGACGCGCCTCGTCCGGGAGCCGCCCACCCGTTAGGTTCCGTGAGCCCGTTGGTGTGGGCGTACGGAACACGGCGGGTCGGGGCGCCTCGACCCGCGCTGCGCGATCTTCGACCACGATGCCATGACCGAGCCGATCCTGGACCTGGAAGCGCTGGAGGAGCTCACCGAGCCGGAAGAGGTCCGGGCCGCCGAGCGGGCGCTGGAGCCGCTGGAGAAGAACACCGACATCCTCCTGTTCATCGCGCCCGGCTGCCCCGTCTGTCCCCGCCAGGTCCGGTCCGTGGCGACGATGGCGCTGGCCAACCCCCGCATCGCCGTGGAGATCGTGGACGCCAGCCGGGAGCCCGAGTTGGCGGCCCGATACGAGGTTCGGGCGGTGCCCACCACCGTCGTGGACGACGAGCTCGTCATGGTCGGCGTCGTGCCGGCGCCGGAGCTGGCCTGGCGCCTCGTGGAGCGCCAGGGACCCGACGCGGAGAAGATGGTCTTCGCCTCCCTGGTGGAGTCGGGCCGCCACGCCGACGCGGCCGAGCGGCTGGCCGACGGCCGGGCCACGGACGCGTTCCTCGAGCTCTGGTCCCGGAGCACCCTGGAGAGCCGCATGGGGCTGCTGCTGGTGGCCGAGGAGGCCCTCCTCCTGGACCCCGACGGGCTGGACGACCTCGTGCCGGCCCTCATCGCCGGCCTCGAAGGTGACGGACCCCTCGCCCGGGACGACGCACGGCGCGGCGACACCGCCGACCTCCTGGGCCGCATCGGGCGCCCCGACGCCCGGCCGGCCCTGGAACGACTGGCCGCCAACCCGAACCCCGAGGTCGCGGAAGCGGCGGAGGACGCCCTGGAAGAGCTGGACACCTGACCCGTCCTACCGCCCCCGGTACCGCAACAGCCCCGTGAACTGCCCCTCGGCGTCGTACTCGGCGTAGACGTTGATGTCTCCCGGAACGTCCAGGACGTCGCCGTGGAAGACGTCGTCCTCGCCCCGGGCCAGGTACGTCCACGTCCCGCCCGCCACGACCGCCACCTGGACGGCTCCCGGCGCGCGGATGCGGAAGGCATGGCTCTCGCCGGCGGCGAGGGTGCCCTCCATCGGCTCGTAGAGGACGGCACCTCGCTCCCCGAATCCGCTGTAGGCCAGGGGGAAGCCGCCGTCCTCGTCGCCGGCCGAGGCGTCGACGCGGTAGTCCAGGGCCCAGTGGTAGGTGTCGTCGTCGGGTCCCCTGGCGAAGAGCCGGAGGATGTAGGCGCCGGGTCGCGGTACGACGAAGTCGATGCGCGCCTCGCCGTCGTCGGTCTGGACGAAGGTCCGGGTGTCCTCCAGCTCCTCGTCGGCGTCGGCGTCCCGGAGCCGGGCCAGCAGCAGGACGTCGTCCGTGGTGCCCAGGACGACGGTGGCCCGGTCGCCGGTCTCGATGCGCGCTCGCGGGTGGCTCCGGATCTCGAGGCCGTTGGCGAAGAAGTGGGGGCGGAGCTGGACCATGTCGGCGTAGGCGCCGCCGCTCACCGGCGGATCCAGGAGCTGCCAGCTCGGAGCTTCCGGGAGGTGGTCGAAGACGAAGGACCCGGGGTCGGTGAGGAAGTAGTGCTCCTCGAAGCGGCGCACGAACTGCATGCTCGCGTCCAGGTAGCCGGCGCCCCAGGTCGGGTCCATGAGGCGCCACGCGCCGTCGATGCGCACGGCGTTCCAGGCGTGGTTCGTGGGGCCGTCGAACGTCTGCCCCGCCAGGTAGCCGTACCCCTTGGACCAGCCGTGCACCACCTCGATCTCCAGCCCCATCGCCTCGCCGAGCGCCTCGGCCAACCCGGCGTAGCCGCTGCACACGGCACGACGACGGCGCAGCACGGCGTCCGGGCTCAGGTCGCTGTAGTCGCCGGTGCGGAAGCCGGACACGTCGTACGCCACGTTCATGGCGAGCCAGCGGAAGATGGCCCGGGCCCGGGCGAGATCCGTCTCGCCGGCCCGGGCCAGGTACTTCGCCAGGCTCCGCACCGAGCCTTCCGCCTTCTCCGGCGTGGCATCGGCGTGGGCGTCCACGGCGGCCAGGTCCACCTGGGCGGCGGCGGGCGCCGCCGCGAGGACGGCGAGAGCGACTGCCAGGGTGCGGAACGGCACGGATCCCTCCGGACGGGGTTCGCCCCACCATGCAGCGGGGCCGCGGCGGTACGCAAGCGTTCCGCCGTGCGGAGGGACGAGCGGCTCTGCCGGGATCGCCGAGGCGTTCCGCCGGCCATGCCCGTCTCGTCACCCGCCGGCCGACGCGCTACCTTCCCCTCCATGGATCCCCTCTCTCTCGGCATCGGCCTCGCCGTCGGCGTGCTCCTGGGCGCGCTGGCCGCGGCTCTCGTCTTCCGCATGCTCGTCTCGGCCCGCTCCGAGTCGGACCAGCGGAAGAGCGCCGAGGCGCTGCTCCAACCGGTGCAGGACGCCCTGGGCCGGGTGGACCGGAAGGTGGAGGAGATGGAGCGGGACCGGCGCGAGGCCTACGGCTCCCTGGCCCGGCACCTGGAAAGCCTGGCCGGCGCCCAGGCCGACCTCCACACCCAAACGGCCGGGCTGGTAAAGGCGCTCCGGGCGCCGGAGGTCCGGGGCCGTTGGGGCGAGATCCAGCTCCGCCGCGTCGTGGAGCTGGCCGGCATGGTGGAGCACTGCGACTTCGAGGAACAGCCGGTCATGGACGACGGCAGCCGGGCCCGCCCCGACCTGGTGGTCCGGCTCCCCGGCGAGCGCAGCGTCGTGGTGGACGCGAAGGCGCCGCTGCACCACATCCTGGAGGCCTTCGAGACGGACGACGCCGAGGCGCGCCGCACGCTCATGGCACAGCACGCGTCCACCCTGCGCCGCCACGTCCAGGAGCTCGGCTCCCGCGCCTACTGGGACCGGCTGGACGGGTCGCCGGAGTTCGTGGTCCTCTTCGTGCCCGGCGAGACCTTCTTCACCACCGCCATGGAGCACGACCCGTCCCTCTTCGACTTCGCGGCGTCCAACCACGTCATCCTGGCGACGCCCACCACCCTCATCGCGCTGCTCAAGGCCGTCGCCTACGGCTGGCGCCAGGAGCAGGCGGCGGAGAACGCCCGGGAGATCACGGCCCTGGGCCGGGAGCTCTTCGACCGGATCCGCACCTTCGCGGACCACCTGGGCGAGGTGCGCCGGGGCCTGGACCGGGCCGTGGCCGCCTACAACCGGGCCATCGGCTCCCTCGAGTCCCGGCTCCTGGTCACCGCCCGCCGCTTCCGGGAGCTGGGCGCCTCCTCCGGCGAGGAGATCGAGCCGGCGAAAGGGGTGCAGCGGACGCTGCGCCGTGTGGCGGACCCGGACCTGACCGACCACTCCACGGAGGAACCGGAGCCGGATTCGTGAGAATGCTGCCCCGAGGCGCACGGCGGGCCGACGCGACGGGTCCGCCCCGCCGACGTCGTGCTACTTGATGATGCCCAGCGGCAACAGCACGGCGTAGCCGGCCACCAGCAGGAGCGGCGCCAGCGTGATGGAACCCCGGGCGAGCAGGATGTATCCCAGGGCGATGGACACCACGCCCGCCGCCAGCAGGATGTAGTTGATCCTGGACAGCCGCAGCGGCGGCGCCTTCCCGGGGTTCGGGCCACTCCCTTGCCTGGACATGGCCCGCAATCTATCTGGCCGGCGAGGCCGGTTCAACCGTCGCGACCGGGAACCAGCGACGATCGACCACGGCGTGGACGTCCCGGGCGCTACCGCACATGGCGCGGCAAACGCACCACCGGCCGCGGCCCGGCACCGCCCGTGGGCCCTCGACCGC
>CAYQCY010000137.1:5975-8291 GCA_964416095.1 uncultured Gemmatimonadaceae bacterium
CCGTGGGCCCTCGACCGCGCATGGCGCGGCAAACGCACCACCGGCCGCGGCCCGGCACCGCCCGTGGGCCCTCGACCGCACATGGCGCGGCAAACGCGACACCGGCCGCGGCCCGGCACCGCCACCCGTGGGCCCTCGACCGCGCGGCGGCCGTCCTCGCACGATGGCGGCCCGCGCCGCGCACTGCTCACGCCGACTCCCCCGGTCCCCCGGTCCCCCAGTCACGGAGTCTCCCCATCATCGTCCATGCCCGCAGCCTGAGGGTCCTCCGCACCCCCGTTCCAGGTCACCGAATCCTCCTCTTCCCAGTACGCCGGCTCATCCGGCGGCTCCGTCTCCCGGAGCCGTTCCAGCCGTGCCCGGTCCCGGCGCCGTCGGATGAAGAAGAGGGCGACGAGGATGACCCCGGCGAAGAGCCAGAAGACGACGGAGTGGGCCAGGAAGACGGGCCAGGCGTAGCGGTTCTCCACGGCATCGATCCAGCTCTCCTCGAACTGGCCGGGGGTCATGCCGAGGGTCAGGCGCAGCGCGTCGTCGAAGGAGCCGGTCTCGCGCCAGCGCCGGAGCAGCACCTCGAGGCCCCGCTCTCCCGACAGCCGCATCAGGTGGGCCACGGCGCTGGTGGCCAGGAGGTAGGCCAGCCGCGCGTCGGGCTGGGCCGAGGGCCAGTCCAGCGTCAGGCGCTCCAGGGGCGGGGTGCGCCGCAGGAGGAAGGCCAGGCGGAGCTGCCAGACCGCGTCGAACGACCACTCCCCGGCCGCCCAGCGGGCGTAGCCCTCGTCGAACCAGCGGGGGATGCGGGACGGCGCGAGCCAACGGTGGAGCGCCACGTGGGCCAGCTCGTGCCGGAGCGTCGTGTAGAGCTGGGCGTTGGACATACGCTCCCACGCGAAGGTCGGCAGCACGACACGGCCCAGGGCCGGAACCGCGATCCCCGCCGCCCACTCGGGCACCGCACCACCCGTCACCGAGTCCCACAGGGCGGGGCCGGGTGCCAGCACGATGGTCACGGCGCCGCCGGGCAGGGCATCCGGCGGCAGCCCGGACAGCGGCCTCTGGTCCCGGGCCACCTCCAGGATCCGTTCGGCGAGCCGGACCTGCTCCGGCCAGTGAACCACCACGTACGGCCCGCCGGCCACCGAGTCGGGCACCTGGGCGTGGACCCGCGGGGCGAGGACCAGCGTCAGGGCGAGAGCCGCACGCAGGAGGATGCGCCCTTGCAGGGCACCGGGCCCCGGTCGGGCGCACCGGCCCCGTCGGCGTCGGCTCCCGGCCACCGTGAAGGCGCGGCCGGTGCCCATCAGGTCCCGATGAGGGCGGTGAGCTCGTTGTCGGCAAGGAGGGCATCCGCCTCCAGGAGGGTGACGGTGCCCGCGTCGTCGTCGAAGGTGCCCGCCACCCAGGGCGCCGCGTCGGCGTCGGGCGCCGCGACCGTCCCCGGGTCGATGCGCAGGACCGCGTGGACGTCGTCCACGACGCCGCCGACCAGGGCGCCCGCCGCCTCCAGCGCCAGGATCCGGGCCTCGCCGCCCGTCGACCCCGCCTTCCCGCCCAGGCGCGGACGCAGGTCCACCACCGGCAGGACGACGCCCCGGACCTCGACCACGCCCTCCAGGAAGGCCGGCACCCCTTCGACCGGACGCGGCTCCTCGTAGGCCAGCACCTCCTGCACGGCATCCACCGGCAGGGCGTAGCGGCCCCCCGCCCGGAACACGACGACCGATCGGCTCACGGCTCCTCCTCCCTGTCGTCTCCGTCCGAGACCCAGTCCAGCATGCCGTCCACGAGCTCGTGGAGAGGCAGGACCTTCTGGGCGTACGGCGCCGCTGCGCGGGGCATGCCGAAGATGATCGCCGAGCCCTCGTCCTGGGCCAGGGTCCGGCCCCCGGCCGTGCCGATGGCCCGGAGCCCCACCGCCCCATCCCTGCCCATCCCCGTCAGGACGATCCCCGCGGCCCGGGGCCCGAAGTGGCTCGCCAGGGACGGAAACAGCACGTCCGCCGCCGGCCGGACGCCCCAGACCGCCGGCCGGTCGTCGAAGGCCAGCGCCACGCCCTCCTCCGTGCGCCGGACCACCAGGTGCCGTCCGCCCGGGGCCACGTGGGCCGTGCCCCGCTCCAGCGCCGCTCCCTCCCGCGCTTCCACGACCCGCACCCGGCTCAGGGCGTCCAGACGCTGCGCCAGGTGCCCCGCGAACCCCTCCGGCAGGTGCTGGATCACCACCAGCGCCGGGAACCATTCCGGCAGTTGCGGCACCAGGTCCGAGAGCGCCCGCGGCCCTCCCGTCGACGCCGCCACCCCCACCACCCCCACCCC
>CAYQCY010000138.1:0-8253 GCA_964416095.1 uncultured Gemmatimonadaceae bacterium
GTTTCGCCACCCCGGCGGACAGACGAAGATGGGGCCCGCGACCCGCCGTCGCCAGTCGACCGCGTGGTGGGACGCAGGGGCGGCCGCCGACTCGGGTGCCCGGGTCCCACGGCCATGGAGAGACGCGCTGAACCGGTCGCGGGGCCAGTGCTCGGGATGCACCGCACGGGAGGCACGACCCCCGCCCGGCACCGCGCGACCCGGGATGAAGGACCCGTGTCCAGGCCGACCAGGCGTGGGCTGCGACGGTGGCCTCTCCCCCGCCCGGCGAGGCGTGGAGGGGACGGCGGCACATGCCCCGCCCGGCGAGGCGTGGAGGGCGACGGTCCAGGCTCCACCCGGCGAGGCGTGGAGGGGGCGAGGGCACATGCCCCCCGGCGAGGCGTGGAGGGGGCGAGGGCACATGCCCCCCGGCGAGGCGTGGAGGGGGCGAGGATCGAGGTCAGGAGTCAGCGTCGTCGGGTTCACGTCGGCCACGGACGTTGATCGGGCGAGCGTGGCGGACCGATGCA
Source organism: uncultured Gemmatimonadaceae bacterium (assembly GCA_964416095.1). Taxonomy (GTDB): domain Bacteria; phylum Gemmatimonadota; class Gemmatimonadetes; order Longimicrobiales; family RSA9; genus CAYQCY01. The sequence continues at coordinate 513 of CAYQCY010000138.1, forward strand.
GGAGCGTGCCGACTTCACCGTCCCTGTCGGCGTCGATCCGGCACGGATGCGGAGAACGGGCCGCGCGTGCCCCGGTCACGCCTCGCAGCGAGGGGCCGCGGACGGTCTCGCGGGTTGTCCCCGATCCGACCTCGATCCGGGCGCGATTCCGCCCTGGTCCGCCGCGCCCCGCGGTCGAGACGCGTCCAGGGCCCATCGGCCGGTCGCCGCCCGGGAGCCGGGCAGACCCTTCGGCCGCCGACGAGGGCCCGGGCTACCCGCAGGGAACGGGCTCCGGAACTCTTTCACGCACGGCCACCGACGAGGGCCTGGGGTGCCTGTAGGGAACGGGCTCCGGAGCTCTTTCACGCGCGGCCGCCGACGAGGGCCTGGGGTGCCTGTAGGGAACGGGCTCCGGAGCTCTTTCACGCGCGGCCGCCGACGAGGGCCTGGCCGACCTGCACAAGGACGGCCTCCGGCTCGTCGGTGAGGTCGCGCAACGTCACCCGCATGACGTTGAATCCGGCGGTGAGGAGTACGCGATCGCGTCGGCGGTCGCGCTCGAACATCCGGGGCGAGGTGTGGAAGGCGAAGCCGTCGACCTCGACGACGAGGTGGGCCCTTCGCCAGAGGAAGTCCACCTCGAAGCCTTCGAGCCGGACATTGGTCTCCGGGGCCGGGAGGCGTGCGCGGCGGACCAGTTGCAGGAAGAGGGCTTCGGCTTCCGAGCGGGTCAGCGCGGCGCCGCCGGTCCGGGAGAGCACGGTCCTGAGCGCCGGCGTGCCGGCACGTCGGGCGTGTCGGGCCAGGACGGCGTGAACCTCATCGGGCCGCACCAGTCCCATCCGCTCCGCCCGCGCCACGACGCGCTCCAGGTCCCCGACGGTCAGGACGGCGGCGAGGTCCAGGATGGTGCGGGCGGGGGTGGTGGTCGGGATGCCGTCGACCACGGTGATCTCGTCCGCGGTCAAGGCACCCACCCGGTAGACGCGCACGTCCGGTCGCGGCGCCGGGTGCCGGCCCGGCGTGCTCACCTCCACGGGGGCTTCCGGACCGGGCAGCGACACGAGCTCGCGCAGTGCGGCGGCACCGCGATGGCTGAGCGCGGCCCCGTGGCCGCACGCGAGCACTGCCGCCATCATGCGTTCGAGACGGTCACGAAGGGGGCCGACGCGATAGACGCCCCGATAGAGGGTTTCCAGGCGCCGGTTCCGCACACGGTTGTCGATGGCGTACACCGGCACGCCGGCCTCCAGTAGCTGGCGCCGTCCCACGACGCCGTGCTGCCGCGCCGCCAGCTCCCGGATCACCTCGTCCGCGCTCATGCGCCCAATCTGTCCCGTGCTCGCGCGCATCCCCATGGCTGGATCGGACGCGATGCGTCGGAGGGACGGGATCCGGCGTCCGGGAACGCCGCTCCCGGACGGGATCGCGGGGAAGACCCCCCGCGGCGGGAGCCGGCCGGCCCGCACTCGCGGCACGGCCTCGCGGGAAAGGGGCGGACGCGGCGGGCCCGGTGCGGTTCGCTCGCTTGCGGTGAGGCCGGGGGCCAGGTGGAGACTCAGCCTTCCGCCGCGTCCCGGATGGCGGCGATGTTCTCCGCCACCGTGCCCTCGCCGCGGAAGATAGCGGAGCCGGCCACGAGCACCGACGCGCCCGCCGCGGCGAGCTCGCCGGCGGTGTTCGCGTCCACGCCGCCGTCCACCTCCAGCTCCACGCCCCAGAGGCCCCGGTCGTCGATCATGCGGCGCAGGTCGGCCACCTTGCGGGTCGACGTGGGGATGTAGCTCTGGCCGCCGAAGCCGGGGTTCACGCCCATGACCAGGACCAGGTCCACGTACGAAAGGATCTCGGTGAGGGTCTCCGGCGGCGTAGCCGGGTTGAGGGACACGCCGGGCCGCATCTCCAGGTCCCGGATCCGCTCCACGACCCGGTGCAGGTGCACGGCGGCCTCCTGGTGCACGGTGAGGAGGTCCGCGCCGGCGTCGGCGAAGGGGTCCACGTAGAGGTCCGGCCGCTCCACCATCAGATGCACGTCCAGCGGCAGGTCCGTCACCTTGCGCAGCGCCTTCACCACCGGCGGACCGATGGTCAGGTTCGGCACGAAGTGCCCGTCCATGACGTCCACGTGGATCCAGTCGGCGCCCCCTGCCTCCGCCTCCGCCACCGCCTGGCCCAGGCGCGCGAAGTCCGCCGACAGGATGGAGGGCGCGAGCTTCACCATGCCCATGCCCCTCCCCCTCCCCCTTCCCCACCCCGGGCAGGCCCAAGGGCAGCAGGCCCAGGCCCAGCGGCGCGCCACCGGCGCGCACGGCGCGAGGCGCCTTTCATGGACCGTGCTTGCCCCAGGAAGCGCGCTCTTCGCGCTGTAGCCGGCTGACGCCACCCCCTGGGCCTGCCCCTGCCCCGGATCTCAGCCATGATCTCGCTCCCTCATGGACACGCCGTCCTCCCCGGCGACCACGACCGCCGTGGCCATACCGAGAAAAAGCCCGGTCTCCACGACGCCGACCCTGCCGCGGGCCTCGGCGTCGAAGGCCGGCGCGTCCGGGATGCCGCCGTCGAAGCGGCAGTCGAGGAGGTAGTGGCCGCCGTCGGTACGGAAGGGCTCGTCGTCGTGCCGACGCAGCTCCGGCTCGGCGCCGGCGGCGCGGAACGCCGCCACGTGGGTCGCCCAGCCGAAGGGCACGACCTCCACGGGGAGCGGCGACCGCTCGCCGAGGCGGTCCACCAGCTTGGACCCGTCCACGACGATGACGAGGCGCTCGGAGGCGGAGGCGACGATCTTCTCCCAGAGCAGGGCTCCGCCGAGGCCCTTGATCAGGTTCATGTCGGGGTCCACCTCGTCGGCGCCGTCCAGGGTCAGCTCGATGGCCGGTGTGTCTTCCAGGGTGGTGAGGGGGATGTCCAGCAGCTCGGCCGCCTGCTGCGTGGAGACGGAGGTGGGGACGCCCACGATGTCCTGGAGCTCGCCCCGGGCACGCCGCGCGGCGATCGCCTCGAGCACGAGACGGGCGGTCGAGCCGGTGCCGAGGCCCAGCACCATGCCGTCCTCGACCAGCTCGACCGCCCGTCCGGCGGCCTGTCGCTTCAGCTCGTCCTGGTCGCTCAAGCCGGGTGCTTGGCGAGGAGTTCCTTGATCTTCCCCGTCATGGCCAGCGCCTCGTCCATGGGCCGCTGCCACATGTTGCGGCCGAAGATGAGCCCGGTGGCGCCCACCTCCATGACGGTGCGCGCCTTCTCCATGAGGTCCTCGTCGCTGATCTTGCTGCCACCGCTGAAGAGCACCATGGACTTCTGGGCCGAGGAGACGACACGGGCGGCGCCGCTCTCGTAGTCCCACTCGATGTCCTGGTACTTCTGCGGCATCTTCGAATCCTTGTCGCTCTTCTTCGGCACGTTCAGCTTGATGATGTCCGCGCCGAGCTCGTGGGCCAGCCGGGCGGCGTAGTCCACGGCGTAGAGCGAGTCCCGGCCGCCCTTCGCCTCGATGGCCGCGCCCCGGGGGTACGACCACACGACCAGCGGCATGCCCCACAGCTCACACGCCTCACGGACCCGCTGGAGCCGCGAGATGTCTTCGTCCTGCCGCGGCGAGCCCACGTAGAGGGTGTAGCCCACGGCGTCGGCGCCCAGCGACACGGCATCCTGCACGGTGGCCGTCGGCGAGGAGATCGCCTCGTCGTCGCTCGGGATGTTCGTCTTGCCGTTGATCTTCAGGATCAGCGGCACCTTCCCGGCGTACTTCTTCATGTACTGCCGCGCCAGACCCCAGTGGCAGGCGATGGCGTTGTAGCCGCCCTCCACCGCCAGCTCCCACTGGTAGTGGGGGTCCGCCGCCGGCGGGTTCGGCAGGAAGTCGATGGGGCCGTGCTCGATGCCCTGGTCGATGGGCAGCGCCAACAGCGTGCCGTTGCCGACCCCGTGCTCGTAGAGGATCCGGTGCAGCCGGACCCGCTTCCCGAGAGGAAGATCCAGCTCGTCCAGCTTGGGCCGGTTCCTGGCCGGCGTTTCCGTCGCCGTGCTCATGCTGTCCTCCGTCCTGTATCTCGTGCGTCGATGGAGCGGCGCTTCCCGGCGCGTGCGCGGGGCGCCTCGCTGCCGTTCTGCGGCAACATAGTGCCGCCCCCTACCCCATGCAAAATCGGTGCGCGGACGCTCCGGAACGGCGCCGACACCGGCGCACGACCACCCGCGATGCACGACGCCCCGCGGCGGGTCGTCCGTCGCGGGGCGTCGCCGGTGCGGGACCGGAGCGACTAGCTCCGGGTCAGGACGATGGTGAGGGTGGCGGCCTCCCCGGCCGTGACCTCACCGTCCTGGTTGAAGTCGAACGAGCTGTCGTCGTTCACCAGCGTCAGGGTGTTGCCGTTGAGCGTGTAGTCGAAGGTCTGGCTCAGCGTCGTGACGATCTGCTCGTTCAACGTGAGCGTGCCATCCCCCAGCGTGAAGGTGCCCATGAGGTCCACAGCAGTCGTCGCGGGCGGGATCACCGCAGAGCCGGTGTACGAGCAGTTGTCGTCCGCCGTGAGCTGGATCGAAGCCCCGAAGTCCCGGACGTCGACCACGACGTTCGGGTCCGCGTTCAGCGTGTACGTGAACGTCGTGGCGTTCCACGTCCCCTCGAACGGGTCGCACGGGTTCGGCTCGGTGTTGTCGCTGCACGCCGCCAGGACGGCACCGGCCACGATGAGGGACAGCGCGATCCCCTGCTTGATACGCGTCATGGCACAATCCTCGGTCTGGTGGATTCCGGAGATGCTCGGGAACAGGTCCGCCGGGCCGGGGAAGGCCCGGACTTGTCCGGGGACCAAGTTATGTCGCCGTCCGGTAACGCGCCAGTATCGGGTACTCAGCCGACGAGCCGGGTCGCCGCCTCGAGCTGCGCCTCGACCGCGGCCCGGGCCGTGCCCCCCGAACCCCCACGACGCTCCACCGACGCCGCCGCGTCCAGGCCGCCGCCCGCCGCCCGCAGCAGCGGGTGGTCCGCCGCGACGCCGTCATGCCCCAGCAGCGGCCGCCCGGTCTCCTCGGCCTCCCGGACCATGCCGCCCACCGCACTGTGGGCCTCCCGGAACGGCACGCCGCGCCGCACCAGCTCGTCCGCCAGGTCCGTGGCCAGCAGCCCCGGATCCGCTGCCGCCCGGGCCATGGCCCCGGCATCGAAGGTCAGCCCGGCCACCGTCCCGGCGGTCACCGGCAACAGCACCGCCAGCGTGTCCAGCGCCTCGAAGAGCAGCGTCTTGTCTTCCTGCAGGTCCTTGTGGTAGCCGGAGGCGAGGCCCTTGAGCATCCCCAGCGCCGCGGTCAGCGCGCCGGTCAGTCGCGCGGTCTTGCCCCGGGCCAGCTCGAGCCCGTCCGGGTTCCGCTTCTGGGGCATGAGGCTCGAGCCCGTCGTGTGGGCTTCCGGCAGCGTCACGAACCCGAACTCCTCCGAGGCGAAGAGGATCAGGTCCTCGGCCAGCCTCGACAGGTGCGTGCCCACCAGGCTCGCGACGAAGAGCACCTCCACGACCCAGTCCCGGTCCGCCACGGCGTCCATGGAGCTCTCGGCCACCGCCCGGAACCCGAGCCGCTCCGCCAGGGCGTCACGGTCCACCGGGAAGGGACAGCCGGCGATGGCGCCCGCCCCCAGCGGCAGCACGGACACCCGCTCCAGCGCTTCGGCCAGCCGCTCCCGGTCCCGCTGCAGCGGCCAGACGTGGGAGAGGAGCCAGTGGGCCGTCCGCACCGGCTGGGCCCGGCGCAGGTGCGTGTACGCCGGCATGATCATGTCCATGCACGACGACGCCTGCTCCACCAGCGCCCGCTGCAGCTCCGCCAGCGCCGCGTCCAGGCCGGGACCGGCCCGGAGCATCCACAGCCGGAAGTCCGTGGCCACCTGGTCGTTCCGGGACCGGCCGGTGTGGAGCTTGCCCGCCACCTCGCCGACCTCCTCGTACAGCAGACGCTCCACGAGGGTGTGGATGTCTTCATCGAATTCGAATTCGAGTTCGAGTTCGAATTCGAGGTCGAGGTCCGCGTCCGCGGTGTGCCAGCGTTCGAGGCGTGCCGCCACCTTCGCGAGACCCGCATCCAGGGTCGCCGCTTCCTCCTGCGTGACGACGCCGGCTCCGGCCAGCGCCTCCAGCCAGGCCCGGCTCGCGTCCACGTCCTCGCGCCACAGGCGCCGGTCCACCGGCAGGCTCCGGTTCAGCGCGTCCAGCGATGCCGCCGGGCCCTCGGCGAAGCGCCCACCCCAGAGGCGATGCCCGACCGCCGACCCGTCCCCGCCATCGCTCACCGTCTTCACCCGCTCGCCGCCCGCGCCCACGCCGCCTTCCCGGACCCTTGCGGCGCCGCCTCCGGGACCGGCAGCGGGAGCTCGAGGGCCTCGGCCCGGTCATCCCCGAACCGCGCCGCCTCGACCCGGGTCGGCAGGCCGAAGAGGCGGATGAACCCGGCGGCGTCCGCGTGGTCGTAGCTGCTGGCGCCGAAGGAGGCGAGGGCGTCGTCGTAGAGGGACAGCGGGCTCGTCCGCGACACGACGGACACCGCACCCTTGTACAGCCGGAGCCGCACCGCGCCCGTCACCACCCGCTGCGTCCGGTCCACCAGCGCGTCCAGAGCCTCCCGCTCCAACCCCCACCACCGGCCCTCGTACACCAGGTCCGCGTAGCGGGCCGCAAGCTCGTCCTTCAGCGCCAGCGTGCGCCGGTCCAGCACGAGCTGCTCCAGCTCGCGGTGCGCCGTGAACAACAGGGTGCCGCCCGGCGTCTCGTACACGCCCCGCGACTTCATCCCCACCAGGCGGTCCTCCACCACGTCGGCCCGACCCACACCGTGCAACCCCGCCACCTCGTTCAACCGCTCCAGCAGCGCAACCGGACCCAGCACCTCGCCATCCACCGCCACCGGATAGCCCTCCTCGAACCCGATCTCCACATGCTCCGCCGCCTCCGGCGCTTCCTCCGGCGAGCGCGTCACCAGGTACAGGTCGGCCGGCGCCTCGCACGACGGGTCCTCCAGCGGACCTCCCTCGTGGCTCACGTGCCACAGGTTCCGGTCACGGGAGTAGATCTCCGCACGGCTCGCCGTCAACGGGATCCCACGGGCCGCCGCATAGTCCAGCGCGTCCTCCCGCGACCGGATCGACCACTCCCGCCACGGCGCGATCACCTCCAGCTCCGGCGCGAACGCCGCGTACGACAGCTCGAACCGGACCTGGTCGTTCCCCTTTCCCGTGCACCCGTGCGCCAGCGCCGTCGCGCCCACGTCTTTCGCCACCAGCGCCTGCGCACGGCCGATGATCGGCCGCGCCATCGCCGTGCCCAGCAGATACTTCCGTGCATACACCGCCCCCGCCCTCAACGTCGGCCAGACCGCCTCACGCACCAACGACTCCCGCAGATCCAGCACCACGCAGCCCGCCGCACCCTGCGCCGCCGCACGCGCCTCCAGACCCGACAGCTCCTCGCCCTGCCCCACGTCCGCCGCCACGCACACCACCTCCCAACCCCGCTCACGCAGCCACGGCACGATGACCGACGTGTCCAGGCCGCCCGAGTACGCCAACGCCACGGTTCCCTTCACGTGTCGCCCCGGTGTTATGGTTTATGCAACGGAAATGGAAGAATATACATCATCGGCGTGGTGTCAAGGGTCCCGTGGGATGAGACGAGGAGGATGAGGCGAGATAGATGCTGCGAGGTGTGAACTGCGAGGAGGGTGAGGCGAGTGGGTGCTACGAGGAGGGTGTGGCGAGGGGGATACTTCGAGGAGG
>CAYQCY010000139.1:0-8219 GCA_964416095.1 uncultured Gemmatimonadaceae bacterium
ACCAGGAACGACAGGCGGAAGGCGGAAGGCGGAAGAAGGGAGGCGAGAGGTTTTCTGGTCGCCTCCCGCCTGCGTCGCGGAAGCGACGTTTCCTACGCCCGAAGGGCGCCTCCTGTGCCCGTAGGGCACCTCCTGCGCCGCAAGGCGGCGCCTCCCGGCGAGCCGAAGGCGAGCCCTCCTGCGCGCGGTCCATGCCCCGGACCGTTGACGTACGGCCCGGGTAGCATACACGATTAAACACGACCTCACGACAACACAGCGCGCGTCCCATGATCCTCTTCGAATACGTGAAGGACTTCTTCAAGTGGCTGGGCGGCCTGGTCACGCGCGTGATCGGGACGAAGCACGAGCGGGAGGTGAAGAAGCTCCAGCCGCTGGTGGACGAGATCAACGCCGTCGCGGAGCGTCTCGAGGCGTTGTCCGAGGACGAGCTGAAGGCGCAGACGGAGAAGTTCCGGGGCATCATCCGTGAGCGTACGGCGGCGCTGGAGGAGGAGATCGAGGAGGTCCGGGAGACGAAGCGTGGGACGGAGGACGCGGCGGAGCGGGAGGCGTTGCAGGGCCGGTCGAACGAGCTGGACGACCGGCTGCGGGAGGTGCTGGAGGCGGTGCTGGAGGAGCTGTTGCCGGAGGCGTTCGCGACGGTGAAGGAGGCGTGTCGTCGTCTGCTGGGCAAGGACATCGTCTTCACGGGCACGGAGGCGGTGTGGGACATGGTCCCGTACGACGTGCAGCTCATCGGCGCCATCGCGCTGCACCGGGGCAAGGCGACGGAGATGGCGACGGGTGAGGGGAAGACGCTGGCCGCCACCATGCCGCTGTACCTGAACGCGCTGACGGGCCGTGGCGCGCACCTGGTCACGGTGAACTCGTACCTGGCGCAGCGTGACGCGGAGTGGATGGGCACGGTGTACGAGTACCTGGGTCTGACGGTGGACTGCATCGACCTGCACGAGCCGGGCACGGAGGAGCGTCGGGCGGCGTACCACGCCGACATCACGTACGGCACGAACAACGAGTTCGGGTTCGACTACCTGCGGGACAACATGGTGCTGTCGCTGGAGCAGCGGGTCCAGCTTCGTCACGCCTACGCCATCATCGACGAGGTGGACTCGATCCTCATCGACGAGGCGCGCACGCCCTTGATCATCAGCGGGCCGGTGGCCGAGGAGCAGTCGGACATCTACCGGCGCTACAACCCCATGGTGAACAGCCTGCACCGGAAGCAGACCCGTGAGGTGAACCATCTCATCTCGGAGGCGGAGAAGGCGCTGGACCGGGCGGAGACGAGCGAGGACGGCGCCATGGAGGAGGCCGGCGAGAAGCTGCTGGCGGCGAAGCGGGGCGCGCCGAAGAACCGTCGTCTGATGAAGCTGTTCGCCGATGACCCGGGCCTGCAGAAGCTGGTGCAGCAGATGGAGGCCATGGCGATGCGGGACAAGCGGCTCCAGGAGGTGGACGAGCTGTTGTACTTCGCCATGGACGAGAAGGGCCACACGGTGCACCTGTCGGACCGTGGCCTGGACGAGATGTCGCCGGACGACCCGGAGGCGTTCGTGGCGCCGGACATCTCGGTGGCCATCGGCGAGGTGGAGAAGGACGAGGACCTGTCGGTGGACGAGAAGCGGGACAGGATCCAGGAGCTGGAGCGGGACTTCGCGGAGAAGAGCCAGAAGATCCACGCGGTGCACCAGCTTTTGAAGGCGTACTCGCTCTTCCACAAGGACGAGAAGTACATCATCGAGGACGGCCAGGTCGTCATCGTGGACGAGTTCACCGGCCGGAAGATGGCGGGCCGGCGGTGGAGCGACGGGCTGCACCAGGCGGTGGAGGCGAAGGAGGGCGTGAGCGTCCGGGGCGAGACGCAGACGCTGGCCACCATCACGATCCAGAACTACTTCCGCATGTACGACAAGCTGGCCGGCATGACCGGTACGGCGGAGACGGAGGAAGGCGAGTTCCACGAGATCTACGGCCTGGACGTCATGGTCATCCCGACGAACGAGCCGGTGATCCGGGACGATCGCCACGACCTGATCTACAAGACGAAGCGGGAGAAGTACGTCGCCATCATGGACGAGATCGGGCGGCTGCACCGGCTGGAGCTGCCCGTCCTGGTGGGCACGGTCTCGGTGGACGTGTCGGAGACGCTGTCGCGCATGCTCAAGCGCCGGGGCATCCCCCACAGCGTGCTGAACGCGAAGTACCACGAGCAGGAGGCGCAGATCGTGCAGAAGGCGGGCCAGCCGGGCGTCGTCACGATCGCGACGAACATGGCCGGCCGGGGCACCGACATCAAGCTGGGGAAGGGCGTCACCGACGCCCGCACCGTCGGCTTCGCGAAGGAGCGCGGGCTGGAGCTGGACGAGCTGGCCTCGGCGGACCCGCGCCGCTGGGAGGAGCTCTCGGACAAGCCCGACGACCACGTCCTCGAGATCGGCGGGCTCCACATCATCGGCTCCGAGCGCCACGAGTCCCGGCGCATCGACCGCCAGCTCCGGGGCCGGGCCGGCCGGCAGGGCGACCCGGGCGCGTCCCAGTTCTTCCTGTCGCTGGAAGACGACCTCATGCGCCTCTTCGGCTCCGACCGCATCGCCGGGGTCATGGAGCGCATGGGCGCCGAGGAGGGCGAGGTCATCACGGCGGGCATCGTCACGAAGAGCATCGAGCGGGCCCAGCATCGTGTCGAGATGCAGAACTTCGAGGCCCGGAAGCGGCTGCTGGACTACGACGACGTCATGAACCAGCAACGGGAGGTGGTCTACGACCTGCGCCTCTTCGCGCTGGAAGGCGGCGAGGACCTGAAGGGCGAGGTGCTGGACATGATGGCCCACGCCATCGAGGAGACCGTCCCGGATTTCGTGGACGACGACGTCCGGCCGGAGCTCTGGGACCTGGCGGGGCTGCGCCAGCGCATGGTGCTGGACTACTTCCTGACCGTGCCGGAGCTGCCGGAGGAGAACGACCCGAACCAGCCGTACGACACGCCGGACGAGATCGTCGAGCTGCTCCAGGAGAAGGCCCGGGACCAGTTCAAGTCGAAGATCGAGGAGTTCGGCGAGCACGCCGAGCGGCTGCTCTCCTTCATCGTGCTGAGCGTCATCGACGAGAAGTGGCGCGACCACCTCTACGACCTGGACCACCTGAAGGCGTCCATCGGCTTCCGGGGCTGGGGCCAGAAGGACCCCCTGATCGAGTACAAGAAGGAGGCCTACGAAATGTTCGTCGGCCTCATGACGGACATTCGCCGGTCGGTGGCGTCCGCCGTCTTCCGGGCGCGGCTGGAGGTGGAGCCACGGCTGCGGCCGCGCATGCCGCAGCGCATGGTGCTGTCCGGCCCGAGCGACGCTCCGGCCACCGGCGTCGGCAGCCAGGCCCGGCAGCGGTCCGGGAACGGTGGCGGGCAGCCGGCGGGCGTCGGCGCGGTGGGCGGCGGTCTCGTGGACCGCGCCGCCCGGTCGTCCGGCGGTCAGAAGATCGGCGCGGACGCGCTCACAGGTACGGCGACGAACCGAGGCGAGGACGGCGAGCCCCAGGTGACCCAGCCCATCACCGTCGAGGAGAAGGTGGGCCGCAACGACCCGTGCCCGTGCGGGAGCGGGAAGAAGTACAAGAAGTGCTGCGGGAAGGCCGGGGGGTAGCTGGCGTTCGTGGCGTGAGCCGGGCTCGCGGCGTCAGCTTCTGACCGGTGATCGGTGGGGTTCGCGGGGTGAGCGGGAGGTCCGGCGGGCGGGAGGCTCGCTGGACCTTTCTTCGTCCGGGTCTTGGGCAGGGGTCTTTCCGGGCACGGTGTTCGGGTACGGGTATCGGGTCATGGGTGATGGGTTAGGGGCAGAGGGCAGAAGGCGGCGGGCAAGGGCAGGGGAAGGGGGAGGGGGAGGGGGAGGGGGTCGGGGCGCCCCGTTGCCCCTGCCCCTGCCCGTGCCCGGACCCGTGCGCGACGCCCTCTGCCCTCTGCGCCCGCCCCCTCACCCGAAGCCCTCGACCCGTGCCTTCGACCCGTGCCCGTGACCCGTGCCTTCGACCCGTGCCCGTGCCCCTGACCCGTGCCCGGCAGCCCTCGTCACGACCCTCGCGCCTCGGTATCTTGCTCCCGCCGACGAGCCCAGAACTCACGACGAACGAGGCCATGACGATGCCCGTACCCTTCTTCGACCTGACGAGGCAGTACGTCGCGCTCCGATCCGAGCTGGACGCGGCGGTCCAGGAGGTGGTGACCTCCCAGCGGTTCATCCTGGGCGAGCCGGTGGTGCGGCTCGAGGGGCGGGTGGCGGAGCTGGTTGGGACGGAGCACGCCATCGGCTGCGCCAGCGGCACGGACGCGCTGTTGCTTTCCCTGAAGGCGCTGGAGCTGCCGCCGGGGTCGGAGGTGGTGGTGCCGGCGTTCACCTTCTTCGCCACGGCGGGCGCGGTGTGGAACGCGGGGCTCACGCCGGTCTTCTGCGACGTGGACGCGGAGACGTTCAACGTGACGGCGGAGACGGTGGCGGCGGCGCTCGGTCCGGAGGCGCGGGCGCTCATCGTCGTGCACCTGTACGGGCAGATGGCGGAGATGGCGCCGATCCTGGCGTTGGCGGAGGAGCGGCGGCTCGCCGTGGTCGAGGACTGCGCCCAGGCCATCGGTGCCCGGCAGGAGCTGGACGGGACGTGGCGGGCCGCCGGCGCCGTCGGCACGACGGGGGCGTTCTCCTTCTTCCCCACCAAGAACCTGGGCGGCTTCGGCGATGGCGGGCTCATCACCACCGACGACGACGCCCTGGCCGAGCGCCTCTTCAAGCTCCGGGTCCACGGTGGCCGCAAGATGTACGAGCACGAGATGGTGGGCACGAACTCGCGCCTGGACGCGCTGCACGCGGCCGTGCTGTCCGCGAAGCTGCCGCACCTGGCGACCTTCGCGGCGGCGCGGAAGGCCCACGCGGCGGCGTACGACGCGGCGTTCGAGGGGCTGGAGCCGGCGCTACGCCGGCCCGTCGTGCTGGACGAGAACGACCACGTGTACAACCAGTACACGGTGCGGGTCGCGGACGGGCGCCGGGACGCGCTGCGCGAGCACCTCCGGGACGCCGGGATCGGGTCCGGGGTCTACTACCCGGTACCACTCCACCTGCAGCCGTGCTTCCGCGAACTGGGCGGCGCCGAGGGCGACCTGCCGGTGTCCGAGTCGTCGTGCGGGGAGGTGCTGAGCCTGCCGGTGTTCCCGGAGCTGACGGAGGGGGAGCGGGGCGAGGTGATCGACGCGGTGGGGGCGTTCTTCGGGGGGTGAGCCTGGATCCGGCGACTCCCTGCTTGGCGGGGTGAGCCTGATCGGTGACCGATGATCGGTGATCGGTGATCGATGACGTGGCCGGTTCTCTCCGTCCTCGCCGTCCTCCCTGTTCAAGGTTGCGGTTCTTCGCGGCTTCGCGACCCTTCGCGGCTTCGCGTGACACCCCGGTGAGCGGTCCGTGCCGGGAACCAACCGGCCCCCCCGCGAAGCCTGCCCCGCTACCCTCGCCGTTCGAGCTCGTTCACGATGCGCTTCGCCGCCTCACCGTCCCACAGCTCGGGCCGGCCGGGCTCGAAGGTGCGGTGGCCTTCCAGGATCTCGTCGGCGGCCTCGACGATGGCGGTCATGGAGGAGTCCACGAGGCGGTTCGTGCCCTCGGTGATGGTGATGGGCCGCTCGGTGTTGGGTCGTGCGGTGAGGCAGGGGACGCCGAGGAAGGTGGTCTCTTCCTGGACGCCACCGCTGTCGGTGAGGACGAGGCGGGCGTGGGCGGTGAGGCTCATGAAGTCGATGTAGCCCAGCGGCTCGATGAAGCGGAGGTCGGCGCCGTCGGGGATGTCGAGGCCGAACTCGTCGATGCGGCGGAGCGTCCGGGGGTGGATCGGGAAGACGACGGGCATGCGCCGGCCGAGCTGCCAGAGGGCGCCCAGGATCTCGGCCAGGGTGTCCGAGTGGTCCACGTTGCCGGGCCGGTGCAGCGTGACGAGCATGTAGTCGTCCTCCAGCTCCATGGCCTTCCGCACCCCGGGCCAGCGGCGGTCGACCCGGGGCTCGAGGCGGACCAGGGTGTCGATCATGACGTTGCCCACGAAGGCGATGCGGTCCGGCGGGACGCCTTCCCGGGCCAGGTTCTCGTCGGCGTCCCGGGACGGGGTGAGGAGCAGGTCCGCGATCTGGTCCGTGAGGAGGCGGTTGATCTCCTCGGGCATGGTCCGGTCGAAGGAGCGGAGCCCGGCCTCCACGTGGGCGGTCCGGATGCCCATCTTGGCGGCGACGAGGGCGGCGGCCAGCGTCGAGTTCACATCGCCCACGACGACGAGCCAGTCCGGGTTCCGCTCCTCCAGCAGCGCCTCCAGCTCCAGCATGACCTTCGCCGTCTGGCGGGCGTGGGAGGCGGAGCCGACGCCCAGGTTGAAGTGGGGCTCGGGCAGCCCGAACTCGTCGAAGAAGACCTGGGACATCTCCGGGTCGTAGTGCTGGCCGGTGTGGACCAGCACCTGCTCGAAGACGTCGCCGCGCTCGGCGATCTCCCGGAAGATGGGCGCGATCTTCACGAAGTTGGGCCGCGCCCCGACGACGTGGATGACGTTGATGGGCATGGACTCCTGGCTTGGTCCGATTGTCGAGGGGCTGTGGCCGCTGGCAACGGCTTACGGGAAACAGGTCACGGCTCGACGTGCCGGGCACGGCAGGTTCGCCGCCGCCGCGCCCGCCTCACCGGCGTGCTGGCCCCGCGTACTTTCCAGGCCCCGGCCTGGTCCTGCTTGCTCCGAAACCCCAGCACACGACGCCGCCAACCCCGCGTACCCCGCGAACCCCACCCGTCACCGGTCACCGGTCAAGCAAACGCCGCGAACCCGGAACACGCTGTGAACCCGGCGGCGGTCGGCGGTCGGCGGTCACGGATTACCGATCAAAACCTGGCCTACCCACGCATTCCGGTGCCCCGTTCGACGGGCCAATGTATCCGTCATGACCGCGACGCGCACGCCGTACGCCATCAAGGAGTGGCCGGCCCGGGACCGTCCCCGGGAACGGCTCCGGACGCTGGGGCCCGGTGCCCTGTCGTCCCGGGAGCTGGTGGCGATCCTGGTGGGGAGCGGGAACGGGGGGCAGTCGGCGGTGGACGTGGCGGCGGGGCTGCTGCAGCGCTGGTCGGGCTCGCTCAGGCGTCTGGGTGCGGCGTCCGTGGGCGAGCTGACAGGGGTGCCGGGGGTGGGCCCGGCGGTGGCGGCCCGGGTGGCGGCGGCGCTGGAGCTGGGGCGGCGGCTGGCCCGGGAGGGGCCGACGGAGCGGAGCCGGATCCGGGGCCCCGGCGACGTCTACGAGCGGTGCGCGCCGGCGCTCCGGGACCTGGACCAGGAGGAGTTCCGGGTCCTGCTCATGAACACGCAACACGCCGTGATGGCGGAGCTCATGGTGACACGGGGCACGCTGGACGCGTCCGTGGTGCACCCGCGGGAGGTCTTCAAGCGGGCCGTGGTGGAGAGCGCGGCGGCGCTGATCCTGGTGCACAACCACCCGTCGGGCGACCCGGCGCCCTCGGCGGAGGACCGGGAAGTGACGGACCAGCTCGCCCGGGCCGGCAAGATCCTCGGGATCCCCGTCCTGGACCACGTGGTCATCGGCGACGCCCGCTACGTGTCCTTCGCGGAGGCGGGGCTGCTGGGGTAGGGCCGGCCGTCCCGGCCAGGCGGGATGCCCGGGGCGTCGATGTCCTTGCCCGCACACGACAGGACAGCTCGCAGGTGCGGAGCGAGCGGATCCTCGGTGGGCTGCGGGCAAGGTATGAACGCCGTTCAACGCGGAAGCGCTGAATGCTTGCGCGGAGATGCGGAACGCTCGCGGCCCCCTACGTACGCGCCGCGGCCCGACCTTCAAAGCCTCCTGTCGGACGGCCCCGTGAAGGGCAACCGTTCGCGACGGCGGCTTCCGCGCATCCGCCTCCTACCCCTCTCCGCGTTGTCCCCACCGGAACCTGGCCCTGCCGCGAGGCATGCGCATCGAGGGGATCCTCGCCGCGCTGCGAGCAGCACCAACGGCAGCCCGAAACACCACTTGCATCAGCCAGGAGCCCAACAAAAGCGCGCCGGCCCGGCGACGAGCGCGGACCGGCGCGTTCCGCCGTTTCGGTCCGGTCGGGGTCAGGAGCTCCGGGAGGGTGAGGACGAGCCGCCGCGGTCGGCCATGAGGCGTTCCTGCTCGCTCTTCTTCTCCTCGTCGTCCTTCTTCT
>CAYQCY010000140.1:0-5226 GCA_964416095.1 uncultured Gemmatimonadaceae bacterium
CTTAGAGCGTCGGCGGCCGGCTGTCCCGCTTCTGCTTGGCTGCGTCCTTCCCCTTCTTGCCAAACCAGCCGATGATGGCGCCGACGACCGTCGCGGCGCCGACCAGGATCTCCGTGCTGCCCACTCCGAACGCCTCTGCGATGGCTTCGAGCATGTTGCCTCCTCAGGTTGGATCGAACTCAACGTGCAGGTGCAGGCCCTGCCCGACGTCGTGAATGAGGATGTCGTAGTCCGGGCCCAGGCGTGACTTGAGCCGGGCGACGAGCACCTGCTGCATCTTCTCGGTGCGCAGCTCCGGCACCACGCTCCAGTCGCCGGCCAGGCCATCGCCGTGCAGGCTTTTGCCCTCCTCGTTGCGCACGCCCGATGTGAGGGTCGCCTCTTCGCCGGTGAGCTCCAGATACACCTCCTCGACCACCGCCGCGGCGCGCCACATCGGCGCACGCCATCCGCCGAGATCCACCCCGGCCTTGATCTTCATGTCTGCTCCTTCTTGTTGAAGCTCGCATCGACCAGCCTGTTCACGACGCTACCAAAGAACTGGAACACGGGACGCAGGAACGTGCCCCCGAGGTTACGGTCGATGGAGACCCATTCCTCGATGATCATGACGAAGGTGAACAGGACGGCCACGAACACCGCGCCAGGGATCCCGAGGTCGGCCTCGAGGTGATGCGCGCCCCACCATACAGAGATCAGCAGCAACCAGACCGCGGCCTTCGTGAACAGCCGGTCGAGGGCGATCTCCTTGTCGTACACACCTTCCCGGACGGCGCGACGCCGACCCACGACCCAATCGAAAAACGAGAGGAGGCCGGCGAAGTAGAGCAGCCGCGGCGTCGGGTCGAAGAGCAGCCAGTCCACGGTCGCCAGCGCCGCCGCAACGACCTTGATCCACAGATGATTGGTGGTGAGCTTGCCGATGTAGCCCAACGTGTCCTGAAACAGAAACATCAACGCCGCCTCCTCTGCGCCCGCTGGATCGCCCTCCTATAGTCCAGCTCCCACTCACGTTGCAGCCGCCGGGCTTCGATCCGCTCCTGAGCGGGGAACTGGCTCAGGAAGCGGTTCCGGTCCTTGTCGGCGATGAAGCCCAGTGGCGACTTCGCTCTCATCGAGATGCGGATGGAGCTCAGGAGCTTGGCCCGCTCGCTGGCGTTCTCGGCGTCGTCGAGGATCCGGGCCAGGTAGTCAGCCGCGGCGTCGACGTCGCCGTTCGTCACCGCCCGGGCGGCGTAGGCATACGACAGCGTGCGCTCGGTCGTCGGGAACTGGGCCCGGCCGGCGATCAGCTCAGCGGCGCGGTCGACCATGCGCGCAGCCACCTCGGGCGTCTCTTTCTTCTCGCGCCAGCTATAGGTCCGCTGGCGCCACTTCCGATGCTCGAAGTAGCGGGAGTTGCTGTCGAAGAAAGCAGCATCTATCCGGTGCCACACGCCCTCTAGCTGCTTCGTGACAGAGATTTCTTCCCTGGCCAACTGTCGCGCCGCAGTGAAGACCTGGGATGGCTTCTGTATCACGTGCTGGCCGAAGCGGCCCAGTGCTTCAGCCGTGCTACCGGCTGGTCCGACCACGAAGTCCGAGACGCCGTAGATGAGATCGGCAAGCATTCCGATACCGCCACCATCAAGGATGTCGCGCCCCACCGCCGCAGCGACGCCTGCGGCATTACGCTCTTCGGGCCGGTTGATCATCCGCATCGTCAGGGAATCCTCGTACCCGATCACGTGATCACGGGTAAGGTTGTAGAGCTCGCCCATGAGCAGTGTCCACGCGAAGAACTTTACGAGCGGGGCAGCGTTGCCCTTCACGGCCTCCTTCAGCACCTGGTCGTACACAAGCCGGGTCTGCTCCATTCCGAACGTCTTGAACTTGAACAGGAGGCGTGCCCAGGGGCTTCTCGACCACCAGATCCGCTCCGTGGCGAGGGAGAGAGGGAACTGGGTGTCAGCCACGAGCCGGTGCATCGCTGTCTCAATCTCGTCCTCGGTCAGCCGCCGGCCGGACATGATCATCTCGCGGACCTGGTCATCGGACAGGCCCATCTTCCCGACACGGCGCCGGATGGCGCCCTCCGGATCCACGGACAGGTTCATGAAGGTCTCGAGTAGCTTCCGTAGCGGACCCGCGTTCTCCAGCGTCACCAGCTTCTTCATGTCATGCTCGAGCGCGTACCGGGCCACGATCGCGGTGTGGACCTGGTTGCCGCGCTCGACGCTCGTGAACGGCTTCATCGCCACGGTACTGACCCTGTGCCCCGACGCCACCGCCTCGAACTCGGCGATGGCGGTCCGGGACCGGACGGCACCGGTCGCCTCTACCTGTTGCGCGAGCTTGCGGGCGGCGGGGATAAAGCGGTTGATGAAGGGCGGCATGTCCTTAAAGGCCCGGACCTGGGCCACGATCGGCATGTGCGCCGTGTTCGTGTGCCGCTGGCCCGCATTCCGGAGAGCGGAGAGGATGGAGCCGCCGAGCCGCGCGCTCGTCTCGTAAACCGAGATTGTGGCGGCGAGCCGCTGGTCCGCGCGAGACACTTTCCCGGAGACGCCGAACTGGTGGCTGATGAAGTCGGCGATCGTGTGGGCGTAGGCGCTTTCCGTATCGCCGCCGATCCGGCCGACCAGCACTTCTGCCTGCTCGAAGTTGATGCCCCATTCCCGCACGCCCTCCAGGAAATGCGCGTTGCGCTCGAGCGCGAACGGCAGGACCTGCGCCGGGTCCCACTCGATCAGATCCTCGGGCAGCTCGAAGCGGGTGCGCTCGAAGTAGGGGTTCACGCCGCGGAGCCGGTTGGACCGGTAGCGGAGGAGCTGGTTCAGCGCATCCTCCATGTCCACCGCCTTGCCCTGCTCGACCATCTGGCGGGCCCATGCAGCGACCCGGGGGTGAGCGAGCCCGCTCTTCTGCGCATCCTCGAGGAACTTGATGCCCTCGCGGTTCGGCGCCTGGGGGAACGCCTTCCCGGATCCGGCGAGCTGCACCTGCTCGCCGCGCACGAGCCGCGTGATGCCGAGCCTGCGCGCCTCGTCCATGTCCCGGTCGAGGATGGCGCGGATCGCATCGGCCCGCTCCTTCAGCTCCGCCGGGGCACCGGCCACACTCTCGCGCCGGTTGATGAGCTTCGCCACGACCTCCCGCTCCTCGCGACCGAGACCTCGCAGCCAGCGCCCGACCTCCTGCGCGTGGCTCTTCGAGCGCTTCGAGGCGCGCTGGTCGATGGCCCGGATCTGACGCGCGAGCTCCTGGCCGTGCGGGCCCAACGAATCCATCCAGTCGGTGCCGCGCCTGAGATACTTACCGAAGAGCTGGCGCGCGTCTATCGCACCGCCCCGGAACCCTTCCGCGGCCCGGACGACCATGGCCACCATCTCCTGCAACGCCCCGGTGGAGTGTCCCACGGCGACCCCGGCCGCGATGCCAGCACCGGCAGCCGCACCAGCCAGCGCCCCGGTCCGCCGATCCTCCGGGTGCGCCGCAGCGCCTACCGCGCCCCCGACCGCTGCGCCGGCCGGCGCAGCAGCGAGGTGTGTCAGAACCTCCCGGGTCGCGAAACCGCCACGCTGGCCGAAGCCGAAGTCGTCCGTGAGCTTCGGGCCGGGCGGGGGCGGGGGATCGACGGCCTCCCCGAAGATCCGCTCGAACGACGTACGGAAGCTGAACTCATTGCCGAAGATGTCGCGACCCGTGCCTTCCCTGACCTGGACCGCGTCGGCCGCGAACTCCCGGAACGCCGTGGACACCTTGCGCTGGCCGTTCTGGTCCAGGAACCGGGCGAGCGCCACGCCGAACGGGCTATCCTCCCGGGCCCCGAATATGGACGTTTGGTCCAAGAGGTCCCGGAGCGACATATCCGCCGCACGGGCCTCGGCCAGCAGGTTCAACCCGTCGCGGAGTGCGACGTTGACGTTGAATCCTTCTATTGACGACGCCTTGATGATGGCCGGCGCCGCGTAAGAAAGCTTGTTGCGGATGCCCTTCGGGGTCCGCGCCAGGATGTCCGCATCGCCAACCGCGGCCATCTCGAGCATGTCCTCGATGAGCTTCTTGCCTTCGGCGGTCGGCAGCCCGTTCGGGTCGCGGAACCGGGACGCTTCCTGGGGGGAAATGGTCCGCTCGTCGACGAGCATCTCGAGGAACCGGTGCCCGGCCCGGGTGTCGAGGTACGCACGAACCGTCTCGTCGCCCGTGAGCGTCTCTTCGAGGTGCCGGAGCGCCCGCTCTCCCCGGATCAGCCGCGAGGCGCGCGTGGCGGCCTCCGCGAGCTCGTCCTTCGCCTTCTGCGGGTCGATGTTCATGGCCTCGGCGAGCCGGCGCAGCTCGTCCCTGGACACGTCACCCTCGAGCTGGACCTCGCGGACCAGGACCGGGTTCTCCATGCCCCTTACCTGCTCCGGATCGAGGCCGAACTGCTCGGCCCGCTCCACGAGGGCTTCTCGGTACGCGGCGTAGCGGTCCGGGTCGGCCCGGAGCGCCCGCAGGATCCGCATGCCCCGGTCGTTGCCGCCGACCGCGACCCCGGACGGCGTGACCTGGGGCGGCCCGAGCGTGGGCGAGGTGGTGGGGTCCAGTACGATGTCGGTGTCCAACGGCTGCGTGCTGATCCGCTCCTGGGCGGCGGGGTCACGTTCGTACGGCCGCGGCTGCACGCCCTCCGGGTAGCCAGCGTTTCGCTGGAACGTCTCGGGGTTGTGCGAAACGGTCAGCTCGTCGGCGGGGATGACCCGGTAGCGGGCGGGGATGTTCTCGCCTTCCCCGGTCTTGATCGTCGCCTCGCGCCCCTCGACGCCCTCGACGCGCTCGGTGACGGGGACCACTTCCTCACGCCGCGCCCGGGCCTCCTCTCCACGGCGGGCCAGGTCTTCGGCCGCCCCCTCGGCGCGGCGTGCCGCGAGGAGTTCGGCGGGCGCCTTAGGCGCTTCTGGGGACGTCAGAGACAGCCCTTCCGGAAGGTCTGTCCCCCTTGGGGCGTAATGCGGAAGCCCTCGCTCATCCCAAGCCCGGGTAACGAACCCGGCTTCTACGAGGAAGTTGATGTGCTCGCGGACCTCATCGCTCGACACGCTCCGCGGCCCTGCTCGGCCCGGCTCCACGAGGCGCTGGATCGGCTGCCAAGGTCTCCGCTGGAGCCGGGAGACCAGAGCGGCGACGCGCTGTGCCGCAGCGCCCAAGGAGTGGACGTCAAGCGACCCCATCTCCGGGGTGACACGTTGCTCTCGGTACGCCGCT
>CAYQCY010000140.1:5326-8155 GCA_964416095.1 uncultured Gemmatimonadaceae bacterium
TCTTCAAGGGGACGGATGGCCTCAGCCGGCGGGCCGCCCTCCGGGGCGGCCTCCGCTTTTCCCCGCAGTTCATTGAGTCTGCGGATGATGAGGCCCTCGAGGATGTCGCGGTCGTCAGGATTCAGCCGAGCGGTCGTGGCCTCTGTCGCCATCTGCATGACCTGGCCCTCGTTCTCGGCCGCGACGACTTCATCGGCGATCTGGCGGCCGGTGCGGGACAGCGCGCGATAATCGTCCTCCGAAAGCAACCGCTCGCCTGCCGGGCTCGGCTCCTCGCGGCCCAGTGCCGGCCGCTCGGGCTCCGGACGTGGGCCCTCAGCCTCGG
This sequence comes from uncultured Gemmatimonadaceae bacterium, assembly GCA_964416095.1. Classification (GTDB taxonomy): domain Bacteria; phylum Gemmatimonadota; class Gemmatimonadetes; order Longimicrobiales; family RSA9; genus CAYQCY01. The sequence continues at coordinate 5,652 of CAYQCY010000140.1, forward strand.
GCTCGGCCACCGGGCGGGGCTCGGGTGGTTCCTCCGCTCCTAGCCGCTCCCGTGGCGGCCGTTCTCGGGCCGCCCTTACCTCGGGTGCTACAGGTCGCTCGATCTCGCTCACGTGCCGCCGCGCGGCTTGTGCCGCCTGTTCCTGCGTTTGGAACGGACCGTCCAACACATCCACCGTCCGACCGCTGGTTCGTGCAACAGTGAACTGCCCGCCGTGCTCGAAGACGTGGATGTCACCCTCGAAGCTCTGCACGACCTGCGGCTTGCCTGCGGGGGCGCGGGCCTCTCCCTCGGCAAAGCCCCGCCGGCCGCCAAGCACACGGCGAATGTCCTCAGCCTCCTGAGCGGCCCGGATCCGATAGACGTCGTCTTCGGTCAGTGGGCCTTCGGGCTCCCGGCCCAAGCGCGGCGCTTCACCGGGTTCCGGCGCCACCCCGCGAGGTGCCCCAGGCGCCTGCTCGCGTCCGAGGTAGTCAACCAGGTTCGGGTCACGGGCCGATCCTGGCGGCGCAGGCGTGACTTCCGGGGCGCCGGTCGTGCGTCGGGGGATCGCAGCCCGCCCGAGAGGTGGATACGGCCCTTCGATGTCCTCGACGACGCCTGCCGCCGTGCCACGGAACCGTGCGCCGGGCGGCAACTCACGCGGATAGGGGCCAGGCGCTTGCTGCACACCGGGCGATGGCCGGCCACGACCCAAGCCGGCACGAGGAGGAGTGCCGGCATATCCAGGACGCGCCGCGCCAGAAACGGGCGCACCTGGTGGTAGCAGGGCCGGCGCACCCTCGGCCGAGGGGCCGAGCTGTGGACGCTCCATCGGGACCACGTCGCCTTCGGGCCCGACATCGAATGTGCGCGGCTCGGTGTCCAGCGCCTCAAGCCTGGCGTCGATGGCTCCGGCCATCTCCCGGTCGAGGGCATTGTCGCTCTCACGTAGCCGCCGGAGCACACGGGCGAATGGCTTCCCCGCCGTGCCCATGATGGCGCCGAGCAGGAAATCGGCGCCGGCGCCGATCCCGAACTCGGCTGCGGTCTGCCGCGCCTTCGCTTCTGCGAACGACATGCCTTCCGGCACCTCGATGTGGCGGGCCGGGGCCGTACCGAGCGAGAACGCCAGGCCTTCGTACACGTTCTTGCTGGCCGATGTGAGCGCCCGCTTCCAGAAGGGCAGCTCCTGGGCCGGGCGGGCTGCCAGCGCCGACGCGAGGCGGGCCACACGCTGCGGACCCCGGGCGGCGAACCCCGCCACGCCCTGGGCCGCGGCCCGTTCCGCAGCACTGAGCGCAACTTTCCGGATCAGGCTGTTGGCGAGACCGCCCGTCAAGTAGATGGCGGGCAGCGCACCCAGCAACCGCCCGGACCAGTACCCAACATCGGTGATGTCGAACTCGCCCGGCTTGATGTCCAGGATCTCTTCGTGGGCGTGGGCCGCGTAGTCCAGCGTCGTCTCGGCCGCCACGCCCCGGGCGAACTCGCCGACGACGCGCTCACGGCGTGTCAGGTCGCCGGCGAGACTCGGCTGTGCACGGCGCGCCCGGTGGAGCTGCAGCCTGAACTGCTCGCGAGGGTCTCGGCCGAGCTCCTGGCCCGGTACCTGGTCTTCGCGTGTCGCCATCAGCGCCCCCTCCGCTTCTCGATCTCAGCCCGGACGGCATCCCGCTGGTCGGCCGGTAGCCGCGCGATCCACGCCTCGAGCTCCTGCTCGGACGGGTTCGCGGCCAACATGTCCTCGGCGATTGTCTCAGGCGGCAGGTCGAACGTCTCGAACGTCGACGTGTCAGGCGTCGCGCCCAGGGCCGGTCCTTCGGCCCTCGATTCCACGACGCCGAGTTGCGGCGTCTCCGGCCCGGGCCCGGGCATCTCCGGCGCGCGGACACCGAACGGCGCGGGTGCCAGGCCCGGCTCGGGCGGCAACGGCTGTGCCGGCTCCGGGAACAGGAGGGACAGGAGCTCCTCGTAACGTTCGCGGTGACGAAAGTTTGGATCGTCGGGCGCGTACGGCTCCCCTCCGGTGACGTAGCCCAGGATGTCGAGCCGCTCCTTCACGCTCGGACCGACAGGGCCAGTCGGATAACGGAGCCCCATCTCCTCGCGCCGCAGCGCCCGATCGGCGGTGCCCTCTCGTCCACGGAAGCCGATCTCCTCTCGGAACTGCATCGCCTGCTGTTTCGCGATCCACCGGCGCAGCGCCAGCTCGTCGCCGGAGAGCGCGCGCCGGAGGTCGTGGTCCATCTCCGCGAGCTCCTTCTGGCGCTCGAACTGTTCGCGGCCGAGGGTCCGCTGCCGCTCGAAGGCCTGGTCCGCCATCTCCCGCTGGAAGCCGCGCTCCTCCGTGACCGCCTCTTCCTGACGCTGCTCCTGGCGGCGCTGTTCGATCCCGCGGCCGAGCGTCTCGGCGGCGCCGAGGATGTAGCGCGCACCCTGTGTGTCCCGCGGACGGGGCAGGATCCGGAGGCTCGTGTTGACGATCTGCGGCATGGTCCCTCCTCCTCGTTACAGCGAGCCGA
>CAYQCY010000141.1:0-3857 GCA_964416095.1 uncultured Gemmatimonadaceae bacterium
ACGCCAGCTTCGCGCTGGCGGCCTCCGTGAGCATCCCGGCGATGTTGTGGAACGGGGTGATCCAGTGGAACCCGAAGTGGCCCCAGCCGGAGTAGATGGAGGCGCCCGCCACGCCGTCGCGGCCGGCGGACTCCAGGTCGTACGCCATGTGGCCGCCCCACCACGCCATCTCCCGCCAGACCAGCGGGTCGCCGTCGGGGCGGATCGGCTCGGCGTAGGGCGGCACGTAGAAGCGCGGCCCGTAGCTGCCCATCTGGTGGTGGTCGACGAACGCCTGGGGCACCCACTCCCGGAACAGGATCTGGCCGGCCCACACGGACTCGGCCGTGTTCTGCATGAAGGCGTCCCGGTTGTTGTCGTGGCCGATGTACGGGTGGTACAGCCACGGCAGGCCCGCGCCCTGGTACTCGGTGCCCCGGGTCTCGTCCACCCAGTCGGCCAGCATCGTGGTCCCGTCCGGGTTCAGCGACGGGAACATGATGGCCACCGTCTGGTCCAGGATCCGCGTCATCTCCGGGTCGTCCCGGGTCGCCATCTCGTACGTGATCTCGGCCATGGTCTGCGTGGCCGCCACCTCCGACGCGTGCAGCCCGTAGCTCTGGGCGACGACGGCGCGGCCCTCCCTCATCGCCCGCTCCACCTCCGCGTCGCTGTGACCCCGCGGGTCCGTCAGGATGGCGTTGTAGCGCTGGAGCTCAGCGAGCCGCGCCAGGTTGTCCCGCGAGGAGATGAAGAGGACGTAGAACGGGTTGCCCAGCGTGCTCGGGCCCATCTCCCGGAGGTGGACGCGGTCGCTCCGCTCGGCGATGAGCCGGTAGTACGCCGCCAGCTCGTCCCAGTCGGCGAGGCGGCCCTCGGCGCCCATGGCGTAGCCGAAATGCTCCTCGGGTGACGGGATGTCCGCCTGCTGTGCTGCCGTCCCCGTGACGACGACCGGCTGCTGGCCGATAGCCGACTCGCCTGCTGCCACCTGTGCGGCGGCGGGGGCCGGGCCGTTGACCGGAACGGCCGGGCCAAGCGGCGCGGCGAAGGTGGCGGCGAGGGCCAGCAGGACGGCGATGGGACCGGGGGCGAAGCGAAGGCGTGTCATGGAGCGCTCCGTATGGGTGGGCGGCCCCGGCGGCGGGGCCGCGAATGACCGTTGGAGCAGGATACGGAAGGGCGTTCGGGGCGTCAACGCGGGGGACGCGTCGAAGCCCCGCTCACTCCCCCTTCACGAGCCGGTACAGCCGTACCCGCTCGACATCCAGCTCGTCGCGCCAGACGCCGAGGACGTAGTCCGCGCCGACATCGGTGAGGGTGCCGCCCGCCGGGGTCGCGACGGTGCCGAGGAAGCGCCCATCGGCATCGAAGACGGACCAGCGGGCTGGCTCCTCCTCGAGAGAGTACGCGGCGACCCAGAGGTTGCCCTCGGCGTCCGGGAGGATGGCGCCGTGAGCGGGAAGGGTCTCGGGGAACGGGAGGTTCAGGTACCAGCCCTGTACCGCGGCCGGCATGAACGAGAACTCCTCCCGCACGTAGCGGCGCCACTCCTCCTCGTGCCCGGCCGTGACCGGTCGGGGCGGGACGTCGCGGCGGATCAGCCTTCGCAGGTCGCCGCCGGGGGTGTAGACCTCGATCTCGAACCGGTCGAGCGCACCGTAGTACCAGCGGTCGTCGGCCGTCGCGACGGCGAAGCCGGTGGGGTCGGTGAAGGGCGGTGACGCCTGGAGGTCCCGGTCCATCAGTCGTCCATGGTAGCGCACCGCGCCCGGGCGCTCGACCAGCGTGTCGCCGATCTCGCCCGTCGGCGTCCAGCGGAGGAACAGGACGCGACCCCGATGCACGCCCTCCGCCTTAGGGGTCTCGACACCCGCCCACTGGCTCCGGACGAGGAAGGAGCCGTCGGCGAAGGGGCCCACCGGCCGCGCGAGGGCGCGGTGCTGCTCGGGGCGGTAGATGCGGCCGAGCTCGCCGTCCGGGCCGAGCACGGTCATCCGCGCGTTGCCGAAGTCGAAGACGACGACGGAGTCGCCCGGCAGGCGCCAGAGCCCCAGGATCGCGTCGAACTCGCCCGGCCCGCCGCCTTTACGACCGACGGCACGGAGAAAGCCGCCGGTGCTGTCGTACCAGCGGACCTGATTCGAGCCGAAGTCGGCGAGGACGATGGCGCCGGTCCCGAGGCGGACGGCCCCGCGGACCCTGGTGAGCCGGTGCTCCGCCGGCCCCTCCACCCGCCCGATGGAAGCCATCGGCTCCGACGCCAGCCGCCACCCCTCCCCCTCCTCCCAGGCCGCCCTGCTGTTCTCGACGATGGCGATCCCCGCGCTGTCGCGGACCGTCACACCGTCGCGGCCGATGTCGCCGTCACAGGCGGGAAAGACGAGGAGCGCGAGGGAAGAGGTCAGCGCGAGCGCCGTCGCGCGGCGGCGGGTGGGACCGGCACACGCTGCTTCGGGGGCCATGGTGATCATCATGAGCACGGGGTGGGGCGTGCGTCAACCGAAGCCATGCAAACCAGCGACGGCCCGTATCACCCCCCGGTGCGGTGAGCCGGAGGCAAGGACGAAGACGATCGGACCCGGTGCGAAGCGAAGGCGTGTCTTGGCGCGCTCCCTATGGGTGGGCGGCCCCGGCGGCGGGGCCGCGAAGACGGTCAGGGCAGGATACGGGGCGGGGATACGCGGGTCAACACGGTCCGAGGTCCGAACGCGGCAGCTCACCTACGCGGCCGAGGCAACGCGGAAACGCGGGTAAAGCGGGAACGCGGAAACCGGCGCGGCTGATCACGGCTCCGGTCGACGTCCGGCACCCGGGACCTCGACGGTGGGGCTACGCCGGACCTTGAACGGCCGCGAGCGTTCCGCGCCTCCGCGCAGGGCTGCCGCGCTTCCGCGTTGAAACCCGTCGGCGCGGGCCATGTTACGGACCGACCCACCGCTCGACGGGCGTCGTCAGGAACTCCTCGACAGCTACCCCACCACTGCCCACGAGCAGGGTCCGGTCGGGAGCGAAGGAGTCGGAAAAGGCGTCCAGGCCGGGTCGCACATCCCGTGCGCGACCGGTCTTCACCTCGATGGCCGTGACGACGCCGTCCATCTCCACCACGAAGTCCACCTCCAGGTTCCGGTGCCGCCAGTAGTACAGCTCCAGCTCGCCCGCCATGGCCGCGTTGGCCAGGTGGGCGCCCACGGCCGACTCGACGAGACGGCCCCAGTACTCCGGGTCGTCCCGGGCGCGGTCGAACGTCCGGCCCGCTTCCGCCGTCATCAGGGCGGTGTTGAGGACCTGGAGCTTCGGACTGGACGCCCGGCGCCGCACCTCCTGGCCGGCGTACTTCTGAAGACCGGTGACCATCCCGGCGGCAGCGAGAAGATCGAGGTAGTGGGCCAGCGTCGTCGTGTTGCCCGCGTCCTGGAGTTGACCCAGCATCCTGGTGTAAGACAGGATCTGCCCCGAGTACCGGCAGCTCAGCTCGAACAAACGCCGCAGCAGGGCCGGTTTGTCCACGCGCGCGAGCAGCAGCACGTCCCGGGCGATGGTGGTCTCGATGAGTGAGTCGCGGATGTAGCGGGTCCAGCGGTCTTCGTCGTCGACCAGTGGAGCCGCACCCGGGTAGCCGCCGTAGTGGATGAACCGCTCCACGTCCCATCCGAACGCCTCGCCCATCTCCCCCGCCGACCAGTGCCCCATGTGCAGGATCTCGAACCGGCCCGCCAGGCTCTCGGTGAGGCCCTGCTCGATCAGGAGCGGCGCCGAGCCCAGCAGCACGACCCGGAGACGCCGGCCTTCCCGCGTGTCCTCGTCCCAGAGCCGCTTCACCGACTCCGACCAATCGGCCGCCTTCCGCACCTCGTCGAGGACGAGGACGCCGTCGC
>CAYQCY010000141.1:3957-8127 GCA_964416095.1 uncultured Gemmatimonadaceae bacterium
ACGTCGAGGTCGGCCAGGACCTGACGGACCAGCGTCGTCTTGCCCACCTGTCGGGGACCCGCCACCACCTGGATGAACCGACGCGGCTCCGCGAGCCGGTCCGCCAGGGTCGAGGCCATCGGGCGCGTATAGTCCATGTTGCTCGGTGTCCTGAGTAATTTTACTCAATACTCTGAGTATTTTGTGGAACCGCGCCGGGAAATGCAACGGATCCGGGCAGGGATTCGCAATCCGGCTCTTCTCCATGGTTCCGGCTGCTCAAGTAGAACATCAAAGACGGGTACTGACCGGATTGAGTTCTATTGCTCATTGCGTTGAGAAAATGGTTGCCGCTGCACGACGGCGGCTGAAGCGAGTACACCCACGTGCTACCTGCATGCACATAGATCATGTGCATGGAGGGCTCAGTGTCGGAGCGGATCCACATCGTGGTGGACGCGGCGGACAAGGAGCGGTACAGGCGGCAGGCGGCGCGTGAGGGCAAGACGTTGAGCGACTGGCTACGGGAAGCGGCGGCGGAGAAGGGCGGGGGCGCGGCGGACGTGTGAGGCGCGGATGATCTTCGTGGATACGAACGTCTTCATGTACGCGGTGGGCGGAGAGCACCCGCTGAGGTCGGAGGCCCGGGCGGGCGTGAGGACACGCTGGACGCGGCGCTGACGCTGGCCCGGGGCCTCCTGCACCGGGCGAGCTGCCTGCGCCGCGACGCCGGCCGTGCCCGGCTACCAGACCACGTCGACCCCTGCGGCCGTGGCGATCTCCGGGTCCCGCGTGATGAGCGGCAGGTCCCGGTCCAACGCGGTGGCGGCGATGAGGCGGTCGGTCCGTTCGGGTATGGCGCGGAGCGACCGTGCCCGGAGGACGACGGGAACGGTGAGGTCGGCGGCGAAGTAGCTGCCGCAACCGAGGACGTTGCGGACCCAGGTCTCGCCGTCGGGCTCGAGGGTCACGAGGCCCCGGTCGTGGATGTCCAGGGCCTCGGCGAGGACCAGGGTGGGAATGAAGATGGCCGCCTGGCCGTCGTCGGCCCTGGCGAAGATCCGGCGCGCGTCCTTCCCCAGCCGCCGGGTCCTGCCGGTGGCGTGCCAGAGCAGCGCGTGCGTGTCCGTGACGGCGAGCAGGGTCATCCGGCGAGATCGGCCAGCCGTGCGGCGGCTTCCTCCGAACCGGACCGCCGCAGCGCATCCAGCGCGTCTCCCAGGGCATCGGCGTCGAGCTCCGTGGACGCCGTACCGGCTACCCCGGCGCGACGCGTCCGCTCGGCCCTGAGCTGCTCGACCAGCGTCTCCAGGTACCTCATCCTACCCTCCGTCGTCAGCACCAGCCGCTCCCCCAGGTCCCGATGCTCGATGATGACCGCCGCACCGGGCGTCCGCGCCACACGCTTCGCCAGCTCCGGCAGCCGTCGCCGGGCATCCGAGATGTTGATGGCCTCCATCCCGCCGCTCCCGCGAGATATGTACAAGTACTTGTACATATTACCGTGGAGCCGGAATGCCGGCAATGGTCCCGACGGTGCATGCACACACCGGGCAGCGCCATGGCCGCACCGGCCACCCGCGCGCACGCCGCGAACCCGGCCGCGCCGGCCCACCGATCATCGATCACCGATCGCTATATTGATCCCAACGCTCCCCCTGAGCTCCGGAGACCCCCCATGCGCTCGATCCTGCGTTCCCTGTTCGACCTCGTCGTGGACATCGTCCGGATCCTGGTCCGGATCTTCGCCTCGCCGCCGCCGCCGGGCTACGGCGACTACGACACGGACAGGTGGCGCTGGGACCCGCGACGGAAGCGCTGGGTGCTGCGCGCCTCGGAGGACGATCCGAAGAGCTACAACTGCACGGAGTACGTCATTGCCCGCATCGAGGGGCGGCCGCCGCTCTGGGGCGGCGACGAGGACGAGACGACGGAGACGGAGGAGATCGAGGGCAAGCTGAAGGAGCTGGGCTGGCACCGCGGCGACGGCGAGTGCGACTGCGGCCTCGGCGAGGGCCAGACAGAGGATTGCGTCGTCGTGTACATGTGCGGGGGCCAGGTCCAGCACGCGGCGATCCTGGACAAGGTCCACGGCGACTGGGGCGGCAAGCTGATGGCCGGCAGCCCCATCGCCCGGTACCGCCGTCCCGAGGACTACTTCGAGAACGGCGAGGTCCCGGAGGACTGCGAGATGCGGTTCTACTGCCCGCCGGAGCCGCTGGAGGGCGAGCAGAAGACGGACGAGTGGATCCACGAGCATGCGAGGCGGCAGGGGGAGTGAGCCCGTCCCCGTCCGGGATCCCGGCCGGGCGCTGCGAGCGGTACCCGACGAGGGAAGGCGCCCCGCCGGTCAACAGCGTGCGCCACCCGGCAAGGAGCCGTGACCCGTGACCCGTTGCCCGCCGTCAGCACCCCGCCGCCGGCTTCTCCACCTCCGGCGCGTCTTCCAGGGTCGGGTCCTCGATGGTGCCGATGAAGAGGATCGTGCCGGAGAAGCGCTCCCGGATGGCGAAGAGGAAGGGCCGGTCCACGATCATGGAGGCGATGGACGTTCTGCCGACGTCCACGACGGTCACGGCCGCGGCCTTCGTGCCCGCCTCGTCCACCTCAACGAAGGTCTTCTGACGCACGTACTGGATGCAGACACCCTCGGGCGTGAGGTTGCGGAAATCCGCGTCGACGCCGAAGGCGGCGTCCATGCCCATGGCCTGGAGCACGTCGTTCAGGTACGTGTCGTAACGGGTGGTGAACCGGGGCATCTCCATGACCAGCTCGTCGGCGACGGCGGTGTCGAGCCGCGCCGTGAGGTCGCGCCAGCCGGCGTCGTCCATGGCCTGCACCACCTGGTCCAGCGTCACGTGGGGGTGCGGCAGCACCACGACCATGCCGTAGGCGCCGCCGCCGTACGGCAGCTCGGCGGCCACGTAGCGCTCGCTCCACGCCTGCCGGATCGCGCCGCGCCGGTGCATCATGTCCACGACGACGCTGGAGCCGTCGTCGCGTCGGAAGACGGCGGGCTCCGTGTCGTCGGGGTCGAACGCCTCGGTCCAGCGCCCGTTGAAGTAGATCGCGTTGATGAGGAAGAGCAGATCGGTGGGCGAGATCTCGTCGATCCCCTCCTCGATCAGGCCGTGGGTCGCGTCGCTGATCCAGCCGTTGATGACGTCCAGGCTGGCCGGATCGTCGAAGTCCAGCTCCCGGGCCTCGGCGTCGAAGTACCGCGCCACGACGTCCTTGAAGCTCTGGAGCACCGGGAAACCCTGCCGGATCCAGATGCTGTTGCCGATGCCGAACTCCACCGCGGGATCGAGCCCACGCAGCAGGTCCATGAGGTCGCGGTAGGCGGCGTTGACCTCGTCCTGGGACAGCCCGCCGAAGGCCAGCCCTTCCCGCATCCCGTCCCAGGTCTCGCCCACGGCGCCGTTCATGGTCATGCCCAGCGCCATGGACGCGCTGAGCGGCGAGAGGAAGACGTTGTCGTGCGTCTCGGCGGCGTACGTGCGTCGGAACAGCTCCAGCCCGAAGCTGTTGCCCGCCGCGATGATGTCCCGCTCCGCGAGGGACAGCTCCCGGGGCAGCGCCTCGATGGGGCCCGTCGCCGTGTCGTCGCCGCAGCCGACCACGGCCAGGCCAAGCAGCACGGTCAGGAAGAGACCTGCGTGACGTATTCTCATGGTTCCTCGATCGGTCCTCGACTGTGTTGCCGGCATCAGGAAAACGACTGCGTGCGTGCACACGTGACAGGATACGCGTCCCGGGTAAGATACGCCGGAAGCGGCCCGAAGCGGCAGGCCGCCATGGCCACGGCACGGGCATCCATTCTTCCTTCCTGGCGTAGCAAGGATCTGAACGGCTTGCCACGGCGAGAGCCGGGATGAACCCTTGTCTACCATCTGGCCGGGCAGGATCCCTGAACTGCTTGCCACGGAGGTAGACGGTGAAAACGAAGTCGAACGGAGGTTTTTTTCTGTGGCTCTTCGACATCGGGCGTGGGTTGAACCTGGGACAGGATCAACGCGGACACACGGAACGGACTCGCGCGGAGGCGCGGAAGCCTTCTGGGGCATGTTCGTCCCGTGGGTCGGGATCAGGGCCCCAGGGGCTGCCAGGGCTCGCGAACCGAAGCCGAGACGAAGAAAGGACGGAGCCCGGTACGGGCGGGGCGCCGGAGCCGCTTCCGCGGTTCCGCGT
>CAYQCY010000142.1:0-8112 GCA_964416095.1 uncultured Gemmatimonadaceae bacterium
TCTAGCCATCGGCCATCCCAGGCACCATCCTTGACGCCGAGTTTTTCAACGGCCTCCTAGCGGGCGGCGGCGTCCGCCGCCACGGTCTCGGCGTCGTCGGCCTCGGGCAGCACGTCCCACCAGGTGACGGGCTCGTCCAGCTTGTTCTCCCAGGCGCGCGTCAGGATCTCGTCGATGTCCTCCGGCCTCACGTCGCGGCCACCGAGCCCTGCGATGACGCCCCGGAGCTCCGGCTGCTCGGCGTGGTCCAGCTCGAAGAGCGCCGACTTGATCTCCTGGTGGAAGATGCCGTGGTGGCCGAAGGAACAGTTCCGGTCCATGATGACCACGGTGTCCCGGCCCGCCAGCATCCGGCGGATGGCGTCGGCGGGGAACGGCCGGAAGACCCGGAGCCGGAGGAGCCCGACCGGGATGCCGCGCTCACGCAGCTCGTCGATGACCGTCCGGGCGGTGGACGCCACGGTGGCGGCCGTCACCAGCACCAGCTCGGCGCCGTCCAGGCGGTAGCCTTCCATGAGACCGTAGTAGCGGCCGGTACGGTCGCCCCACTCCATGCCCGCCTCCCCCCAGACCTCCAGCGCCTCGGTGTGGGCCAGGTCCAGCTTCTTCCGGAACTCCATGTACCGTTCCGGGAAGACCAGGTTGCCGAAGGCGGCGGGCCGCGCCAGGTCCATCCTGTGGGGCAGGTCCAGCGGTGGCAGGAAGTCGTCCACCACGGCCTGGTCCGGGATATCCACGTCCTCGTACGTGTGCGACAGGAAGAACGCGTCCAGCACCACCATGGTGGGCACGAGCACCCGCTCCGAGACCCGGTACGCCTGGATCACCGAGTCCACCACCTCCTGGGAGGACTCGCAGTACACCTGCATCCAGCCCGTGTCGCGCTGGGAGAGGGAGTCGTTCTGGTCCGTCCAGATGGACCAGCCCGGGGCGGCCATGGCCCGGTTGACGTTGGCCAGCACGATGGGCAGCCGAGCGCCGGCCGCCCAATGGATGAGCTCGTGCATCAGCGCCAGGCCGTGGGCCGACGTGGCCGTGAACGTCCGCGCCCCGGCGAACTCCGCCGAGATGCACGCGGCCAGGGCCGAATGCTCCGACTCGACCTTCACGAACCGTGCGTCCAGCTCGCCGGCCGAGACCATCGAGGCCAGGCCCTCGATGATGGATGTCTGGGGCGTGATGGGATACGCCGCGATGACCTGCGCCCGGGACAGGCGCACGCCGTGGGCTACCGCATCGTTCCCCTTGATGACTTTCTTCATCGCGCCACCTCCACCAGGGTGATGGCATCCCGGGGGCACTCCTCCACGCAGATGCCGCACCCCTTGCAGTGGTCGTAGTCGATATCGAACGCCACGCTGCCACCGCGCCGGTGTATGGCGAAGTCGGGGCAGAACTGCAAGCAGTTCTCACACTCGTTGCACGTGCCGCACAGAAGGCAGCGCCGGGCCTCGGCGACGGCCTCGTCCGCCGTGAACCCGTGCACGACCTCCGCAAAGGAGTCGACCCGTGCCTCCGGCTTCAACGCCCGCATCCCCGGCCGGGCGGACGGCTGGAAGTACTCCGTGTTCAGGTCCTCGAAGCCCACGGACTCCTCGCGCTCGAACTCCCGCTCGATCAGGTCCCGCGGCCGGGGCGCCGCGTCCGGCAGCTCGTCTCCGGCCAGGTAGGCGTCCGCGACCCGCGCAACCCGTCGGCCCGCACCCACCGCCGCCGTCACCGTCCCTTCACCGCTGGCCGCATCGCCGGCGGCGAACACGCCCTCCGCCGTCGTGGCGAGGCGGGCATCCGTCGGCACGTTCCAGTCCACCTCGAGGGCCGAGGCCAGGAACTCCAGGTCCGCCGTCTCGCCCAGCGCCGTCACGACCCCGTCTACGTCCACCCGGAACTCCGAGCCCGGGACGGGCACCGGCCGACGCCGCCCCGATGCGTCCGGCTCGCCGAGCTCCATGCGCGTGCACTCGACCCCGACGACCCGGTCACCGTCCGTCAGGATGCGCGTGGGCGCCGTCAGGTACTGGAACTCGATCCCCTCCGCCAGCGCCTCCTCGATCTCCTGCTCGATGGCCGGCATCTCGGTCCGGGTCCGGCGGTACAGCACCAGGGGCGTGACGCCGAGGCGCAGCAGCGAGCGCGCCACGTCCATGGCCGTGTTGCCGCCCCCGATCACCGCCACGCGGTCCGGCAGCGCCGGCCGCTCACCCGACAGGATCCGCTCCAGCAGCTCCACGCCGTTGAAGACGTGGGCGTGGTCCTCCCCTTCGATCCCCAGCGCCCGGGACCGGTGCATTCCCACCGCCACGATGACCGCGTCGTGCCGCTCCCGCAGCTCGGCCAGCGTCACGTCGCGACCGATGCGGACCCCCCTCCTGAACTCCACCCCCACACCCTCCACGATGGCCAGCTCGGCATCCAGCACCGACTTGGGCAGCCGGTAGTCGGGGATCCCCGTGCGCAGGTACCCGCCCGGCTCCGGCTTGTCGTCGTACACGTCCACCGCGTGGCCCTGCAGGGCCAGGTGGTACGCCGCCGTGATCCCCGCCGGGCCCGCCCCGATCACCGCCACGCTCCGGTTCGTGGGCGCGGCCGGCGTCGGACGGTAGCCCTCTTCCAGGAAATGGTCCCCCAGGAACCGTTCCAGCATGTGCACCGCTATGGCGCCGCCGAGCTGATCCCGGTTGCACCGGTCCTCGCACGGGTGCGGACAGACGCGGCCCAGCGTCGACGGCAGCGGGTTCTCCGCCCGGAGCGCCATGGCCGCTTCGCTCACGCGGCCCTGCGCCACCAGCGAGAGCAGCCCCGCGATGTCGTTCCCCGCGGGGCAGCGCTCGATGCACGGCGGCAGCCTGTCCCGGTACATCGGCTGGACGTACTTCCACGTGCCCGTATTCAGCTCCGTCGTCGGGTGGTCCGAATACGAGGTCAGCGGCACGTCCGCCAGCGTCTGTGGCTCCAGCTTGATCGCCATGTCAGCCTCCAACCGTGTGTTCCAGCACCCGGACGGCCTTCGCCGCCTCCCGGGCCGCCGCCACGTTCTCGTCCGGCTTCACCGGGACCGACGCCCGGATCGCCTCTTCCAGCCCGTCCAGGCTGATCACGCCCGTCAATGCCGCCATCGCCCCCAGAATCGCCGTGTTCACGATGGGCGACGTCGCCGAGCCCAGACGGCGCCGCACCGCCACGCCCGACGCGTCCACCGTCGCCACCGTGTACGGGCCCAGGTCCGCGAACGCCGACGGAGCCCGCGACGAGTTCACCAGGATCCACGCCCCCTCCTTCAACCCCGCCGTCACGTCCACCAGCTTCTGCAGGATCAGGTTCTGGTCCAGCACGATGAGCCCGTCCGGGTGGTAGATCTGCGTCCGGACCAGCACCGGGTCGTCATCCAGCCGTACGAACGCGGCGACCGGCGCACCACGCCGCTCCGAGCCGAACGATGGGAACGCCTGCACGTGCATCCCCTCCCGGAACGCCGCATCTGCCAGGATCTGCGACGCCACCACCGACCCCTGTCCTCCCCGTCCATGGATTCGGACCTCGAGCATCGTTTCCGCTCCGGGCATGGCAAAAAGTCGTCTGGCGGGGCGAATTGACACGCCACCGCGGGAGGCGCGGCCGCGCGGCATCTCCGTAACGTGTTGCTCTACCTGCTGTTGCGGGTGTCCGTGGGCGGCCGGGCCGTGTACGGCCGTGCGCCTCCCGGAAGTCAAGGGAGGCGAGACCCGTGCCAGCGTGCAGCCTCGGGGCGGGTCGTGGAGGCGGGCGCCCACGGGACGCGGGTGTGGCCCGGGAGACTCTGGTGTTCGGGAGACTCTGGCCCTGCGCGAGTTGCCGCAACAGATTGATTTGGGACGGTTTACACCCCGAACGTCCCGGTGCTACCTTCACGAGACATCCGGGGATCCCGGCGAGTCGTGCAACCGTGAACCGATCGATGGTGATCCGTCTGATCCTCCGGGCGCTGGTGCGTCCCCGCATGATGGGCGTGCTGGCCCGGGCCGCGTGGCGGTTCCGGGCGCGAGACTGGTACCGGCGTCCCCCGTTCCTGCCCCTTCCTCCCCGGGAGTATCTGGACTGGCGCATGCACACCGCCTACGGGGACGACGGTCGGGCACCGACGGTCGAGGAGATGGAGCGCTATCTGCGCTGGGCGGATGGCGTCGCCCGGAGCCGGGGGTCCGGTTGAAGGCATGAAGAAGCTCGTCGTCGCTCTTGTGATCATCGCCGGTTTGCTGTCGGCGTTCCCGGATCTGCGGGCGAAGCTGGCGCCGCGAGTGGAGCCGATTATGGAGCGGGCGGCAGAGCTGCTGGACCGACCGCTTCGCCCGTTCATGACCCCGCTCAAGCGGAAGTATGCCCGGGACGACGTGCGCAAGATCGTCCACGACCTGCGGGTCGACGTCACGAATCGGGGGCAGAGCCCGCCGCGCCGGGCCCAGTTCCTGAACTGGGTCAATGCCAACCGACTGACCGACTCGGAGGGGATCGACCCCTGGGGCAACCCGTACGACCTGCTCCAGACCCACGACTCGCTCTTCGTCTACTCTCTCGGCCAGGACGGTGAGCCGGGTACGGAGGACGACATCCGGGCCGGCTTCCCATATCGGAGATAGGCTGTTGCGGGCCGAGGCGGACCTCTTCCGCGCGGGTCTCACGGGCAACGTCGCCGGCGGGAAGTCATCGGTGGCCCGGGTCTGGGAGCGCCTCGGCGCCCGGGTGGTGGATGCCGACGAGCTGGCGCGCCGCGCCGTTCAGCCGGGGTCCCGGGCGCTGCGCCGCATCGCCGACCGGTTCGGCGACGAGGTGCTCCAGGAGGACGGGTCCCTGGACCGTGATGCGATGCGGCGGCGCGTCTTCTCCGACCCCGACGCCCGCAGGGAGCTGGAGTCCCTCGTCCACCCCGAGGTGGCCCGGCTGCGCACCGAGGAGGAGGCGCGGCTGCGGCGAAGGGGGGCACGGATCGTCGTCCACGCCATCCCACTCCTGTTCGAGGTCGGCCTGACGGAGGAGTTCGACGCCATCGTGCTGGTGGATGCGCCCGCGGATGTGCGGGTGGAGCGCCTGGTCCGGGACCGGGGCCTGGACGAGGACGAAGCGTGGGCCGTGGTGCGGGCCCAGATGCCGGCGGCCGAGAAGAGGGAGCGGGCCGACCACGTCATCGACAACGACGGCTCGCTCGAGGAGCTCGAACGGAAAGCCAGGGCGGTATGGCGGGAGCTGGAACGCGCGTCCGGATAGACATGCACGTGCACACGGCCGGCTCCTTCGACTGCCGCAGCGACCCGGAGGCCGTGGTGGCGCGGGCGGTGGAGGGCGGTCTGGACCGCCTGTGCGTGACGGACCATAACGAGATCGATGTGGCGCTGGCGCTCCACGAACGGCACCCCGACCGGGTCATCGTCGGCGAGGAGGTGAAGACGGCCGAGGGCGTGGACATCATCGGCCTGTTCATGCGGGAGCGCATACCCCGGGGCACGGCGGCCCTGGAGACATGTGACCGGATCCACGACCAGGGCGGGCTCGTCTACGTGCCCCACCCCTTCGGCGGTGGCAAGGGGGGTGGCGGGCGGATTCTCACCGAGATCGAGAAGGAGGTGGACGTGGTGGAAGGGTTCAATGCCCGGGTCCACCGGGCGGAACTGAACGCCCGGGGCGTGGCCTGGGCCCGGACCCGGGGGCTCCCGGTAGGTGCCGGGAGCGACGCTCATACGCTCCGGGAGGTCGGCCGCGCCTGGGTCGAGCTGCCAACGTTCGCCGGCCCCGGCGACATGGTCGCCGCCCTCGGCGACGCGACCATCCACGGCCGCGCCTCGTCCCGGCTCGTCCACGTCGCCTCCACCTTCGCGAAAGTGTTGCCATGACCCACGACCCCCTCGCCGTTCCCGAACGACGCCGGGATGCCCTCGGCTGCGTCTGGCAGCGCCTGAACGAGGCCCAGCGCCCGCTCCTCACCACCCACGTCAACGCCGATGGCGACGGCGCCGGCTCCGAGATCGCCCTGGCCGCATGGCTCGCGGACCGGGGCAAGAAGCCCGTCATCGTCAATCCCACGCCCTTTCCCGACCGCTACCGGTTCCTGCTCGGGGACGAGGGCTGGCTCGCGGAGCCCGGCGACGACGGGGGGCAGGCGGCCATGCGTGATGCGGACCTGCTCGTCGTGCTGGACACCGGCGAGCCGTCCCGCATCGGCAAGGTGGCGCGTGTGGCCAGGGACCGGGACGTCGTCGTCGTCGACCACCACCCCGCGTCGGCGGACGGCTTCGTCACCGTGGCCGGCGTGGTGGACCCCACCGCGTGCGCCACCGGCGAGCTGCTCCACGACCTGTTCCGCCATGTCGGGGACCCTGCCACCGCCTGGCCCCGGCCCACCCTGGACGGGCTCTACGCCGCCATCGTCACCGACACCGGGTCGTTCCGCTTCGCCAACACCGACGAGCGGGCCCACGCCATCGCCGGCGAGCTCGTGGCCGCCGGCGTGGACCCGGAGGCCATGTACCGCCACCTCTACGGGGCCGTGCCCCTCCGGCGCATCGAGATCCTCAAGATCGCCCTCGACAACCTGGAGGTGGACCGGGACGCGCACCTGGCCTGGATCACCATTCCCCGCTCCGTCACCACGGACCTCCTGACCGATCCCGACGACCTCGACGGCGTCATCGACTACGCCCGCGCCATCGAGGGCACCGAGGTCGCCCTCGTGTTCCGGGAGACCGTGGAGGGCGGAACCAAGGTCTCCTTCCGCTCCAACGGCGCGGTGGACGTCAACGCCATCGCCACCGAGTTCGGCGGCGGAGGACACGTCAAGGCCTCCGGCGCCCTCCTGGGCATGCCTCCCCAAGAGGCCCGGCCCAAGGTGCTCGAAAGGGTCCGCGAAGCCGTACGGACGCTTGAGACCGCCGCCGGGGACGGCTAGCTTTCAACCGTGATGAATCCCGCGCATACCTTCGCCGAATCGGCGCCCATCTTCACTCTGCTGAACGGCCTCGCCGATCGGCTCACCATCCCGCGCATCGACGAGCTCTGGCTCTTCCCGCCCCGGAGAACCTCCGATGTCGAGACCGCCGTCGTCGTCATCGCCGCGTTCCTGGACGACGATGAGGACCGACGCCGCATCTACACCGCCCACTACGCCGCCGTCACCGACCGCAAGGGCAACACCGAAGTGGCCGAGCACCTCGAAGAACGCGCCATCGCCCCCACCCACCGCATCGGGCGCCTCGTGGAAGGCGTCCTGCAGCGCCTCGAGGACGAGCTCGCCACCGCCACGCCCCGCGTCGCCCGCATCCGCGGCAGCACCGACCGCTGGAACGAGCTCATCCAGAGCCTCACCGACGACCCGAAATGGGGCGGCGCAGCGCGCAAGTTCATCAACCTGGCCGGCGAACGAAGGCGACACGCCGACGACGGCCCGGACACCGCCGTCGCCTCCCCCGGATCCCCCCGGACCGCGGCCCCGGACCATCCGCACCCCCGAACCAGACGCACCCCGGAGCAGGGCTCGTGACGCGTCTCGTCCACACCCCTCGACGGCGCCCGGCATTGTCCCGGCGCCGGTTTCCCGCTATCAATAATCATTGTTGTCTCACCCTCCGCGGGGGCTGACATGGCGAACGTGCACCTGTTCCGACGGTATCTACGCGACCAGGGTCTGCCGGTGACGCAGCAGCGGGAGCTGATTGCGGAGGTGGTGTTCAGCTCGTCGGAGCACCTGTCGGTGGAGGACATAGAGGACGCGCTGCGTGCCCGTGGTGAACGGATCGGGAAGGCGACGATCTACCGGACGCTGGAGATGCTGGTGAAGAGCGGTCTGGTGGCGGAGCACGACTTCGGGGAGGGGTTCAAGAGGTACGAGCACCTGTTCGGGCAGACGCCGTTCCACGGTCACCTGATCTGCGACGAGTGCGGGTCCGTGACGGAGATTCAGGACGCGGAGCTGTTGCGGATGCAGGAGAAGGTGGCGGAGGAGCGGGGATTTCGCCCGTCGCGGTATCGTCTTGCGATCTACGGTCTGTGCGCGCGTTGCGCGGCGGCAGGCAAGGAGTTGGAGTGGGAAGGGTTGACCTGTCCCATCGAGACGGTGTGAGGTCGGGTGGAGGATCGGGTCGGGCATGC
>CAYQCY010000143.1:0-8057 GCA_964416095.1 uncultured Gemmatimonadaceae bacterium
GGGATCGACCGGATCCTCGCCGCGCCGCGAGCAGCAGCCCGACCGCAGCCCGATTCGCCCACGTGGAACAGCGAGGAGCCTTCTTTTTTTGTCCGCGCATCGCGCGGACGGGAGGGGGAGAGGGCCAGGGGCCCTGGCACGGCTCGCGGGGCCGTGCCCGCCTGCGAATGGGTCGGCGGCAGGCTCAGTGTCAGGGTACGGGCACGGGGGCCGGCTCGAACGGCTCGTCGTCGGGGGGCGGTTGAAACTCGAAGAAGTCGAGGTAGCGTTCCCGCTCCTCCCGCTGTTGCTCCAGCCAGTCGTTGAAGCCGGACTCTACGAGCCCGTGCGAGGCGTTCTGCTTTTTCGCTGCGCGGACGGCCAGGTCGTTGGCGTACTCGTTCTGGGGGTGGCCTTGGTGTCCCCGGACCCATCGCCAGTCGATGCGGTGGCGGCCGGCGACGGGGAGCAGGGCTTTCCACAGGTCGGCGTTCTCCACGGGCCCACCCTTGCGCTTCCAGTTCCTTCGGACCCAGCCGTGGATCCATTCGGACATGGCCTTCACGAGGTACTGGGAGTCGGAGGTGAAGATGACATCGCAGGGCTGACGGAGTGCGCGGAGCCCCTCGATGGCACTGCGGATGGCCATCCGGTTGTTGGTGGTGGCGGGCTCGGAGACCCAGTAGTCCCTCCGCACCCAGCCGTCCCTCCAGAACTCCACCAGGCCGGCCGCGCCGCCGGGCGAGTCCCGGTCCCTGAACTGGACGCCGAGGCAGGACTCGTCGGCGTAGATGTAGACGCATGGTCGCATGGCAGGTTCGGCAATCGCAAGAGGCGTAGCAACCTATGGCTTGACAGGACCTGCGTCCACGGTAGATTCGCGCTCCGATTCTGCCCCTCTGTCCGGAGGTCCCGCTGGTGCGCGAGGGATACCTGCTGCTCGAAGACGGACGCGTGTTCCGCGGCGAGGCCGTGGGTGCCGCGGCGGTGTCTCTCGGCGAGGTCGTGTTCAACACGTCCATGACAGGGTACCAGGAGGTCCTGACGGACCCGTCCTACGCCGGCCAGATCGTGGTCATGACCGCGCCCATGGTGGGGAACTACGGCGTGAGCGCGGCCGACGCGGAATCCTCGCGCCCCCAGGTGGCCGGCTTCGTGGTGCGGGAGATGTCGCGCATGCACAGCAGCTGGCGGGCGGAAGGCGGGCTGGATGCGTACCTGGCGGAGCACGGCGTGGTGGCGCTGACGGGTGTGGACACCAGGGCCCTGACGCGGCACATCCGCTCGGCGGGCGCGATGCGGGCCGGAATGGCCGGCATCGAGGTTCCGGAGCAGGATCTTCGGGCGCGGATCGACGCTCATCCGCGCATGGCAGGCCTGGATCTCACGGAGGCCGTGACGACGGCCCATGCCTACGAGACGGCGCCCGTCGGGGACGAGCGGTTCCGGGTCCTGGCCTACGACTTCGGCGTCAAGAGCCACTCGGTCCGCCTGCTGGCGGCGCGCGGCTGCCGGGTACGCACCGTCCCGGCGTCGACGAGCCTGGACGAGATCGAGGCGTTCGACCCCGACGGTGTGTTCGTCTCCAACGGCCCCGGCGATCCGGAGGCCGTGGGTCACGCCCTGGACGCCATCCGGCACCTGGCAGGGAAGGGCACCCCCGTCTTCGGGATCTGCCTCGGGCATCAGCTCGTGGCCCGCGCCTTCGGCGGGCGCACGTACAAGCTGCTGTACGGGCACCGGGGCGGGAACCACCCGGTGCGTCGTGCCTCGGACGGCGCCGTGGAGATCACGGCCCAGAACCACGGCTTCGCCGTCCGGGGCAGCGCCGAGGGAGGCGTCGATGGCGCGCCGGACCTGCGCGTGACCCACGTCAACCTCAACGACGACACCGTCGAGGGTCTGGAGCACCGGGCCCTGCCCGTGTTCAGCGTGCAGTACCACCCCGAAGCCGCCCCCGGGCCCCACGACTCCCGTTACCTCTTCGACCGCTTCGTCGACGAAATGGCGCAAGTCCGAGAAAGGGCTTGACTTCCGCCGGGGGCGGGCCTACTAATGGCAACCGTCCCTGATTGGCGTAACTCACTGTCTCGCGGTGTTTTGGCGTGGCCCGGCGTTCGGCGTTTACAACCATCGCCCTCGGTGTCTTTGTGCTCATGTCGGTCGTCGGGCTCGTCCTGGCCGTCGTGGTGGTCGCCGGTGGCGGGGACCGGCTGACGTTCGGCGACCGGATCGCCGTGCTGGAGATCGACGGCCTGATCGCCGATGACGCGGCGGTGCTGGAGGATCTGGACCGGTTCCGCCGGGACGGCTCGGTGAAGGGCTATCTGGTCTCCATCAACTCGCCGGGCGGCGTGGTGGGCCCGTCCCAGAGCGTGTACCGGGAGCTGCGCCGCATCCGGGACGGCGGCACGCCTGTGGTGGCGGCCATCGGCGCGCTGGGGGCCTCCGGCGGCTACTACGTGGCGCTGGCGGCGGACACCATCTTCGCGCTGCCCGGGTCCATCACGGGAAGCATCGGCGTGATCATGGAGTTCCCGAACGTGCGGGAGCTCATGGACCGGGTCGGTGTGGAGATGGAGGTGATCAAGAGCTCGGAGCACAAGGACATGGGCTCACCGTTCCGGTCCATGTCGGACGGCGACCGGGCGTTGCTGGCAGACGTGGTGGCGGACGTGTACGACCAGTTCGTGGAGGCCGTGGTGGAGGAGCGGGCCCTTCCCGAGGCGGACGTACGGCAGGTCGCTGATGGGCGGGTGCTCTCGGGTCGCCAGGCGTTGGAGCGCGGGCTCGTCGACCGGATCGGGAACGAGCGGGACGCCCTGGCCACCGTCGGCCGGATGGCGGGACTGGGGGATCGACCCCGCGTGGTGCGGCCGCCCGAGCCGGAGCTGTCGCTGCTGGACCTGGTTCTGCAGGGCCCGGCCGGACTGTCCCGGGTACTCGACCGGTCGGTCGAGCGGCTTCGCTGGCCGAGCCTGAGCTACGTGATCCATTAGCGGCGGGCGAGAAGGCGCCCGCCCACATCATGCTGGGGGGATGGAGACACCATGACGAAAGCGGATCTCGTCGAGCAGGTGGCCGACGCCATCGGCCCGGGCATCACGAAAAAGGACTGCGCCCTGGTCGTGGACGGACTGCTCAACGCTGTCAAGGAGGCCCTCGCGGATCAGAACAACATCGAGATCCGTGGGTTCGGCACGTTCAAGGTGCGACGCCGCAAGGCGCGGGTAGCGCGGAACCCACGCACCGGCGAGCGGGTCGAGGTGCCGGCCCGCTCCGTCCCGGTGTTCAAGCCGTCCAAGGACCTGCGTCAGCGGGTCAGCGACGGCGCGAGGCGGGGAGCGGACGCGGCCTGAGGGCTCCAGGCCCAGCCCCGGCAGGACCTCGCCCCGCCCGGCTCCCGAGTCGGATGGGGCGTGCGTGTTTAACATCCCCTCGACGCAACGCGTCCACTACGTGTGACGACCATGGCGATGGCACAGGCGGAGAGCCTGGACGACGGCGAGCTCGTCGAACGTGCCCGGGGCGGAGACCGGGAGGCGCTGGATCGTCTCTGTAGCCGGTACCTGGGCGACGTGTACGCGGCCGCGCTGGGCGTGCTGGGGGATTCCCACCTGGCCGAAGATGCCGTCCAGGAGGCGTGCATCAACATCGTCCGGGGCCTGGAGGGCTTTCGCGGGGATGCGAGCTTCCGGACCTGGGCCGTGCGGATCGCGGTGAACACGGCACGGTCGGCCGGTCGGAAGCGCGGGCGGAGCAGGGAACGGGCTCTGGAGTACGCCGGCGAGATGGCCGCGGCGACGGCCGACCCGGCGGAGCGGGCCGTGACGCGCGCCGAGGCGGAGCGGGCACGGAAGGCGCTGGAGCAGTTGCCGGAGAAGCAGCGTCTGGCAGTGAGCCTTCGGGTCTTCCAGGGCCTGAGCCATCGGGAGGTGGCGGCAGCCACCGACAGCACGGAAGGATCAGCCAGGGTGAACTACCACCTCGGCATCAAGCGTCTGCGGGAGCTGATGCGATGACGGACCACAGCGTGAGGGACCTGCTGCCGGACCTGGTGGCCGGTCGGCTCGATGATGAGGCCGCCCGTCGCGTGGAGGCCCATGTGGAGGACTGCGCGGAGTGCGCGGCGGAGCTGGACGTGCTGCGGGCTCTGGACGGTGCCCGTCCCGTCGTGCCCGAAGGGCTGGAGGACCGGGTGCGGGCGGCCGTCGACGAGGAGCTGCGGCAGGCCACCGTGCCGGTGATCCGTCTTGAGCCGCGCCGACGCCCGTGGATCTGGTCGCCCTGGGTGGCCGCCGCGGCGGCGGCCGTGGTGGCCGTGGTGGGCGGAACCCTCGTCCTGGACGGAGGCGACGATCCGCTGCCCGCCGAGACGGAAATCCTCGCCCTGGAGACCGACGCGCCGTACGGGTCACTGCCGGGCACGAGCGGAGAGCTGGCCGGGGTCGCCATGCTGGACGACCTGTCGGAAGAAGAGCTGGAACAGCTCCTCGTGGAGCTGGAACTGTGAGGAGGGAACGATGACGCGCTGGCTTCCGGGCGCCCTGGCGCTGCTGCTGTTGGCCGCGCCGTTGACCGCCCAGGTCCGTGGGGTGCCGCCCCAGGGCAGGCGGGCGGAGTTGATGGAGCGGATCCACGACCGGTTCATGGACGAGATCGCGGAGCGGCTCGGGCTGGACGAGGACCAGAAGGAGCGTGTCTCGACGATCCTGCGGGAGACCATGGAGGAGCGGCGGGAACTCGCCCGGGAAGGCGTGGTCGTGCGCCAGCACTTCTTGGCTGTCGCCCGGGACTCGGCCACCAGCACGGCCGAGCTGGAGCGGTCACTGGACGAGATGCGGGCACTGCGTCGGCGCGAGTTCGAGCTGGCCGAGGCGGAGGATGACGCTCTGGCCCGGGTCCTGACGCCACGGCAGCACGCCGAGCTGCTCCTGCTCCGGCACCGGTTCAACCAGCGCGTCCACGATGTGCGCGGGCGGATGGGGCGGCAGGCCCCCCCGGGTCCGCCGGACGGCCCGGGCCGGCAGGACTCCGGGTCGCCGCGGCTCCCTCGTCCCGGGGGGTGGTGAGGACGCCCCCGCACGGCTCCTCCGGCGCACGTCTTTGCCCCAGCCGGTCGTCCCCCACCGGGCCGCGTGAGGGACCTTTCCACGGACCCTGACGCCCCGTCCGGGGTTGAAGGGCGGACCCGTATCCTTGTAGCTTCCGGCCTCCATGCGGTTGAACCTCGTGTTTCTCGCCTTGTACCGGGACGTCACCGGCGCCGGAGAGCTCGCCTTCGAGCTCCCCGATGGCAGCACGGTGGGCGACCTGGTCGCCACGCTCCGGGCCCGGGGCGACGGCTTCGAGCGCCTTCCGGACGACCCGGTCGTGGCGGTCAATGCCCGCTACGCCCGCCGGAACGAGACCCTTCGGGACGGGGATGAGGTCGCTTTCCTTCCTCCGGTGGCCGGCGGGTGACGGTGCACGCCGCGGTGCGGCGGGACCCCATCGACGCCCGGGCGCTGCTGGAACGGGTCGGCAGCAGGGCGGACGGGGCCGTCGTGCTCTTCCTGGGCACCGTCCGCGACCACAACGACGGACGGCCCGTCCGGGGCATGCGCTACGAGGCGTACCGCGCCATGGCGGAGACGGTGCTGGCCGAGATCGCCCGGGAAGCCGCCGGGCGTGTCGGCTCGGATCGGGTCGCCGTGGAGCACCGCGTCGGAGAGCTGGACGTCGGCGAGATCAGCGTGGCGATTGCCGTCTCCGCCCCCCACCGCGCCGAGGCGTACGACGCATCCCGCTACGTGATCGAGGAGATCAAGAAGCGCCTGCCGGTCTGGAAGAAGGAGCAGTACGAGGGCGGGGACACGCGCTGGCTCGATGGCCGGCGGCCCGTACCGGAGGCCGTCGATGAGTGACGACGGGAACCGACGCACGTTGCCCGTCCTGGGTACGGAGCACTGCGGCCAGCCTGCGCCGCGGCGTCCCCGGACCGTGAGCCGGGCAGGGCCCGTGCCGGTGGGCGACGGGCCCATGCAGGACAGCTTCGGCCGGCGCATCGGATACCTGCGCGTCTCCGTCACCGACAAGTGCAACCTCCGCTGCGTGTACTGCATGCCCGAGGAGGGGCTGCCGTGGCTCGAGCGGAGCGAGATCCTGTCCTACGAGGAGATCGAGGCCGTGGTGCGGGTCATGGCCGGGCTCGGGCTGGAGCGGATCCGCATCACGGGAGGCGAGCCCCTGGTGCGGAAGGACCTGCCCACGCTCGTCCGCATGCTGGGACGCATCGACGGCATCCGGGACATCGCCCTCTCCACCAACGCGGTCCTCCTCGCCCCCCTCGCCGGGGAGCTACGCGACGCCGGCGTCCATCGCGTGAACATCTCGCTGGACTCGCTGCGCGCGGACCGCGTCGACGATCTGGCCCGAAGGCCCGGCTCCCACGAGCGCATCATGGACGGGCTCGCCGCCGCCGAGCACGTCGGCTTCGCGCCCCTGAAGGTGAACGTGGTGGTCATGCATGGACGCAACGACGACGAGATCGCCGACTTCGCGGCGCTCACACGCGAGCGGCCCTGGCACGTGCGTTTCATCGAGGTCATGCCGGTGAGCGAGAACCTCGACATCTCCGCCGACCAGTACGTCCCGGCGGCCGAGATGCTCCGCCGCGTTCGCGGCCTCGGCGCCATCCGCCGCGTCCGGGGCCCCGGGGGCAACGGGCCGGCCACCTACTACGCCTTCGACGGCGCCCCCGGCACCGTGGGCGTCATCACGCCCATGAGCCACGACTACTGCGACACCTGTAACCGCATGCGCCTCACCGCCGACGGCCAGCTCCGGCCCTGTCTGTTCGGCCATACCCAGACCAACCTGCGCGACGCCCTCAGAGCGGGCCGGGATCTGGAGCCCGTCATCCGTCACACCCTCCGCATCAAGCCCGAGCGCCACACTCTCATCCAGGGCAGCGACCGGGGGTCCGGCGGGCTCCGCGCCCTCTCCCAGGTCGGCGGCTGACGACCCGCAACCCCTGTGGACGCGGCGCCGGACGACCCCGCTCGGTCCCGCTTTTCGACGTGCCGGCGGCGCCGCGGACCGCCCCGTCGCCGGGCATCGTTGGCCGCGTTGACATGGTTCTGAACGGCGCCTACGTTCAGCCCACGTTTACGTTCAACCACCGCGCGAAAGGGCGTTACCGACATGTTCGACAAGATCACGGTGGTCGGAGCGGGTCACGTGGGTGCCACGACGGCCCAGGGTCTTGCGCAGCGCGAGCTGGCGCGGGACGTGGTGATGATCGACATCGAGGAGGGAATCCCCCAGGGCAAGGCGCTGGACCAGTGGGAGTCGGCCCCGATCGAGGGATTCGACACCAGGCTGGTCGGCACGCAGGACTACGCGGACACGGCCGGCTCGGACCTGGTGGTGATCACGGCGGGGGTGGCGCGGAAGCCCGGGATGAGCCGGGACGACCTGCTGAAGACGAACGCGGGGATCGTGCGCGAAGTGTCGGAGAAGGTCAAGAGCACGTCGCCGGACGCCATCATCATCATGGTCTCGAACCCGCTCGACGTGATGGCGTACGTGGCCAAGGACGTGACGGGGTTCCCCCGGGAGCGGGTGGTGGGGATGGCGGGCGTGCTCGACACGGCGCGGTACCGCTCGTTCCTGTCGCTGGAGATGGACGTGAGCGTGGAGGACATCCAGGCGCTGGTCCTGGGTGGCCACGGGGACAGCATGGTCCCGCTGAAGACCTTCACGACGGTGAGCGGGATCCCTGTGACCCATTTCATCAAGCCGGACCGCCTGGAGGAGATCATCCAGCGGACGCGCAAGGGCGGCGGCGAGATCGTGGGCTACCTGAAGACCGGTAGCGCGTACTATGCTCCGGCTGCAGCGGTGGTGCAGATGACGGAGGCCATCGCGCTGGACAAGCGCCGGATCCTTCCGTGCGCGGCGTGGCTGGAAGGCGAGTACGGGCACGAGGGCCTGTTCCTCGGCGTGCCGTGCAAGCTGGGCCGGAACGGCCTGGAGGAGATCATCGAGCTGGACCTGTCGGAGGAAGAGCGGGAAGCGCTGGCCAGCTCGGCGGC
>CAYQCY010000144.1:0-8046 GCA_964416095.1 uncultured Gemmatimonadaceae bacterium
CGGCCCGTGCTACGTTTTCGGCGGATAGCGCGGCAAACTCGCCACGGCTACCCGGTCACGGGCGGCCCGTGCTACGTTTTCCGCGCGAGCCACCCTTCCCCCGCTTCCCGCCGCCGATGCCTTCGGTTCATCCGCTGTTGCTTCCGCCTTTCGTCTACCGTCTACCGCCTCCCGCCTGCAGTCACGATTCCCGTCATTCCGGCGTCCGCCAGCGCCTGGTTGAAGGCCTCGACCGATGGCAGGAGCGCCTGGAACGCGTGCTGCTGCTCCGTGAGCTGTTCTTCCAGGACGGCGAAGGCCTCGTGCATCTGGTCGGTGGGCGGGAAGTCGGCGTTCATGACGGATCCGGCCAGGTAGCTCAGCCGTCCCGTGATGCGCGTGGGCCAGCGTAGCGCGTCCTGGCCGGTGCCGGTGCGCTTCATCTGGTACAACGCGCTCTCGACGTCGGTGAGCCGCTCGTCGAGTGCGTCGGCGGCGGTGACCAGGTCGTCGGCGCCGTGCTCGTCGAGGACCGGCTTCAGGTCGTAGAGCTGGCGGCGGATCCACTCGATGCGGTTGACCAGGCCGTACGCCTCGTCGGCGGTCTGCCGGACCTCGCCGGCGAGGTCGAGCTGGGCCCGGATGTCGGCGAGGGTGCCCTCGCTGTGGGGGTCCTTCCGCACCTCGATCTGCCGGGTGTACGACTGGCCGTCCACCTCCAGGGTGACGGTGTAGGTGCCCGGCGGCTGCATGAGCCGGATGCCGCTCCGTACCTGGCGCACGCCGTCGTCGCCGAGGTCGACCCATTCGGCGTAGAGTGGTTTGGTCCGGATGCGGATGGGTGTGGAGCGCTCGCCGTGGAAGTCCCACCACACGCGGTTCAGCCCGGCTTCGCCGGTGCCTTCCAGGGTGCGGACGGTCTCGCCGGCGTCGTTCGCGATGTGGATGGTGACGCCGCCGTCGTGCTCGCTGCCGAGCCAGTAGTTGATGGACGCGCCGTCGGGCGGGTTGTCGCCGTCGGTCCAGTCGTCGAGCATGCCCATGGCGTCGGTCACGCGGTGGAAGCGGTAGGCCGGGCGCGGCTCGAAGAGGTGTGCGGCGGAGCGGACGACGTCGTTTGTGAGCTGGTGGAGCGGCGTGATGTCGTCCATGATCCAGAACCCGCGGCCGTAGGTCCCGATGACCAGGTCGTTGAAGTGTTCCTGCACGACGAGCCAGTACATGGGCGCCGGCGGGATGTTGGTCATGAGCGACTGCCAGCTCTCGCCGTCGTCGAAGGAGACGTAGAGCGCGTTCTCCGTGCCGAGGTAGAGGAGCCCGGGCCGGACCGGGTCCTCCCTGACGTTGCGGGCGTAGCTGAGCGGGCTCCGGGGGATGCCGTCGGTGATCCGTCGCCAGTGCCGGCCGTAGTCCTCGGTCCTGTAGACGTACGGGTCGAAGTTGCCGACCTGGTGGAAGTCGACGGTGATGTAGGCCTTGCCGGCGTCCCACCTGGACGCGTCGATGTTCCGGACGGTGCCCAGCGGCGGCAGGTCCGGGATGTTGTCCGTGACGTCGGTCCAGCTCTCGCCGCCGTCGCGGCTGACGTGGACCAGCCCGTCGTTGGTGCCGGCCCAGAAGACGCCCTGCTCGACGGGCGACTCGTCGAACGCGTAGACCACGCAGGAGTACTCGACGCCCAGGTTGTCCGGCGTGAGCCCGCCGGAGATGCCCATCTTGGTCGTGTCGTTCGTGGTCAGGTCCGGGCTGATGACGTCCCAGCTCTGGCCGCCGTTCGTGGTGCGGTGCACGTGCTGGCTGGTCACGTAGACCGTGTTGTGGTCGTGGGGCGAGACAAGGAGCGGGAAGGTCCACTGGAAGCGGTAGCGGAGCCCGCCGGCGGGCCAGCCCGTGGTGCTCATGGGCCAGACCTCGACCTGCCGGTACTGGCCGGTCTCCCGGTTCCAGCGCACGACCAGGCCCTGGCGGCCGCCGGAGCCCGAGGCGCTGGACCAGACGACGTCGGTGTCGATGGTGTCCGGCGTGGCGAAGCCGCTCTCGCCGCCGCCCACGTCGCGCCACACGCTGCGCGGGATCGTGGACCCGTCACGCGTGTTGGACGGACCCATGACCGACGGACCGTCCTGACGGTTGCCGTAGACGTTGTACGGGATCTGGTGGTCCACGGTGACGTGGTACATCTGGGCGACGGGGAGCTGGATGCGGTACCAGCTCGCGCCCCGGTCCCACGAGATGTGGACGCCGCCGTCCGACGCCACGATCTGCCGGTCCGGGTCCGTGGGGTCGATCCACATGTCGTGGTGGTCCCAGCCGGGCTCGCGCTGGCCGCGCATGACGTCGTGGGTCCGACCCCCGTCCTTCGTGATGGCGTAGGTGTCCGCCAGGAAGTAGACCTCGTCCGGGTCGTCGGGCGCCACCGCGCAGCGTGAGTAGTAGGCGGTCCGGCCCATGAGGTCACGGTTGTGGGTGGTGAGGGTCCAGCTCTCGCCGCCGTCGTCCGAGCGCCACAGCTCGCCGCTGTCCGTCTCCCGGCCGTGCCACGGCACGCCGTCGCCGGTCTCGATGAGGGCGTAGACCCGGTCGGAATCCTCGCGCGACATGCACACGGCGACCTTGCCCACGGGCAGGTCGGGCAGGCCGCGCTCGTGGCCCTCGAGCTTCGTCCAGGTGTCGCCGCCGTCCCGGCTCACGAAGAGGCCGCTGCCCTCTCCGCCGCTCTCCCGGGTCCACGTCTTCACGTCGAGCTGCCACATGCCGGCGAAGAGGATGCGCGGGTTGTTCGGGTCCATGACCAGGTCCGACGCGCCGGTGCTGTCGTTCACGAACAGGACCCGCTCCCACGTCGCGCCGCCGTCCGTCGTGCGGAACACGCCGCGCTCCGGCTGCGGCTGGTAGGCGTGGCCCTCCGCGGCGACGTAGACGATGTCCGGGTCCCGCGGGTGCACGACGATGCGGGCGATCCGGCCCGTGCGCTCGAGGCCCATGTTCCACCACGTCTCGCCGCCGTCCAGCGAGCGGTAGACGCCGTCGCCGATGGAGACGTTGGAGCGGATGAACGGCTCGCCGGTCCCGGCCCACACGATCTGCGGGTCCGACGGCGCCACCGCCAGCGCGCCGATGGCGTGGGCCGGCTGGTCGTCGAAGACCGGGTCCCAGGTGTTGCCGCCGTCCTCCGTCTTCCACACGCCGCCGGACGCGGCGCCGGCGTAATAGACCAGCGGGTCGCCGGGGATCCCGACCACGGCGGAGAACCGGTTGCCCACCGGCCCGATGTGGCGGCCTTCGAGGGCGGAGAGCTGGTCGGTCGTCACGTCCTGCGCCGCCGCGGGCGCGGTCGTCAGCGGCAGCAGCGCGGCGATGAGCGTGGTGGCGAAGAGGCCTCGGTGGGCACGGGCGAGCATGGCGACCTCCAGGGCGAAGGAACGCGGGTGTGTACTGGCAAGAGGCGGCGAGGGGTGCCCCTCGTCAAGCCGGGCGGCGACGGCTGCCCGCTCTTGCGCTGGACGCGGTGCTGGGCGTGAGCGTGCGGGCCTCGTTCCTGGACGACCCGGGCGCCCGCTGGCTCTACTACCTTTTCTGTCTCCTCTGCGGCGGGCTGTGCTGGGTGTACCCGCGCAGGGCGGCGCTGGTCGGGGTGGGGGAGAGCGCGGTGAACCTGACGCTGCTCGTCCTCGGCGTGATGGTGCCCATCCTGACGCTGACCGAGACGGTGGCGTCGGACCCCTTCGCGCCTCTGGAGGCGCCCGTGACCATGGAAGGGCTGGTCAACTTCGTGCTGGTCGGCGGCATGGGGTACTGGAGCTTCCAGACGAGGCTCCGGGCCGCATCGTCGTGAGCATCTGCAACCCTGGACGGAGGAGCCCGTCGTGAAGAGGAAGCTGGACGGCTGCCGGGAGATCGTGGAGCGGGTGAGCGGCGCGCTCCGGGCCATGGCCGCCGAAGCGGCCCACTGACCGGGGAGCCCCCGGCACGCCGACGGTCCCGCGCCCGAACGGGAGCCGCCTCACCCGGCGACACGGGGGGACAGGAAATGCTGGACCTGGCCGCACCGCGCTGTAACCTTGTGCTACGAGCCATGCGCACCCTCGAAACCACGCGGCTGCCGGAGGCCTCATGCTGCTGTTCAACATCGTCCTGCTCCTGCTGTTCCTGGCGGTGGTGCTGTACGGCGTCGGCATCTACAACCGCCTCGTCTCTCTTCGCGTCCGGGCCGACGGGGCGTGGTCCGACATCGACGTCCAGCTCAAGCGTCGCCACGACCTGATCCCCAACGTGGTCAGCACCGTGAAGGGGTACGCGTCCCACGAGCGTGAGACGCTGGAGTCGGTGACGCAGGCCCGCGGCCGGGCCGTGGACGCGACCGGCGAGGGCCCGGAGACCCGGGCCCGGGCGGAAGGGATGCTGACCCAGGCCCTGGGCAGGCTCTTCGCCCTGGCCGAGTCCTACCCGCAGCTCCGGGCCGCCGAGCCGTTCCAGGAGCTCCAGCAGACCCTGTCCCGCATCGAGGACGCGATCCAGAACGCCCGGCGCTACTACAACGCCGTGGTCCGGGACCTCAACACCAAGATCCAGCAGTTCCCCTCCAACATCATCGCGAACATGGCGCGCTTCGAGGCGCGCGAGTTCTTCGAGCTGGACGACGAGGCCGAGCGCGCCGTCCCGGACGTCGAGTTCTGATGCGCGGGCACGCGGGGCGGCGCCTGGCCCTGGCCGGGGCGCTCCTCGGGGCCGGGCTGCTCGCCGCGGCACCCGCCGTCACGGGACCGGCCCGCGGCCATGGACCCGGCTCCGGCCCGGACCCCATCCAGCGATCGCTCGTCTTCGAGCGGTTCGATGCCGAGATCGCCGTGCGGGCGAACGGCGACGTCGTGGTCCGGGAGACGCTCCGGCCCCGCTTCACCGGCTCGTGGAACGGGATCCTGCGCGTCGTCTCGCTCCGGCACGAGACGGCGAAGGGCCGCCGCGAGCGACTCGACCTCGAGCTGCGCTCCGCGACGGACGGCCGCGGCAGAAGCCTCGAGCACGAGGTCGAGCGTCCGGACCGCTGGCACCGGCGCTTCCGGGTGTGGGTGCCGGGGGCCGAGAACGCGACCCGGACCGTCGTCCTCGAGTACGTGGTCCACGACGCCATCCGCTTCTTCGACGAGGACGGCGAGGCCGGGCCGCTGGACGAGCTGTACTGGCAGGTGACCGGCACGGAGTGGGAGGTGCCCATCGAGGCGGCCAGCGCCATCGTCGTGCTGCCCGACGGCGCCACCGCGAAGCAGGCGGCGGCGTACATCGGCGGCCCGAGCTCCACCGCGCGAACGCCCGTGGAGCTCGATGGCGGCGTCGTGCGCGTCCCGGACGCGGGGCCGTTCCGACCCGGGGAAGGACTGACCGTGGCCGTCGGCTGGCCCCCGGGCTTCGTCGACCGCCCGTCCGCCATGGAGTCGGCCGGCCGCCGCATCTTCGCCCTCTGGCCGCTGCTGCTCGTCGCGTTCGCGTACTACGTCTCGTACCGCAACTGGGACCGGAGGGGCCGCGACCCCGAGCCCCACTCCATCATGGTGCGCTACGACCCGCCGGCCGACCTCGGGCCCGCCGAGCTCGGCACCCTCGTGGATCACACGGTGGAGATGCGGGACGTCACCTCGATGCTCGTGGACCTGGCCGTGCGCGGCTACATCCGCATCGAGGAGCTGGAAGGCGAGGGGCTGCTCGGCAAGCTGAAGGGCAAGGACTACGCCTTCCACCTGCTCAAGGAGCCCGCCGAGTGGGACGACCTGGAGGCGTACGAGGCCGTGTTCCTGCGCGGCTTCTTCGACGCCGATCACGTCGAGGAAGGCTTCCTGGAGTCGGTCTTCCGAGGCCGCGACGACGACCCGGAGGACCCCGGCTGGACCGACCGCACCCTCGCGCCCCGCATCGAGCTGTCCGACCTGGAGAACGAGTTCTACAAGAAGCTGGACGACATCCACGACGCCATCTACGACCGGCTCCTGCAGCGGCGCTTCTACGAGCGTCGGCCGGACAGCGTGCGCGGCCGCTGGATGGCCATGGCCGCCTTCCTGGCCTTCGGCGGCGCCGCCTTCTTCGTCGCCGCCGCCAACGGCGTCGCGTCACCCGTCCTCGGGGCCGCCCTCGTCGCCTCGGGGATCGTCGTGGGCATCTTCGGCTGGCTCATGCCGGCCCGCACCGAGGAAGGGGCACGGATGCGCGAGAAGGCCCTCGGCTTCAAGGAGTTCCTGGACAAGGTCGAGGCCGACCGCTTCCAGCGCATGATCACCTCGCCCGACCTCTTCGAGGCGTTCCTCCCCTACGCCCTCGCCTTCCACGTGGAGGACCGGTGGGCCAACGCCTTCGAGGACCTCTACACCGAGCCGCCCGACTGGTACACGACGTCCCGCGGCTACCACGCCGGCGCCTTCGACATCCACGCCTTCACCAGCGACCTGTCCGGCCTGACCGCGGCCGCAGGCTCCACCATGAGCTCGAGCCCCGGTGGCTCCGGCGGCGGCGGGTCCGTCGGCGGGGGGAGCGGGGGTGGTGGGGGCGGCGGGTTCTAGAACCGCGGGTCACGGGCTACGGGTCACGGAGCCTTGCCACGCGGCGGGATCATGATCCCGCCGCGGCGTCCGCCTTCATCGCGCCCGCGTTCAGGGCGCTGCGCGCTGTGCGCGCATGGCGCGCAACGCCCTCGGAAAGGAAGACGCAAGCAAGGAAGACGCCCCGCCGGAAACCCGTTTACCCCGCGAAGAAGGGCGCCGTGGCCCGTGATCCTGTAGTGAGAATTCCTACAGATTAGCCCTCCCCGCATTTCAGGGGTTTCCCCACACGGCTTCCGGCCCGCGCGCCCGTATCTTGACGTACGGCGGGCCGGGAGGCATGGCGGCCGCCGTGCGGCGCGAATCGTGTGCGGGAGACGCAAATGGGCAAGATCGGGAGGCCTGGGATCGGAGTGGCGGTGCTGGCGGCGGGCGCGCTGCTGGCCGTGTCCGGCGCGGAGGGCCGGGTCCGGGCGCAGGCGGGGGAGTCGGGCGAGGCGCTGTACCGGGCGACGTGCGCGAACTGCCATGGGGCGGATGGGCGGGGCGCGCCGGTGAGCCGGCTGGCCTTCGACGACCCGCCGATGCCCGACTTCACGGA
Source organism: uncultured Gemmatimonadaceae bacterium (assembly GCA_964416095.1). Lineage (GTDB taxonomy): Bacteria > Gemmatimonadota > Gemmatimonadetes > Longimicrobiales > RSA9 > CAYQCY01. Next base: position 7,108 of record CAYQCY010000144.1, read on the forward strand.
CTGCAACTTCGCATCGCGGGAGCCGGACGGCGACTGGATCGCGGTGGCCCACGAGGGCGGCCCGGTCCGTGGCTTCGACCGGATGATGCCGGCGTTCGGCGACGCGCGCTCGGTGGAGGAGCTGCAGCGGATCATGGACCACATCCGCACCTTCTGCCGCGACGGGGACTGGCCGCGGGGCGAGCTGAACCTGCCGCGGGCGATGGTGACGGAGAAGGCGTACCCGGAGGACGAGATCGTCCTGACCACGACGGTGGGGGCGGAGGAGTTCGCGTCGTGGGGCTACGAGCTGGTCTACGAGAAGCGGTTCGGCGCGCGCAACCAGTTCGAGATCGTGGTGCCGTACGGGCTCCGGGAGCGGGATGCGGCGGCCGGCGGCGGCTGGACGGGCGGCCTGGGCGACGTCGCGCTGGGCGTGAAGCGGGCCGTCTTCCACAACGCACGGAGCGGGACGATCCTGAGCGTGGCCGGCGAGGTGATCCTGCCGGTGGGTGACGAGGACGACGGCTTCGGCAAGGGGACGCCGGTGCTGGAGCCGTTCATCGCCTTCGGCCAGATCCTCCCGGCCGACGCCTTCCTCCATGCCCAGGCGGCGGTGGAGGTGCCCACGAACCAGGACCGTGCGGAGAACGAGGCGGTCTGGCGGGTCGCCCTGGGCAGGACCATCACGGCGGGGCCGTGGGGCCGGGCCTGGTCGCCCATGGTGGAGGTGCAGGGCAAGCGCGCGCTGGAGTCGGGCCGGGCCGTGGAGTGGGACCTCGTACCCCAGTTCCAGGTCACGTTGAACACACGGCAGCACGTCATGGCGAACATCGCGGCCCGCGTGCCGCTGACGGACGCGGACGTGCGGGAGACGCAGCTCATGGTGTACCTGTTGTTGGACTGGTTCGATGGTGGGTGGCTGGACGGATGGTGAAGCGATTAGATACGGCGATTAGA
>CAYQCY010000145.1:0-7913 GCA_964416095.1 uncultured Gemmatimonadaceae bacterium
TGGTCACGCTGGCGACGCCCGGCACGGCCTCGAGGCGAGGCTTGACCACGTCATCGGCGAACGTGGTCATGTCCCGGATCGGCATGTCCGAGGAGATCAGGGCCAGCGACGCGATGGGCTTCGCCGACGGATCGAATTTCTCGATGACCGGCGGCTCGATGGCCTCCGGCAGGTCCCGCCGGATCTGGTCCATCTTCGAGCGGACGTCCTGGGCCGCGACGTTGTCATCCACGTCCAGGTCGAACTCGGCGACCACCACGCTGACGCCTTCCAGCGACGTGGAGGTGACCTGGTCGATCCCCTCGATGGTGTTGATGGCCTCCTCGATGGTACGTGTCACCTCCCGCTCCACGGCATCCGGGCTGGCGCCCGGGTACACCGTCTGGATCGAGACGATGGGGATGGAGACGTCCGGGTACTCGTCGATGTTGAGGCGCTGGTAGCTGAAAAGACCGAGCACCACCAGCGTCGCCATCATCATGGTGGTGAAAACGGGCTGCCGGATGGCCAGGCTGCTGAGGTTCACGGCGCCACCTCCTCGGGGTTCTGCTCACGCGTCCCGACGAGGCGGACGGACGTTCCTTCCTCGAGTGTCAGGTCGGGTCTGGCGAGGACCACGGCACCCGCCGACACGCCATCCACCGCCACGCGCCCCCGTGGGTCCGGCGGGGTCAGCAGCTCGACGGAGCGCCGCACCAGCCGGTCTTCTTCGATGGCCATCACATGGCTACCTGCACTGGAGTCGCTGACCACCGCATCCACCGGGACCACGGCGCCGCGGACGGTCCCGGTCACGATCTGTCCAGTGGCATAGAGCCCGCCGACCAGAGGACCACCGGTATTGGGGAGCCGGGTGTACACCGTCACCTGCCGCGTGGCCGGGTCGGCCACCGGCTCGATCCGGTCCACGTAGCCGACGAGGGAATCGCCCACGGCTGCGTCCACCCGGAACCGCACCGGATCGCCCGTGCCGAACGATCCGACCCCGTCGACCGGCACCCGGGCCACCAGCTCCAGCGTGTCGATGTCCACGATCCGGAACAGGGGCTGGCCCGGGTGGACGGACTCACCGGCGCTGACGATCCGGGCGCCGATGATGCCACTGGTGGGAGCACGGACCACCGTGCGGCTCAGGGCCTCCTCGGCCTGAACGACCTGCGCCTCGGCGGCGGCGAGCTGGGCATCCGCCGCCTCCGCCGCGCTCCGGGCCTGCCGCAGCTCCTGATCCGACACCGCGCCCGCCTCGTGGAGCGTCTCAGTGGCCTGGAACCGGTGACGAGCCGCGGCCACCGCGGACTCGCCCGCCGCCACGGCCGCCCGTGCACTCAGCGCCTGGCTCCGGAACGTGGTGGCCTGGTAACGCGCCAGCACATCGCCGGCTGCCACGGTCATCCCCGGCTCCCGTTCCACCGTGGTGAGCTCACCGGTAAGCTGAGCCCGGACCTCCACCGTCCGGTACGGATCCAGCGGGCCGCTCACCGCGATTCCGGTCCGGACTTCACCGTCTTTGACCTCCACGACGTCCTGCGGCTGGAGCACCCGAGTCCGGTCGGCCATCGCATCGTCCGGACCTCCGTTGCCACACGCCCCTGTCCCCAGCGTAACCAACAGGACCAAGACCAGGCTCAGCGTCCCGTATCTCGTCATCTGCTCCTCTTTCTCCTCCGCGGCGACCCTGCACGGCCGCGCCAACGAATGGACCGCCACCCCCGGACCCCATGCTCCGGGGGGCGGCCGCTCCCGATGCACAAAAATCTCGCGGCTGACGGCGGCCATCGCTGTGATGTCCATCACACCGGCCCTGAAGTGACATGGGTCACAGCCGTAGGAGCTGCCGGGGTGCATGATGCACATGAGGAGGACGGATTCGGGCCGAGCGGAGAGCCATGTGACGAGACGAACGGTCGACGGGAAGACAGGGTCCACCTCGGGAGCGGGGTGGCTGCCGGCGTGGGTGCCCGGGCTGTGTGGTTGGTTCGGGATCGTCTTCGGCGCTCTTACAGTGGTGGCAGCTACCTCGGTGCTGCTCGGGCTGAGGGGTGCCGGGTACCCGGTGTTTCGGCCGCTCCTGATCTTCAACACGGTCATGGGGCCCTTCTACGTCCTGGCCGGTGCCCTGATCCTGGCCCGTCGGCGGGCCGGGCGGCGGAGCGCCGGGTTGATCGGGCTCATCAACCTGGGCGTGCTCGCTGCGGTCGTGGCTGTGCCCGGTGTCGTGGCGCGGCAGAGCGTGGCCGCCATGACCGTGCGGACCACGGTGTGGCTCGTCATCTACGCGGCCCTGACCACCGTCCCGCCCCGCCGCGTCGGGGATCCGGGGTGACGGGGATCGTCGCGGCTCTGATTCTGAGCACGGCGGTGAGCGCGACCCCTGATGCCGTCATGCCGGACACCGTGCGTGAGACGACCGGGCCCGGCCCGGCGTCCAGAGGCGCTTCGAAATCTGAACCCGTGTTCGCAGCCCCGGGCGTGGGCCCGCAGTCGCCGACGGTGGGGCTCGTCCTGAGCGGTGGCGGCGCTCGCGGGGCGGCGCATGTGGGTGTGCTGAAGGTGCTGGAAGAGTACGGGGTCCCGATCCACGCCATCGGCGGGACGAGCATGGGCGCCATTGTAGGCGGCCTCTACGCGGCCGGGTGGACGCCGACAGAGATCGAGGAGCAGCTCGCGGCGGTGGATTGGCCGCTGATGTTCACCGATCGACTGCCCCGGGGGGCCCTGTCCTTCCGCCGCAAGACGGAGGATCGAACGTTCCTGACGCAGTTCGAGCTTTCGGTCGACCGTGGAGGTGTCCATCTCCCTGCCGGTCTGGTGTCCGGGCACAACGTATCCGCTCGGCTCCAGCGGCTCCTGCTGCCCGCGGCGGATGTCACCGATTTCGACAGCCTGGCCGTACCGTTGCGGCTGACGGCCACCGACATCGAGACGGGGGAGCTGGTGGTGTTCGATTCCGGCGATCTTTCGACGGCGGTCCGGGCCAGCATGTCCCTGCCGGCGATTTTCGCTCCGGTCGAACACGACGGACGCAAGCTGGTGGACGGGGGCGTGGTTCGAAACCTGCCCGTGGACGTGGTGCAGGCCATGGGCGTGGATCGCCTGATCGTCGTGGACGTGGGGACGCCGCTGGCGACCCGGGACGGGCTCCGGAACCTGCTGGACGCGGCGGAACAGTTGAGTCGGTTTCTGACCGATGCCAACAGCGCGGCGCAATACGAAAGGTTGAAGGCTGAGGATCTGGTGATCCGTCCGGAGCTGGACGGGTTCACGATGATCGATTTCCACCGCTGGGACGAGGCGGTGGCCGCCGGCGAGAGCGCGGCGCGCTCGCTTGCGCAGCGGCTGCGGGCCCTCGGGAGCCCGGGCGATGCGTACGCCATGCAGCTGGCGGCCCGACGTCGGCAGCTGCGGGTCCCCCGCGTGATCGACGCGATCCGTGTGGTCTCCGACGGCGGTGTGCTCGACGAACGACTCCTGCGCGACCAGATGCGCACCGAGCCGGGTCGACCGGTGGATCCCGACGTGCTCGAGGGTGACCTGCTACGGATGTACAGCCTGCGCCTGTTCCGGCGGATCAACGTCGGGATCGAGAGCGGTGGCCGGGACGAGCCCGTTACGCTGGTGGTGGCGGCGCGGCGGAAGGAGCAGGCGCCCAACTCGCTGCGTTTCGGGCTGTCGCTGGTCGATGATTTTCGGGAGGGTCGGTCGGGCTACCGGTTTCAGGCCAGCCTCTGGCTCCGTCGCCTCAACGGGTTGGGCGGCGAGGCGCGACTCGACTTCCAGCTCGGCGAGCCCCGGGTCGGGTCGCTGGAGCTCTACCAACCGGTGGCGCTCAGCGGCCATGTCTTCGCCCGCGCCCGGGCATACCACAGCGTGTCGCACACCGCTCTGCCGGTGGACGGCGGCACCGGCCGGTACCGGGCCGTCGACGAGAAGGTGTGGGCCGAGGTGGGGATAACCGTGGGCAGCGTCGCCGAGTTGGGGCTCGGACTGCTCCGGGGGCGGATGGACGCAGATCCCGAGGATCCGGTTCGGCCGGCCCTGGAGCCGGACTACGGCGCGTACACCGCCACCCTGACCGTCGACTACCTCGACGATGCCGCATTCCCTCGTACTGGCGGTCTGGCCCGGGTCTCGTGGCAAGGGCATCGACGGGAGCTCGGGACGGACGTGGCCTACGATCGTGTGGAGGCCACGATCACCCGGGCCGTCCCGGTGGGGAGGGGCGCCCTGCTGGTAGGACTCGATGTCGCAACCCGTTCGACCGACGTGCCCCCGCACGACCCGGCCCGCTTGGGCGGCCTGTTCCGCCTGTCCGACCGTCCGGCCGACGATCTGGTCGGCCGGCATGCGGCCGTGGTGCGCTTCGTCTACCTGCACCGCCTCGAGGGCGGGCGGGTCCATCTGGGCGCTTCCGTCGAGGCCGGCAATGTATGGGAGCAGCGGTCGGCGATCCGCGGGGACGAGCTGCTTTATGCCGGGTCCCTGCTGGCCGGGGTCCGTACCCTCGTCGGGCCCATGTACCTGGCCCTGGGGCTCGGCGACGGCGGCTCGCCGAGGGTGTACGCATCCGTCGGCCGGCGGATCACCGACCCCTGGTGACCCGCCGCGGGACCGGATGTGATGTCGGTCACAGCCGGGACGCCGTCCGCATGCCCATCGTTCGGCTGACCACGCCATGAGAAACTCGAAGGACGAGCAAGTGAGGCCCGACGTGAAACGAATCGCGGTTCTGGTCCTGACAGCGGCCCCGATCATCGGCCCCATGGACGCCGCGGGACAGGAAGACACGAAGCTGGATCTCGGGACGGTCCTGCAGCATACCCTGGAGACCCACCCCGCCATGAATGCCGCGCAGAGTCGGGTCGACGGCAGCGCGGCCGCCCGCTCCGCCGAGGCTGCAGCCCGCTTGCCGTCGGTGGTCCTGACGGGCTCGACGACCCGGTATCAGGAGCCCATGACGGTCACGCCGATCCACGGCTTTGATCCCACGCAGCCGCCGGCCTTCGACGAGACCCTGGTCCAGGGGCAGGCCACGGTGAGCTACACCATCTTCGACGGGAGCCGAGGGGCGCGGATCCGGCAGGCCGAGGCGCGAACGGAGCAGGCGGAGGCCGGTCTCGTTGGAACCCGACAGGGCGTGATCGCCCGGGTCACTGCCGTCTACCTGGACGTGCTCGCCCGCGGCCGGATGCTGGAAGCGCACGAGCGGCGGCTCGAGGCGCTGGCATCGGAACGCGCCCGGGTCGAGCAGTTCCTCGAGGAGGGGCAGGCTCCCCGCGTGCAGCTCATGCGGGTGGAAGCGGCCCAGGCCGCCGCGGAGGCCGAAGCGACGTCCGCCAGGACCGCTCTGGAGGATGGCGAGCGGGAGCTGGCCCGCCTCACGGGTCTCGAGCCGTGGCGGACCCGGGCGAAGCGGCTGCTGCCGGTGGAGCTGGCCAGTGGGATCGTGACCCGCGAAGAGGAGACGGCGCGGGCCATCGCACTTCGGAACAACGCCGACCTCGAGCGCGCTCGGAGGGGCGTCGCCGAGGCCGAGGCGAGCCGCGCGGCGACCGCCGCTACGCGGCTGCCGAGCCTCGATTTGCACGGCACGTGGTTTGAGCGAGGCGGCCTCGAGACCGACTTCACCGGCGAGTGGACCGTCGGAGTACAGGTCTCGGTCCCCGTGTTCACCGGGGGTGCCGTCGGGAGTCGGGTCGCGCAGGCGGAGGCGGGGGAGCGGACGGCGCGGGCTACCGCGCGGACCGTAGAGCTCGACGTGGCCGCCCAGGTGGATCAGGCCGTGTCACGGATCCGGGATGCCCGGGCCCGGGTGGCGGCTCTGGAACGGGCGGTCGCGCTCCAGGCCGAGGTCGTGGAGACGGAACGTGTGGCGCTCGAGGCCGGCGTGGGCACCCAGACCGATTACCTCACCGCCGAGGCGGAGCTGCTGGATGCTCGCGCCGGACTGGAAGGGGCGCGGTACGCGCTCATGGCCGCGCACGTGGAGCTGGCCCGGGCCTCCGGAACGCTCGATGAGGAGTGGATCGCCGACACGTTCGAGGGGCGTCCCGCCATTGACCTGTAGCCGGGCCGGGAGGCAGCCCCATGCCCATGCCGTGTCGTTGTTCTGTCCGTCAGCGGCTCGCCCCGTCGCCGGGGAAGGCAGGTGGCCCGGCGCCGTCACTCGCTCCGGAGCGCCACCACCGGGTCCAGCAGCGACGCCCTGTGGGCGGGGTACACTCCGAAGAAGACGCCCACCATGAGGGAGAACGTGAAGGAGAGGACGACGGAGTACGGCTCAACGGCAACGGCCCAGTCCGTGGCCGCCTTCATGATGGCGGCGGCAGCGAGGCCCAGGAGGACGCCGGCCGCCCCGCCCCCCGTCCCGAGCATGATGGCTTCGGCCAGGAACTGGGTCCGGACATCCCGGCGTCGAGCCCCCACCGCGAGACGCAGCCCGATCTCCCGGGTCCGTTCCCGCACCGAGATCAGCATGATGGCCAGGATCCCCACGCCACCCACCAGGAGGGAGACGGCGGCGATCCCGCCCACCAGTGTGGTGAACGTGTCCCCGATCTCCCTGTGGGCGGCCATGAGATCGGCCTGTGTCTGGATCTCGAAATCGTCGTCAGCGCCTGTTCGATCCAACCGGTGTCGTTCCCGCAGAAGCCAGCGGATCTGCTCCGCGGCCTCTTCCATCTCCGCCTCGCTGCGGGCCCGCAGGTAGATGCCTCCCAACCACGTCTGGTTCAGCACCCGGCGGAGGGCCGTACGTAGAGGGATCATGACCACGTCGTCCTGGTCGGCCCCCGAGAGGTCGGTGCCACGGGGTGCCAGCACACCGATGACATCGAACGGGACCTGACCGATGAGGATCCGCCTGCCCACCGGGTTCTCCGCTTCGAAGAGCGCCCGGGCCACCGTGCTGCCCAGTACGGCAGTTCTCCCTCCCGTGATCTCTTCTCTCTCGGTGTAGAAGGAACCTGCGCCGGGCGAGACGTTCAGGATGTCCACGACCTCCGGGGTGACGCCCAGGATGTTGGTGGTGGACGAGCGGCCCTCGAACTTCACCGGCATGCGCCGGCTGGCCCAGGGAGCCGCGGCCACCACGCGGGGCAGCTCGTCCCGGAGCGCGTCCGCGTCCTGGGGCGTGAGGGTGGTGACGGTGCCCCTGATCTGCGCCCGTCCGCCCGAGCGCCGAACCTGGGCCGGGGTCACCATGATGAGATCGGTCCCCATGGCCTGGACCTGGGTCAGGACCTCTTGCCGGGCTCCGTGCCCGACGGCCACCATGGCGATCACGGACGACACGCCGATGACGATCCCCAGCAGCGCCAGCCCGGTCCGGGTCCGGTGCGCCCCGAGCTGATGGGCCGAGATGCGGAGACTGCGGACCACCTTCACGGGCCGACGCCTTCGCGGTGACGCCAGGCTGCCGCATCCGGACGCCGGGAACGCCGATGGTGGGCACACCTCCGACCTCGCGCGCACGTGAGCCCGCCAGCCGGTGCGCCCGGGGTCATGAAGTCACGCCCTCAGCGCGTCCACCGGGGTCATGGCCGCCGCCTTCCGGGCCGGGTGGAGCCCGGCCAGAACGCCCACCACGGTGGAGAAGAGGATCCCGGCCGCAAGGACGTGCCAGGTGAGCAGGGCGGGGGTGCCGGTGAACCCTTCCATGATCAGGTTCCCGGCGAACCCCAGCAGGATCCCCCCGATCCCTCCCAGGAAGGTGACCCCGGCGGACTCCACGAGGAACTGACGGTGGATGTGCCGGGTCTTGGCGCCCACCGCCAGACGGAGCCCGATCTCCTTCCGCCGCTCCCCCACCGAAAGGAGCATGATGTTCGCCACCACCACCCCGCCCACGACCAGAGCGATGCCCGCCACCACGATGAGGAAGAGGTTGAAGGTCCCCTGCATCTCCTCCACCATGG
>CAYQCY010000146.1:0-4892 GCA_964416095.1 uncultured Gemmatimonadaceae bacterium
CGCCCGACCTCCTGCTGCGGGGTAGCGCTCCGTCACAGGTCCGGCTACGCATTATGTTCCTCGACGGAGCGTGTGTGCTCGAGGCGGTGCGCGACCTGTTTGCCGGCGGACACCTTGTGAGAACGCGAATCGAGGCTGGGAGGAGGAAGGATGTCGAGGTCCCACGGGTCGGACGACCTGCCCCTGTTCCGGGATGTACCCGGCGCCGTACCGCCGCCGGCGGTCCGTCCGTGGCGCGCCACGCCGGCGGACACGTGGGGGGAGCGGCCGCCGTCGTCGGCGGACCTCGAGCGGCAGTCCCCGGACCTGTTGCGGCGCAACCTGGAGTTCCTCAGGGCCATGGAGCTGCACGGCGAGGGGGCGGCCGCGTCGGAGGTCGACCGGTTCGTGGAGCGACACGGGGAGCTCATCGGGCATCTGGTCCGTGGGCGGGTTGATGGGGACGCCGTACCGGAGCATGCGCGGCTCGCGCTGGAGGCGGTGGAAGAGCTCGCCGGACTCCGGCGGCGGATCCTCGGACGGCTGGATCCCGAACGTCTCCGACAGGTTCTGGCGGCCGAAGCCCGGGTCCGGATCCGGGACGTGGAGATCGAGCGCCTGCTGAGGATGGCGGAATTCGAGCTGGCGGAGGAGCGGGGCGACGTCGTGTCCATGGAAATGCCGATGAGGGAAAGCGAGCTGGAACCGTTCGGTCTGATCGGGCGGGACATGGTGGACGGTCTCGTGCTGGAGTTCGCGGAGCGGATGCGGGCGGAGCAGGAGGAACGGCCGTTGCCGGCCCGGGGCGGCCTGCGCACGCTGCTCCGGAACGTTCCGGTCCAGTGGCTGGACGCCACGTGGGACGCCCTGGAGCCGGGTCCGGAGCGGCCGCGCCGGCGGAAGGATCGGGAGCGTGAGCTGGCGGCGCGCCTGCTGGAGCGCGAGACCCTGTCACGGGTCGTGGGTGAAAAGTTGTCGAGTCGCGAGCGCCGGCTGCTGGCGTACCTGGTGGAGCGGAACGGGCAGGTCGCGGCGGCCGCCGTCACGCGACGGTTCGGGAGCGACGCGGGCGACGGCTGGTTCTGGGACGAACAGCCTCCGACCTCGGTGCTGGGCCGGCTGCGCCTGTACGGCCTGGCGTTCGTGGGCGCGGCGCCGGACGGAAGCGCCGATCGGACGGTGGTGGTTCCCCGCGAGCTGAGGCCGGTGCTGGAGGGGATCCTCGAAGAACACCCCGACCTCGAGGAACACGTGGACACGGAGCTGTACGAGCTGGTGGCGCAGGTCACCGAGGACGTGTGGGGCATGCCGGTGCGGTTGATGGAGGCGGTGCTGGAGCGCGGCGCCGCCGCGGTGGAGCCCGTCCTGGCGGAGCTGGACCGGGCAATGGAGGCCGACGAGGAGGAGGCGTTGAACCCGCTCTGGCCCCTCGTGCTGCTGGGCGAGCTCGGCGATGCGAGGGGTGTGCCGGCGCTGGTGGAGGTCATGAGCATGTCGGCGCGCCACGACCTGGACGTGCTGTCCAGCGCGGCGGCGGAGGCGCTGGCGAGGATCGGGCCGGCTTCGTTGGGCGCGCTCCCGTCCCTGCTCGAGCGGGGCGGCCCCGAGGAGCGGACCTGGGCGTACGCAACCGTGGGATGGATCCGGCACGACGAGGCGTACGGGCTGCTGGTGGAAGCGCTGGAGTCGGACCCGGAGCTGGCGGACGTGGTGGCCACGGCGCTGGCGGACCAGGGCCGGCGGGAGGCGATCCCCGTGCTGCACGCGGCGCTCGGGGTGGTCGAGCCGTGGCAGCGCATGGAGCTGGAGTCGGCGATCGTGGCACTGCATCACGGCGAGGGTGGGGAGGGGTCGCACCGGCAAGACTGGCGGCTGCGGTACCGGCTGAGCCCATCGCTGGGGGCCATTCTGCCGGCGTGGCCGACCTTCGCGTTGATCGCTCGGAAGCACGATGCGTTGCGCCAGCGCAGGGTGGTCGCCGTCCGGGAGCTGGAGGAGATCCTGGCCGACCCCCTGGAGGAGGATGAGGCCGAGCTGTGCGACTGTTGCGGAGCGCCCGTCTTCCACGCGACGGGCGTCCCGGCCTGCCCGGCGACCGCGGCCGGCGTGGCCGTGATCCAGCGCAGCATGCTCGGTGCTTACGGTGCCGAGCTGGAAACGGACGACCTGTTCGACGTGCTGGACGTCATGGAGCTGGAGTTGTGGGAGTTCCACCACGACGAGCCGGAGCCACGTAGCCGCAAGGCGCGGCAAGGACGCGAGGACCGCCTTACGGAGCTGGAGATGGTCCGGGCCTCGTGCGCCTGGCTGGTGGAACGGGGCGTCGAGAGCGTGGCCGAGGGCCGGGCGCTGCTCCTGGCCGAGGCGCGGCGCCTGGCGGACGACCATGGCGACCCGGAAAGCCTGCTGGGGCCAGACGTCGTCGGACCGCGGAGCACCCCGGCCGTGGCGCCGGACCGCGTCGGGCGCAACGATCCGTGTCCGTGTGGCAGCGGCAGGAAGTACAAGCGTTGCTGCGGCCGGCACCCACAGACCTGACCGGCGATCCGCACGCGCCTGGACACCGCGGCCACCGGCCGCGATCATGCCCGCATACCATCACCCGGGACGGAACCGGAAGGCGTCATGGGCGAAGCGAAGGCACGGGCACGGCGGGGCGAGAAGCCCGCGACGATCGGAGAGCTACGCATCACGCTGCTGGGCGTGGATCCGCCGGTCTGGCGGCGGGTGCGCGTGGACGGCGAGACGACGCTGGCGGAGCTGCACGACGTGATCCAGGCGGTCATGCCGTGGGAGGACGGGCACCTGCACCAGTTCGACGTCGACGACGCGGTGTACGGCCCGGCCCTGTCGGACGGCTTCGCGCCGCTGTTCGGGCCGCCGCCGAAGCGGGAGGACACGGCGCGGCTGCGTCGGCTGCTGTCGCGGCCCGGCGACGTCCTGTACTACCAGTACGATTTCGGCGACTCGTGGCAGCACGAGGTGCGCCTGGAGCGGTGGCTGCAGCCGGTGGAGGGCGAGCGGTACCCCGTGTGCGTCGCCGGTGAACGCGCGTGCCCGCCGGAGGACTGCGGAGGCGTGCCGGGCTACGCGTGGTGGCTTGAAGCGCTGGCGGACCCGGGCCACGAGGACCACGAGGACGCGGTGAGCTGGTTCGGCGAGGGCTGGGACCCGGAGGCCGTGGACCTGGCGGCCGCGAACCGCCGGCTGGCCCGGCGGGGTGGCGGCGTCACCGGCGGGAACGGGCCGGCGCCTCCCGGCGTCGTGGACCACGAAGCTCCCGACGACGATCCGGGGCTGGCCGAGCTGCGCGCCACGGCGCGAGCCGTCATCGAGGACGCCCTGCGCGCGGACCCGGACATGTCCTTGGACGAGCTGAACGCGCGCCTGGCCGAGCGGATCACGGCGCTCAACAGGACGCCGCGGTCGAACCTGCTGGGCTCGACGCCGGACCAGGTCCAGCGCCTCCTGGCCGACGACTGGTCCGGCGACGACGCGATACGCATGGATACCGGGTTGCCGGCGGCGGCACTGGAAACGGCCCCGTTCTTCCGGAACGCCCGGTCGTTCCTGGCGCTCCTCGACGAGCACGACGGCTTCAAGGCGACGCAGGCGGGGAACCTCAGCCGCGCGGCCGTGGCTACGCTCCTGGACGGGCTCGACTGGCCGGACGGCCACGTGGAGCGCGTCCGCCGTTACAACAAGGTCATCAACGAGCACGACGCCGGCGACGTCCACCACCTGCGCGTGCTCCTGGATCTCGCCGGCCTCATCAAGCGGCGGAAGGGGCGCTTCACCATCACCCGTCGCGGCGCGGACGCGCTGTCGCCCCACCGGGCCGGCGAGCTGTTCGCCCTGCTCTTCCGCACCTGGTTCCGGAAGCTGAACCTCGCCTACCTGGACGCCATGCCGGAAGCGCCCGCCTTCCAGAATACGGTGGCGTTCACCCTCTTCCGGCTCGGCCAGGTGGCCGGGGACTGGCGCGAGTCCGCCGGGCTCGCCCGGGACGTCGTGCTGCCCACCATCCTGGACGAGATCCCGAGGGCCCTGGACTCGGACGACGGCTTCGACCGGCTGCCGGTCATGCTCGAGACCCGCGTCCTGGACCCCCTCGCCGGGTTCGGCCTCGCCGAGGTCCGCGAGGAACCCGGCCGCACGAAATGGCTGCCCCGCAGGTTCTACCGGAAGACGGACCTCTTCGACCGGTTCCTGGCGTTCCGGCTGGACGGGTGAGCAGGCGCAGGGCCCCGTTCCGCCGGCCGGACCGCGAACGGGTCGCTTCCTTTCGTGCGAGCCACTCATCGGCCCCTTGGAGTTCGATCCGGCCTCTGCACGGACTACGAGTCGCTGTGCGTCGGCGGCAGTGAGCCCGGCACTGACGTAGCAAACGGGACCGGACGTGCTGGAAGAGATGATCCGGGAGGGGCAGGGATTCTGAGCTTTCAGCCCGCCCGCGTCTCCCGCACGTGGAGGACCTCGCTTCGACGTAGCAGCCTCAGGACGCCCGGATCGAGCATGACGCGAACGCTGTCATCGCCGGCGCCGACCACGAAGTCGACCTCGATCGAACCCTCCGACACCCGAACGATCTGGCCCACGTCGCCCTGCTGCAGTCGGTGCTCGGCCAGAGGCCGGCGCAGGACCACGTGGGTTCCGACGGGCGTGTCGGGGTCCACGTAGAACCGGCCCGCGTAGCGGCCTCGTTGGGCGCCCGAGAAGTCGTACTCGGCGGCCATTTCGTTAGCGTTGCGGTCGTTGCTCATAGGCTCTGCGTTCGCGAGGGGTGGCCCGGCGGGCGCTGATGATGCGGATGCGGTCGCCGCGGTCGGCGTGAACGACCACGAGCAGCCGATCCTGCTCCGAGCGCCCGAGCACAATATACCGGTCCTCGCCGCGGGAGTGAATCGCGTCGG
>CAYQCY010000146.1:4992-7833 GCA_964416095.1 uncultured Gemmatimonadaceae bacterium
CGACCGCGTCCTCCTCGCCTACGCCCACGCCCGGGCCTTCCGGGACGCCTACCCCGTGACCGAGGGTCACACGCTGGTCGTCCCGGAGCGCCACGTCGCCAGCCTCTTCGACCTGGACGCGGAGGAGCGGGCCGACGTCTGGCGGCTGGTGGACGAGGTCCGGGCGGCGCTGCTGGAGTCCCACGGCCCCGACGGCTTCAACGTCGGCGTGAACGACGGCGCGGCGGCGGGCCAGACGGTGTGGCACGCGCACGTGCACGTCATCCCGCGCTACGCCGGCGACGTGCCGGACCCGCGCGGCGGGATCCGGTGGGTGGTGCCGGAGACGGCGTCGTACTGGGAGGAGGGATGATCCACGCGGTGCCGTCGGCGGAGGCGCAGCTCGACTTCATCCGGAAGCTGCGCCGGCTGCTGGACGAGGGGCAGTTCGTGGCGACGTACAAGTACGCCCTCTTGCACGCCATCGCGGACCTGTGCGTGGTGCGGGGCGACGACACGGGCGCGCCGCTGACCCTCTCGACCCGGGAGCTGGCCGAGCGGTTCGTGCGTCTGTACTGGCGGCAGGCGGCGCCGTTCCCCGCGGCGGACGCGGACCGGCCGCTGAGGCAGAACACGGGCCGCCAGGCCGCGGTGGTGAACGTCGTGCGGGAGGCCCGGGCCGAGTACGACGACCGGCTGGGCAGCGTCGAGGGTAGCCAGGCGTGGGGTGGGATCGTGGGTCGCGTGGAGCGGGTCGTGCGGACCATGCCGCTCTGGAAGCTCCAGACGGTGGGCAGCGAGCGCCTCGAGTTCCTGTACGAGAACCGCGAGGAGGAGAGCCCGCGGGAGATCGTGCTCGAGCCCGGCGTCGCGTACTGCTTCCGCCAGTTCCACTCGCTGATCACGGAGATGGTGCAGGCGGCGTGGACACAGCACGTGCGGCGCACGAACGAGGGGCTCCTGGGCCCCGTCGCCGAGCTGCGGCACTTCCTCTTCGGCACCGAGCGCCGGGACCTGTCCGCCTACCGTGACATCCTCACGGACATCCAGGCAGGCCGGTGCTTCTACTGCGGACGACGTCTCCGCCGCGACGCCGTCGCCGTGGACCACTTCGTCCCCTGGCGCCGCTACCCGCTGGACCTGGCCCACAACTTCGTCCTGGCCCACCGGGGCTGCAACAGCGCCAAGGGCGACCGGCTGGCGGCGGTCCCGCACCTGGAGCGCTGGCACGAGCGGAACGTGACCGAGGCCTACGAGCTGCCGCGCCGGTTCCAGGAGGCCGGCCTGGTCCACGACTGGACCGCGTCCCGGACCATCACGCGCTGGGCGTACGGCCAGGTGGCCCAGGCGGGCGGGCAGGTGTGGGTCCGGGGGGACGAGCTGGTGCGGTTGGGGAAGGGATGGGAGGGGGTGCTGGTCTGAGGCGACGTTGGTGGACCGCGGACAGGTTCCAGGCTTCTGGCGTGTCACCGAACGGAGGGTGTCCTCATGTTGAAGGATGAGACGGTGCTTGCGGCGCTTCAGGAAGAGGCCGCCTTCTACCGCAAGCGGCAGTTCCAGGTCGTGACCGCGGGATTGGGCGCCGACCTGGTCCTGATTACGGGTGAGCGGGGGTTTTCGCTGGCGGAAGGATACCCCCTCGATTCGGCCTATACGTTGGTGTACGCTCTCATCGCGGCGTTCGTACTGGTTCTGAACCCGGCATACCGTCGACGGATCTACTTCCTCCGGGAGTCCAGATCCGAGCTGTTGGGCGGGCACGCCGGGCTGTTCCCCAGGCCACGCCAGTTCTGGCCGAGTCCATCGACTCTGTACGCCACCAGTGTTGTTGTCCTGTCGGCGTTGGGTGTCGCCCTGGTCTGGCTGGCGTAGGCGAATCCGCGGCCTCAGCGGGTAGGCCCGGTCACTTCAGGCGTTCCTGACTCGGGCGGCAGCTTCATGAAGTCGAGAACGGTCAGGCCACCCGCGTCTCACGCACGTGCAGGACTTCACGCTCCCGCGCTGTTCAACCGGCATGATCGGAACCGGAGCCGACGGACATTTCCACCCGGCGCCCCGCCGCGGCCAGCATGTTCACCAGCGCGTCGATGCTGAACAGCTCGATCTTGCCCCGGACCAGGTCGCTGATCCGGGGCCGGGTCATTCCGAACAGCTCCGCGGCCTCGGTCCGGGTCATGCCACGGTCTTCGATGATCCGGCGAACGTCGCCCATGAGCGCGGACCGCACCCTCCGGTTCTCGGCCTCCGCCTTCGGAAAGCCCAGGTCCTCGAAGACGTCGCCCGTCGTTGGCGTGAAACGCTCGGTCATGGTGCGTGCTCGAGCGAGAGGCCCTTCGTGCGTCGAGTACACTGAACCTTGTATAGCCGGCAAGCACGACCGACGCGCCTGGGCCATGCCGGACACGTCGAGCGTTGCCCCGTCGGCGGGGCACGGCCATAGTCGGATGCGACACCCATCAGGCGAGGAGTCCCGGATTGGCCTGTTCCGCCATTCCTGTGCCCTGGTTGCTTTGCCATCTTCAGCTTGCCAGCCCGAACCGGAGCGTTAATGTATCCCAAATGGGATGCGTACCGGGAGGGCGGCGATGACCAAGACGGCACAGATACGGGCCCGGGTGGAGCCGGAGGTGAAGGCGGAGGCGGAAGCGGTGTTGGAGAAGCTCGGCCTGACGGCGACATCGGCGATCACCATGTTCTACAAGCAGATCATCCATCACCAGGGACTGCCGTTCCCGGTGGCTCTGCCGAACGCGGAAACGCACAGGGCGATCGAGGACGCGCGGCGTGGCCGGGAGCTGATCGATGCCGGGTCGGTGGACGAGCTCCTCGAGGACCTGGATTCAGAGGATTGACGTGTGTACC
>CAYQCY010000147.1:0-7742 GCA_964416095.1 uncultured Gemmatimonadaceae bacterium
CGAGGTCGAGATCACGAACGCCGTGCCGCCCGCGCTCCAGTTCGACCCGGTCTGGCGCTGGGAGGCGCCCTCGGCGGAGCAGCGGGCCATCCGGTTCAGCGAGCCGCCGGCCCGCCGTCCGGCGAACGTCGAGGCGCTGGCTTTCGCCTCGGTGCTGGAGCTGGCCACGCTGCTCCGGACGCGGCAGGTCTCGTCGCTGGAGCTCACGCGCATGTACCTGGACCGGCTGAAGCGCCACGGTCCGCGCCTCCAGGCGGTCATCACGCTGACGGAAGAGCGGGCGCTGGAGCAGGCGCGTCGGGCCGACCGGGAGATCGCCGCCGGGCAGTACCGGGGCCCGCTCCACGGCATCCCGTGGGGCGCGAAGGACCTGCTGGCCGTGCGCGGCTACCCCACGACCTGGGGCGCCGAGCCGTACCGGACCCAGGTTATCGATGACGACGCCACCGTCGTCCGTCGTCTCGACGAGGCCGGCGCCGTCCTGGTCGCCAAGCTCACGCTGGGCGCCCTGGCCCAGGGCGATGACTGGTTCGGCGGCGAGACGAAGAACCCGTGGAACCTGGAGGAGGGCTCCCGGGGCTCGTCGGCGGGGCCGGCTGCGTGCACCGCCGCCGGGCTCGTGGCCTTCGCAATCGGCAGCGAGACCCAGGGCTCCATCGTGTCGCCATCGACGCGCTGCGGCGTGACAGGGCTCCGGCCGACGTTCGGCCACGTGAGCCGGGCCGGGGCCATGGCCCTGTCCTGGTCCATGGACAAGCTCGGACCCATCTGCCGGACGGTGGAGGACTGCGCCGTCGTGCTGTCCGCCATTCGCGGCCCCGACGGGCGGGATCCCACCGTGCGCGACGTAACGTTCAACTGGTCGCCCGACGTGGATGTCCGGTCGTTGCGGATCGGCTACATCCGGAGCGCATTCGCGCGGGACCACGACACGAAGGCCACGGACGACGACGCCCTGGCCGCCGTCCGGGCCCTGGGCGTCGAGCCGGTGCCCGTCGAGCTGCCGGACTACCCCACGGCACCGCTCCGGCCCATCATCCGGGCCGAGTCGGCCGCCGCCTTCGACGAGCTGGTGCGCACCGGACGGGTCGACCTCATCGAGCGCTCGGCCCGGCCCCGGGCGTTGCGGGCGGCCCGCTTCATCCCCGCCGTGGAGTACATCCAGGCGAACCGGCTGCGCACGCTGATCATGGAGGCCCTGCACAGGGACTGGGCCGGGCTGGACGTCGTCGTGACGCCCACCTACGCCCCCGGACTCCTCGCCGTCTCGAACCTGACCGGGCACCCCGTGGTGTGCGTCCCCGCCGGCTTCGACGACGACGACGACCCCGTCAGCATCTCGTTCCTGGGCAACCCATGGAAGGACGCCGAAGCCATGGCCCTGGCCCGGGCGTACCAGGACGCCACCGGCCACCACCTGAGGCGGCCGCCGCTGTTCGACGTGTGAGACGGCGTCGCCTACATTGTGAGTCCCGCCCGACGGTGGACGACCTGACCCGGAGATTTCCGATGCCCCGAACCGAGCCCGCAAAACACCCGCGACCCGAACAGACCACGGCGAGCCCGGCCGCACCGCGCACCCGACGCCGCGCCGCGGACCAGGCCCGACCGCGAACTACCACCGGTCACCCGTCGCCGGTCACCGGTCAAACGGGCGGCGTGAACGCGGCCCCCTCGGAAACCCCCACCGATCACCGATCACCGATCACCGATCAGGCTGACCCCGCGGAGCCGCCCAGCTCCGGAGCCATTACTGACGCCGCGAACGCGCCAGCTCCCGGCACGCTCGACCGAAGACGCTTCATGTCGGCGATGACCGCCGTCGGCCTCGGCACGGGCGTCTTCCCCGGCGTGCTCTGGGCCAGGCTGCAGGAGCAGGAGGAGCCGGAGGTCACCGCGCAGATGATCGCGGAGGCGGGCCAGGTCTCGGGTATCGAGTTCACCGAGGAAGAACGGGACGAGATCGCCGACGACCTGAGCAGGAACCTGCGGCGGTACCGGGCGCTCCGGGAGCTGGAGATCCCCAACGAGGTGCCGTTCCCCCTGGTCTTCGATCCCGTCGTGCCGGGCACGGAGCCGCCCACCGGAGAGAGCGTCCTGCGCCTTGCGGATCCGGGCACGGTCCGGCGGCCGCCCGGGTCGCTGGAGCAGGTCGCCTTCTGGCCGGTGACCCGCCTGGCCGAGCTGGTCCGGACGCGCCAGGTCTCGTCGCTCGAGCTGACGCGCATGTACCTGGACCGCCTGAAGCGCCACGGGCCGACGCTGAACTGCGTCGTCACCCTGACGGAGGAGCGGGCGCTGGACCTGGCGCGTCGTGCCGACGCCGAGATCGAGGCGGGCCGGTACCGGGGCCCGCTCCACGGCATCCCCTGGGGCGCCAAGGACCTGCTGGCGGTACGGGGCTACCCGACCACGTGGGGCGCGGGGCCGTACCGGCACCAGGTCATCGACGCCGACGCCACCGTGGTGAAGCGGCTGGACGCGGCCGGCGCCGTGCTCGTGGCGAAGCTGACGCTCGGCGCCCTGGCCTGGGGCGACAACTGGTTCGGTGGCCAGACCAAGAACCCGTGGAACCTGGAGCAGGGCTCCAGCGGCTCGTCGGCCGGGTCGGCCTCGGCGACGGTGGCGGGCCTGGTGGGCTTCGCCATCGGCAGCGAGACGCTGGGCTCCATCGTCTCGCCGTCCACGCGCTGCGGTGCCACCGGGCTCCGGCCCAGCTTCGGGCGGGTACCCAGGACCGATGCCATGGCCCTCTCCTGGTCCATGGACAAGCTCGGCCCGCTCTGCCGCAGCGTGGACGACTGCGCCGTCGTCCTGGCCGCGATCCACGGCACCGACGGCATGGACCGCTCCTGCTACGACGTCCCCTTCATCTACGACGCACGCGTCGCGTTGCGGGATCTCCGGGTGGGCTACTTCCGGGACGGCTTCGAGGAGGACCACGAGACCAAGGCCCACGACGATGCCGTGCTGAACGTGCTGCGGACCGAGGGCGCCCGGCTCATCCCCTTCGAGCTGCCCGACGACGAGCCCATGGGCGCGCTGCGCATCATCCTGACGGCCGAGGCCGGCGCCGCCTTCGACGACCTGACCCTCTCCGGCGGGGCCGACGACCTCGCCAGCCCGTGGGGGCCCGTCTTCAAGGAGTCGCGCTTCATCCCCGCCGTGGAGTACATCCAGGCGAACCGGGTCCGGGCCCGGGTCATGGAGCGCCTGTGGGCCGCGATGCGGGACATCGACGTGTTCGTCACGCCGTCGTACGCCGGCAGCGTGCTCCTCACGACGAACCTGACGGGCCACCCCACCGTCGTGCTGCCCAACGGCTTCACCGAGGAGGGCACGCCGGTGAGCATCTCCTTCGTGGGCCAGCTCTGGAACGACGCCGCGGCGCTCGC
Organism: uncultured Gemmatimonadaceae bacterium; assembly: GCA_964416095.1. Classification (GTDB taxonomy): domain Bacteria; phylum Gemmatimonadota; class Gemmatimonadetes; order Longimicrobiales; family RSA9; genus CAYQCY01. Next base: position 3,396 of record CAYQCY010000147.1, read on the forward strand.
CGCCGCGCGCGCGTACCAGAACGCCACCGACTGGCACACCCGGCAGCCGCCGGAGTTCGGGGTGTGAGGAGGGGAGCCGTCGGTCGAAAGGCCGGCTCCAACAGGGAAGACGGCGAGGACGGGGAGGGACCGGTCACGAGGGCTGCAGCGGCGTGCCAACGGATGAGGCGCCGCAGCTTCGTTGGGTCAATCTATGCGTGGCTGAGATGCCGCGTAGGATCACGCGACGACGGCGGACAGGTTTTTCCAAGTTGTTGTTGTTCTCGCCGTCCTCACCGTCCTCCCTGTCATCTTCACGGGCCCGGCCTCGCCGGGCACCGGCGCGGACGCCGGCGACGCCGCATGACCGGAAACGGGAAGGACACGGAATGCCCAACCGCAGCGCCACCTTCGAGACGAACCACGGCACCTTCACCGTCGAGCTCTTCGAGCAGCGCGCACCGAAGACGACGGGCAACTTCATCGACCTGGCGAAGAAGGGGTTCTACGACGGCCTCGTCTTCCACCGCGTCATAGAGGGCTTCATGATCCAGGGCGGCGTCTCGACCGATGCCAGGGACCGTCCCCGGGAGGAGGTGGTCATGGAGACGGTCCGTATCGAATAGGCCGCCCCCACTCGCCCGGTGGCAGCGCCTGCTCCCCCACCACGCCCGATCAGGGCGAGGAATTCCAGCGTCGTGGTCGGGTTCAGGACGTCGCCCACGAGGGACCCGGCCACGATCCAGCCCACGGCGGAGAGCAGGTAGGTCACCGTGGCCGCGTCGGGGGCGTCCCCGGTCACCGCACCTTGCCCTCGCAGACGGGCGAGCCGGCGGCGGCCGCCTCCAGCCGCTCCACGATCTCCGCGAGCACCGAGACGCCACGGTCGTCCTCGTACCAGTCGATCATGTGGTCGTGGAGCGCGTCCTCGTCCACGCTGTCCTTGTTCGCCAGGTAGTACGACTGGAGCTCGGCCGGCCGCTCGATCCAGCAGCCCTTCTCCTCGAACGCGTCGTTCAGCATCAGGACGGTGGGCGTGGCGACGCGGCCGTCCGGCGCGCGATAGCCCGCCTGGACCCGGCGGGCCGGCCCCGTGCTCACGAAGCGTAGCTCGAGCCCGTCCACCTGCTCGGCGAGCCGGGCGAGGTAGGGCAGGTTCCGGATGGAGTCGCCGCACCAGTCGGCGGAGATGGCCAGGATCCGCCAGGTGCCGGGCACCGCCCGGGCCCGCGCCAGGAGCGAGTCGGGCACCTCGGCATCGGCGTACCACGCCTGCCACTCGTCCTGGCGGAAGTCCGCCGCCTCCAGGTACTCCTGGAAGGTCCGGCCCTCCAGGTAGAGCGCCCGGAGCGCTTCCGGGCCTGACGGCGCGGCGCACGCCCCGGCCAGGAGCAGGGATAGCAGGAAGCCGCGGGCCGCGTACCGTCGGATGCGCTGAAGCATGACCTGCTCATTTCCGGTGGATGCCGGGTCGGCGCAGCCGGCCACCGCTCCGGCCGCACTGCCCCGCCCGTCATCGACCTCGAATTCGACTTCGATCTCCATCTCGGCAGTCGCCGGCGGGACGCCGTGGCCTTACCGCTCCGGCAACGTCAACGCCGCCGCCTGCCCGTCCATCAGCATCCGCTCGAAGAAATCGTCCAGTGCGTTGTACGCCGCCGTCCAGTTCGCGTGGAGCAGGAACCCGTGCACCTCGTCCGGGAAGACGAGCTCCTCGAAGTAGACGCCGCGCCGGGCCAGGTGGTACGCCAGGTCCACCGACTCGCTGAACGGCACGTTCCGGTCGTCGTCGCCGTGGATGAGCAGCACCGGCGAGCGCCACGAATCCACGTCGGCCATGGGCGACGACTCGTACGCCAGCTCGGCGAACTCCTCCCACTGGCCCCGGTCGTAGTCGGGCCGGAAGCCGTGGATGACCACGTTCCAGTCGTGGACGCCGTGGATGTCCACGCCGGCGGCGAACATGTCCGAGGCCCGGGCCAGCCCGAGGGCCGTCAGGTAGCCGCCGTACGAGCCGCCCCACAGACCGATCCGCTGCGGGTCCACGTCGGGCCGGTTGCGCAGGTACGCGCCGGCGCCCATGACGTCGTTGAACTCGCTGGCACCGGTGGCGCCGTAGTCCAGCGCCTCCCGGAACTTCATGCCGTAGCCGATCCCGGAGCGGTAGTTCACCGCCAGCACGATATAGCCCTTGTTCGCCAGGTACTGGTTCAGGGCGTACGCGTTGTGGTAGTAGCCGCTGTGGTGGAAGCCCAGCAGCATCTGCCGCCGGGAGCCGCCGTGGTAGAACATGAGGGCCGGCCGCCGCTCGCCCCGGCGCAGGTCGTCCGGCAGGAAGAGCTGGCCGTGGATCATGAGCCCGTCGGCCGCCGTGAAGACCACCTGCCGCGGCTCCACCAGCTCGCCCGCCGGGAAGCTGTCGGGCAGCCAGTCGGCCACCAGCGGCCGCCGGCCGGAGCGGCCGGCGATGATCTCGGCGTGGGCCGGCGTCGTGCCGGCCGACGCGATGAACGCCATGGCCCCGTCCGCGGTCATGACCGGCGCCCACTCGATGCCGTCCCCGGACGTGATCTGCCGCGGCGCCCGGCTCCCGTCCACCGGCACGCGCCAGAGGTGCTTCCGGTCGACGTCGCCCTGGTTCGAGTCGTAGATGATCTCACGACGGTCCGGCGTGATGCTGCCGAACTGGACCTCGAACTCGCCCGGCGTCAGATGCTTCACCTCACCGCCGTCCGCGGGCACCGAGTACAGGTTCAGCCAGCCGTTGCCCTCCCACGGGAAGACGATGTGGTCGTCGGCGCCCCAGTAGATCTGGCTCTCCGAGTTCCAGCCGTGGAACGCGCTGCCCACGCCTTCGTGGGCGCGGAAGACCTCACGGCTCTCGCCCGTGGCCACATCCGCCACACGGATGGCGAACGGGACCGTCTCCCGCACCGGCGTGAACGGCCACAGCCCTGGAATGTTCATGCCCCGGAGGAACGCGATCTCGTTCCCGTCCGGCGACCAGACAGGGGAGCCGTCCTCGTACACGCCCGGGTCCATCCACCGGATCGTGCCCTCGCCGAAGCCGAACACGCCCACGTAGCTGTGGTCGCCCCTGCGGCTCACGAACGCCAGCATGGACCCGTCCGGCGAGAAGGACAGAGACCCGGCGCCGCCCCGAACTTCGAAGAGACGTTCCGGCTCGCCTTCGCCGCTCAGGTTCATCCGGTACACCGCGCCCCGCTCCGAGTAGACCACCGTCTCGCCGTCCGGCGCCAGCGTCACGCCCGCCCCGTCCCGGAGCTTCCGGGCCTCGCCGCCCGCCACCGGGATGATGTACGTCTCGAGCGTCGGCTCCACCGCCAGGCTGCGCGGGTTCGGGAACTCGCCCTGACGGTTCGGACCGCCGCCCCGCACGTAGATGATGGACGTGCCGTCCAGCGTGAACTCGAGCCCGCCCAGGCCCTGGCCGTCGTCCTCCATGTACGACGTGAGCTGCCGGCCCTCATACTGCGGCGCCTCCGCTACCCAGACGTTGCGCACGCCTTCGGCGTTCCGGACCCACGCCACGGCTCCGCCCGCCGGCGAAGTCGCGATGTCCCTCGACGGCATGGGCGCCGACAGCACCTGCTCGATGGTGAAGTCCTGCGCCGGCGCCGCCGCCGGGACCAGCACGACCAGGACCAGCAACGTCAGGAAGCCACGAGAAGCCCGGTTCAGCACGTTCCACCTCCGGTGATGGGGGTCCCGAAAACACGAAAACATACGACGGCGGCCACGGCCGTGCACGGGGCCGCTCACACGTGCATCAACACGATCCCCGGTCCCGGGCGGGACACCCCTCGGCACGGGCCGCACCTGACAGCGAACGGGACCGATTGATGTTATCATTTCTGCTCGCACATAAACCCCATGGGGAGGCAACCATGACTGACTCTACGATCGCCAAGGAGATGAACGCGCTCCTGGCCGACGCCACCATCTTCTACCAGAAGCTCCGCCACTATCACTGGAACGTGGACGGCCGCCACTTCTTCCAGCTCCACGACAAGTTCGAGGAGCTCTACACGGAGTGGGCCGACTCCATCGACGAGATCGCCGAGCGCATCCTCACCGTCGATGCCGTTCCGCTTCACACCCTCGCCTCCATGCTCGAGGCCGCCGACCTGAAGGAGGACCCGGACATCCCCGCCGGCGAGGAGATGGTCAGGCGGATCATGAGCGACCTCGAGGCGATCCGCGACCGCGCCGGCAAGGTCATCGAAAGCGCGGAAGCCGCCGACGACCGCGGTACCGCCAACCTCCTCGATGACATCCGCGACGGCATCGAGAAGAACCTCTGGATGCTCGGCGCCTGGCAGAAACAGCACGGCCGGTAGGATACGG
>CAYQCY010000148.1:0-7287 GCA_964416095.1 uncultured Gemmatimonadaceae bacterium
CCGGCCGAGGCCGCAGACGCGGCCCAGCCCGCGCCCGGAAAGGCCGACGACGCGGCCAAGCCGGCCGCGCCCGTCAACGCGACCGAGCCGTCCGGAGCCGACGACGCGCCCGGCGAGCAAGCCGAGCACGTCGAGCCGCCCGAGCCGCCCGGACCCGCCGCCGCGCCGCCCGTCCAAGCCGCCGCCCGGCACCCCTTAGAAGGGATCGGGCGCGCCCGGAGCGTAGCCCCGCCCGGAACGGTCGGCTCCGCCTGCAACGCAGCCCCGCCCGGAGCGTAGCCCTGCCCGGAACGGTCGGCTCCGCTCCGACGATTGCCCCACCCGGGACCGTTCGGCCCCACCGCGACGGTTGCCCTGCCCGGCGCCATCGATCACCGATCACCGATCACCGATCGGGCTTGCGCCACGCATCCAGCCGACGCCGCGAGCAACGCCGACGCCGCGGGCAACGCCGACGCCGCGGGCAACGCCGACGCCGGGGCCCACGCCAGCCCCGGGAACTTTCGTTTCCCCCCGGATGTAGCGATGTTATGGAGGAGCCTTCCGCGTCCCCGAGCCGAGGAGGCCTGACATGCGCCCGATGATCGTTGCGTGCGTGGCCCTGCCGGTGGGCTGCGTGCGGCGGTGGGCCGGCTGGCGGGACGACGTGTTCGTTCGGGGCGGGGAGGTGCCGGGGGGCGGCGCATGACCCGGGCGGCCGGCGAGGGCCTGCCGCTACGCCGTTACCGTGCGCTGCAGGAGATGATGGCGCTGGCGCGGGCGATCCTGTGGGACGAGGTGGTGACGGACGAGGAGGCGCGGCTGTTCGGGGAGTGGATGGAGGGTCACCCGGACCTGCTGGGCCTGCCGGCGGCCGAGGGGCTGATCGGGCTGCTCCGGGACTACTTCGCGGACGGGAAGCTGAGCGAGAAGCAGCGAAGCGAGCTCAAGCGGATGTTGGAGGAGCTGTCGGGCGAGGTGGGCGAAGCGCCCGAGGTGTAGGGAGGGAGGCGGAGATGACACGAACGGGAGCGGGACGGGCCCTGATGCTGGCGCTGGCGGCGGTGGTGGCGCTGCCCGCGTCGTCGTGGGCGCAGGAGGCCGATTTCCTGTTCGACCGGCCGCTGTTCACGCTGGGGATCCGGGCGGGCTGGGACCGGCCGGGCGAGGACAGCGACGTCTTCGACTTCATCCAGGACGAGCTGACCATCGAGGAAGGCGACTTCGCCGCGGCGACGTGGGGTGGTGAGCTGGCGGTCCGGTTGTCGGAGAGGCTGGAGCTGGCGCTGAACGCGGCGTACACCGAAGGCGAGACCCGGTCCGAGTTCCGGGACTGGGTCGACACGGACGACAACCCCATCGAGCAGACGACGACGTTCCAGCGGATCCCGGTCACGCTGGGCCTCAAGGCCTACCTGCTGCCCCGGGGCCGGCAGATCAGCCGGTACGCCTGGGTGCCGCGGAGCTGGGCGCCGTACGTCGGGGTGGCCGGCGGCTGGGTCTGGAGCGAGTTCGAGCAGCAGGGCGACTTCGTGGACTTCGTGACGCTGGACATCTTCACGGACCGGATCCGGTCCCGGGCCCGCTCCGGCACGGTCCACGCCCTGGCCGGCGCGGACATCAACCTGAGCCGGTACTTGTTCGCCAACGTCGAGGCCCGCTACGCGTGGGCCTCCGCCCCGCTGAGCGACATCTTCGAGGACTTCGAGCCCATCGACCTGGACGGGTTCCGGGCCACCGTGGGCCTCTCGGTCCGTCTGAACGGGAGCTGAGCACATGAGCACGCACGAGAGGATCGGACCCGTGGGCGCAGCGCTGGTGGCCCTTCTGCTGGCGCCCTTCGCCGTGCAGGCCCAGACCACGACGCCGGATGCCCGCTGGCTCCCCTACGTGGGTTGCTGGAAGCCGGTGAACGTGGAAGGCACGCCCATGCGCTGTGTCCTGCCCACGGAGGACGCCAGCGCCGTGCAGCTCGTCTCCTACGACGACGGCGAGGTGACGGACCGGGTCGTGCTCCACGCGGACGGCCGGGAGCGGTCCGTGGAGGTCGAGGGCTGCGCGGGCCGCGAGCAGGCGTCCTTCTCCGCCGACGGGCACCGGGTCTACGCCCGCTCGAGCCTGGTCTGCGCCGGCGAGGTGGAGCGGGAGTCGACGCGACTGCTGGCCATGGTCTCCACCACGGCGTGGCTCGACGTGGAGGCGGTGCGCGTCCTGGGCCAGAGCGTGGCCCGGGTCCAGCGCTACGTGCCGGCGCCCGCGGCGCAGGTGGCGGCGGTGGGGCTCGACGAGCTTCTGGCGGGCCGTGAGCTGGCGGTGGAGGCGACACGGTTCGCCGCCGCGGCCGACTACGCCGTGGAGGACGTCATCGACGCGACGCGCCGGGTGGACGCGGAGGCCGTGCGCGCCTGGATCGCCGAGCGGGGCGACCCGCTGGACATCGACTCGGAGCGGCTCATCGCCATGGCCGACGCCGGCGTCCCCGACAACGTCATCGACGTGGCCATCGCCGTGTCCTTCCCCGACAAGTTCGCCGTGGGCCACGCGCCGGAGCCGGAGGCGGCGCGCGGCCGGCGCATCCCGGTGGGCGGGCTGTACGGCTGGTCGTCGTGGCGGGACTACTACGGGTACCGCTACCCGTACTTCGGCTTCTCGCCGTACGGCTGGGGACCCTACGGGTACTACGGCTACGGTTCCTACTGGGGCGGCGTCCCGGGCCGGGTCGTGGTGGTGCCGCGGGTCGAGACCACGCCCCCGGTCCGGGTGGTCAAGGGCCGGGGCTACACCCGCACGACGGCGTCGGGCGCGCCGCACCCCAGCTCGGGGTCCGTGACCCGGGGCACCGTGTCCCGCTCGGGCTGGAGCTCGCCGCGGCCCAGCACCTCTTCCAAGGGCACGACCCGCAAGGCGAAGCCCCGGGGCGGATCCGGCGGCTGACCCTGCCGACACGGTGGTCCCGCGCCGCGACGGACCAGCGACGGGCGCCCGGTCGTGTCAGGCGAGCCAGCGGGTTTCGAACTCGTTGGCCGGCGCCGGGTCGCCCGCGAGCCATCCCTGCATGTAATCGCAGTCGGCGGCGATCAGCCGGTCGCGCTGGTCGTCGGTCTCGACGCCCTCCGAGATGACGGGCGTGTCCATGTGGTGCGCCATCTGGATCATGGACTCCAGCAGGCGGGCGTGGCGGTGCTCGCGCTCGGCGGCCAGGAGGAAGGAGCGGTCGAGCTTGATGAGGCTCGCTTCGAGCTCGCTGACGTACCTGAAGGAGGCGTAGCCTGAGCCGAAGTCGTCGATGGCGACGCGCACGCCGTGGTGCCGGAGCCGGCGCACGGCCGCCGCGGCGGTGGGCAGGTGGCCCAGCGTGTCCGACTCGGTGACCTCCACCACCAGGGCGTCGGCCCCGAGGCCGTTCGCCTGGAGCGAAGCCACGACCAGCGGCACGAAGCGCGGCGTGGCGAAGGAGCGCGCCGAGACGTTGACCGAGACCCAGCCGTCCCAGCCGCCGTCGCGCCATCGGCGGGCCCGGCCCAGGGCGGTGGAGAGGGCCCAGCGGTCGATGGTCCGGATCCGTCCCGTCCGCTCCGCCTGCGGGATGAAGGCGGCCGCGGTCAGGGTCCCGCGTCGCGGATGGTTCCAGCGGCTCAGCGCCTCCGCGCCCACGAGCCGGTTGGCGTCCAGGGCGAAGATGGGCTGGTAAGCGAGGAAGAGCTGGCTGCGCGAGAGTCCGCCCTCGATGTCGTTCACGAGCTCCATGCGCGACCGGAGCTCGGCGCCCCACGCCTCGTCGGCGAAGGCCACGTGGTTCGGCCCCCGTGCCGGCCGGGCGCACGCCTCGCCGGCCGGGCCCAGGAGCGTGGCCAGGTCCTGGCCGTCCTCGGGGAAGACGGCGGCGCCCAGGCGCACGTCGACGGAGCCGCGTCCGCCGGGGGCGCGGACCGTCTCGAGCTCGGCGAGGATCCGGGTCGCCACGACGGCGCAGGCGTCCGGCTCCCAGAGGTCGCTCAACACGACAGCGAAGGTGTCCCTGCCGATGCGCGCCACCGCGTCGGTCTCCCGCAGGAAGCGTCGGAGCCGGCGGGCGACGCGGCGGAGGACGGTAGCGTGGGCGTCGCCGTCCGCGGCGACGCGGATCGCCAGGACGCTGGCGGAGCGCCCGTAGCGGCGGGCCAGGCCCAGGAGCCGGGCCGCGACCGCGTCGAGGATGTAACGATTCGCCGTGCCGGTCACGGGGTCGTGGACCCCGACGCCGCTCAGCCAGACATCGTCTTCGAAGGGGTCGAAGGCGTTGCCGCAGGCGGCACAGACCAGCGGACCGCGTTTCGCCGGCTCATCTCCGTCCATGGTCGTCGGCCCCCGATCGGGTTGGTGGTTGGCGCGGTGCGCGCCGTTAGCGAGACGACCGGTCGTGGCCCTGCGTCGCCGGTTGTCGGGCCGCCTCATCGCCGTCCCCTGACCCGGCGTCGCCGTTCCGGTCCGACAGGGCGTGCTTCCTGCGGCGGAGCACCTCGGCCCGGACCTCCTCCGGCGTGCCCACGGCGACGGGCGTGTAGAGGTCGCGCCGCCGTGTCAGGTCCCGGACCACGGCGGCGTTGAAGCGGAGCCGCTCCCGCCTGCGCTCCTCGATGTACGTGGCGATGTCCACGGCCTCCAGGCGCAGGTGCAGCACCTTGAGGAAGCTCGGCAGCGAGGCGCCGGGCCGGAAGACGTGGTGGAGGCCACCGCTGTAGGCCAGGATCATGCGCCCGTGGCGCAGGCCCAGGAGCACGTCGGTGATGCCGGGCTTCACCGTCATGGGCCCGCCGTGCTTGTCCCGGCCGCTGGGCCGCATCATGCGGCCTTCGGGGAACATGACGACCATGGCGTCGGGATCGTCGATCTCGGCCATGACCTTCGCCCAGCTCTCGTCCCGCTTCCGGGTGATGGGTACGGCGTTGGGGATGAGCAGCTTGAAGATCCGCCCTTCGATGGGGCGGGCCATGGTCTCCCGGGCGACCGGCAGGACGGCGTGCCGGGCGACCTTGCGGAGCAGCCGGTTCGGCACCACGGCCAGGTACACGGCCTCGGCGAGGCTGGTGTGGTGCAGGACGGCGACGAGCCGGACGTCGGACCACGGGTCGTCGGGGACGTCGCCCACCCATTCCTCGCGGACGTCGTACAGCACGCGGCTGGCGTACTTCACCGCCAGGAGAGCGCCGTAGCTCGGAATGGTCCTGTCCATGGCCATGGCCACTACTACTACAGGTGCGCGTTCAGGAACGCCAGGACCGCGCGGTACCCCTCGAGCTGGTTCTCCTTGTTGCGGAAGCCGTGTCCCTCGTCCTCGAAGACGATGTACTCCACGGGCACGCCGTTGGCCCGGGCCGCCTCCACGATGTCGTCCGACTCCACCCGCAGGACCCGGGGGTCGTTGGCGCCCTGGAGCACCATGAGGGGGCGAACGATGTTCTCGGCGTTGAACAGCGGCGAGATGCGCCGCAGCCGCTCCCGGTCCTCCTCGGGGTCGCCCAGCTCGGCGTACAGCGCTTCCCGCTGCGCCTCCCACCAGGCCGGGATGCTCTCCAGCGTACGGATCCAGTTCGAGATGCCGAACAGGTCGACGCCCACCTCGAAGGCCTCCGGCTCCAGCGTCAGCGCGGCGAGGACCATGTAGCCGCCGTAGCTGCCGCCGATGATGCCGATGCGGTCGCCGTCGATCCAGCCGGTCCCGGCGAGCATCTCCTTGCTGGCCACGACGTCGCCCAGGTCCGCCTCGCCGTGCCGCTGGTCGTCCGCGGCGAAGAAGGTCTTGCCGTAGCCCGAGCTGCCCCGGTTGTTGATGGCGTAGATGGCGTGGCCGTGGTTGACCAGGTACTGGATCAGCGCGCTGTAGCCGAGGCGCGACTGGCCGCCGGGCCCGCCGTGGACCCAGACCAGGGCGGGCACCGGGTTCGATGCGGAGGCCTGGTGCGGTTTGTAGAGGATGCCGGGGATCTGGAGGCCGTCGTACGACTCGAAGCGGACGACCCGGCCGTCCACCAGGTGGTCCGGATCGATGGCGTCGTTCAGGCTCGAGGTGAGCCGGACGGGCTGGCCGCCGCCGGCCAGGTCCTGCACGTACAGGTCCCGGGGCGTGCGACTGGTGCTGGCGTAGAAGGCCATCATGGCCTCGTCCCGGGAGAAGCCGACGGAGGTGATGTCGGCGCCGGGCACCCCGGGCAGCTCGATCCGCTCCATGGTGGCCGGGTCGTAGAGGCGGAGCTCCGTGCGGGCGTCGTTGTTGATGCCCACCACCAGGTAGCTGCCATCGTGGGACAGGCTGGCGTACATGACGTCCCAGTCGGCCTCGAGGATCGGTTGCTTCTCGCCGCTCGCCAGGTCGTAGCGGACCAGGTAGGCGAACTCGCGGCCCTCGTTCGTGGTGACGTAGAGGCCGGTCCCGTCCGCGGTGAAGTCCTGCGGCGCATTCGCCACGACCCCGTCGTGCTCGGTGAGGTTCACGAGCTCGTCGGTCTCGCGGTCGTAGACCAGGACGTCGCTGTCGTTGGTGGTGTTGGGCCGGGCGAAGGCGATCCAGCGCTCGTCCGGCGAGATGCCGGCCGGGAAGAGCCCCGTGTCGTTCCGGTAGATCAGCTCGCGTGGGTAGCCGTCGGCCAGGCGATGCTCGTAGAGGTCGAAGTAGCGCGGGTCCCGCTCGTTCGTCGCGACGTAGAACGACTGGAGGTCGTGGGCCCAGCCGCCGAACTGGGCTTTCAGCTCCTGGCCGGGCGTCAGGTCCGTGACGGTGCCGTCGGGGTCCTGCGCGTAGACGTGGTTCAGCTCGTTGCCGCCCTGGTCCGCGGTGTAGAGGAAGCGCTCGTCCTCCGGGAAGTAGGAGAGGGCGAAGACGGCGTCCGAGTCCGAGTGCGTGAGCCGGGTCGCCGGGCCGCCGTCCACCGGCAGGGCGTAGGCGTTGAAGACGCCACTGCCGTCGTGGCTGACCAGGACGGTGGCGTTGTCCGGGGCGAAGGAGGCACCGGTGTAGCTCGTGGTGCCGAGGAACTGCTCGATGGTGTACTCGGGGACCTCGGCAGGGCCGCACGCCGCGAGCGTCAGCAGCAGGACGGGCCAGGAAACCGGGAGCCGGGACCGGGATCGCATCGTGCACACTCCGATGTAGGGGAAGAGCATGTGCCCCGGGGAAATGAACGGCGCGGTCCCGGCCCGGTCAAGGAGGGTGAGGACAGGGAGGAGGTGCGGCGAGGACGCGGAGTCGATTTGACAGGGAGGACGGGAAGGACGGGGAGAACAACAACAACACATGAAAAACCATCGGTGGACGGCGTAGACCGCGAAAAA
>CAYQCY010000149.1:0-7042 GCA_964416095.1 uncultured Gemmatimonadaceae bacterium
GTCCGGTTTGACGAGGGGGGCCAGGGACAACCCCTGGCCCCTACTCTACCGTTGAGCGGCGTGTGCACCTTGCCTGCAGACCGCCGAGGATCCGGTCGCCCCCCGCATGTGGGCTGTCCCGCCGTGTGCGGGCAAGGACAGGGTACCCGTGTGGAACAGCGAGGAGCCTTGAATCCTCCCTCTCACGGGGCGGGCGCCATCGCCCGACCCCCATTCCCCTCACCGCTCGATGGGGGCGCCCACCAGGTTGCCCCACTCCGTCCACGACCCGTCGTAGTTCCGGACACGCCCGAAACCCAGCAGGTACGTCAGCGCGAACCAGGTGTGCGACGAGCGTTCCCCGATCCGGCAATAGACCACCACATCGTCGTCCGCCTCCAGACCGTGCTCCTCACCGTAAATCGAACGCAGCTCGGCCGCCGGCCGGAACGTGTGCGTCGCCGGGTCCACCGCCCGGCTCCACGGCACGTTCGCCGCGCCCGGGACGTGACCGCCCCGCAACGCGCCCTCGTTCGGATAGTCCGGCATGTGTAGACGCTCGCCGCGGTACTCCTCCGGGCTCCGAACGTCCACCAGCTTGCCCCGATGCCTCACGTGCTCCTCCACCTGCGCCCGGAAGGCCCGGATCGTACCGTCGTCCCGCTCGCCCACCGTGATCGTGCCCTCCGGATGACGCGGCACCGCCGTCGTCAGCTCCCGGCCCTCCTCCTCCCACAGCGCACGACCACCGTCCATGATGCGCAGGTTCTCCAGGCCGAACAGCCGGAACACCCAGAACGCGTACGTCGCCCACCAGTTGTCACGGTCACCGTAGAAGACGATCGTCGTGTCGTCGTGGATCCCCTTCGACCGCAGCAGCGCCTGGAACGCATCCCGGCCCACGTAGTCGCGCGTCACCGGATCGTTCAGGTCCGCCACCCAGTCCACCTTCACCGAGCCGGGGATGTGTCCGACCTCGTACAGCAGCACGTCCTCGTCCGACTCCACGATCCGAACACCCGGATCCTCCAGCCGCGCCGCCACCCACTCCGTCGACACCAGGACCTCCGGCCGCGCATAGCCCCGCTCCTCGATGGGCACCGCCCGTTCATTCGTGGCCATGGCCCCTCCTGGTTGATAACGAGAATCATTCGAGGTTCGAACGATGCCCAAACTCGCGCGTGGCGTCAAGCAGATGCGTGTCGGCTCAGCGGAGCGCCTGTGCCGGTGGGGTGCGTGCGGCCCGGGTGGCGGGAACGAGAGTCGCGACCAGGGCCACGGCCAGGAGCAAGACGCCGATGAGGGCGAAGAAGAGGGTCCCGGCGCGCACGGTGCCACGGAGGAACTCCATGCTTGCGGCGAGTCGTGCCATGCCCCAGGCGAGGGGCGCGCCGATGAGCAGGCCGAGCGCGGCGAGGCGGGCGCCCTGGCAGAGTATGAGGGCGAGGAGGCGTGAGGCGGATGCGCCGAGGGCCATGCGGATGGCGAGCTCGCGCCGGCGCTGGGCGACGGAGTAGGCGATGAGGCCGTAGATGCCGATGGCGGCGAGGGCCAGGGCGAGGGCGGCGAAGGCGAGCAGGGCGATGGCGAGCATGCGGGGTGCGGCCAGCTCGAGCCTGATGTGCTCCGGCAGGCTACGCACGGCGCCCAGGGGCAGGTCGGGATCGATCTCAGCGACGGCGGCCCGCACCTGGGGTGTGAGGGTGGTGGGCTGGCCGGTGGTGCGGAGCGCGGCGTAGAAGGACCGCGGGGGTACCTGGGCGAACGGGACGAAGACGGCGGGCTCGGTCCCGGTGACCTCGCCGACCCGGCTCAGGAGCATGTCGGCGGCGATGCCCACGATTTGCCGGTCGGTTTCCCGTACGCGGAGCGGCCGGCCGATGGGGTCGTCGTCGGGGAAGTAGCGCTCGGCGAGACGCTGGTTGATGACGACGACGGGCGTGGTCGCGGCCCGGTCGGTGTCCCGGATGCCGCGGCCCCGCAGGATGGATCCTTCCATGACCTGGAAGAACGACGGGCTCGTGGGCTGCCAGACGGCGACGGGCTGCTCCTCCCGGGCCATCTCGAGCTGCTCCCGCGTGGCGAACCGTGCGAAGCCGGCGGACCGGCTTCGCGGCAGGGTGTTCATGAGGGCGACGCCCTCGACGCCGGGCACGGCGGCGAGGCGTTCGGCCAGACGGTCGTGGAAGCGGGTCACGGCGGCGCTGTCCGGGTACCGCTGCTCCGGCAGGGTGATGCGCATGGTGAGCATGTGATCGGCCCGGAACCCGGGCTCGCTGTTCACGATGCGGTCGAAGGTCCGGACCAGCAGGCCGGCGCCGGTGAGGAGGGCGAGGGCGACGGCGAGCTCGGCGACCACGAAGGCGCTTCGCGCCCGTGTGCGGCCCCGTCCGCCGGTCCCGTCCCGTCCCGTCTCCGTGAGGCTGCCGCGCAGGTCCGAGCGGAGTGCGTGGAGGGCCGGGGAGGCGCCGAAGAGGAGGCCGGCGGCCACGGCCACGGCCAGCGTGATCAGGAGCACGACCGTGTCGATGCGGGGCATGAAGGCCTCGGGCATCTCCGGCGGCATGGCGGCCGCCATCCCCCGGACGGCGAAGAGGGAGCCGATGATGCCCACGGCGGCGCCGATGAGGGCGAGGGTCACGGCCTCGGTGAGGAGCTGGACGACGATGCGACGCCTGGGCGCGCCGAGTGCGGAGCGCACCGCGATCTCACGATTCCGGCCCTGTGCGCGGGCCAGGAGCAGTCCCGCCACGTTGGCAGCGGCGATGACCAGGACGAAGCCGCCCACGAGAAGGAAGATCTCGATGAGCCGGGTGTCGGTCGCGCCCGGAAAGAAGCCGCGAAGCGGCCGTACCTGGGCTCGCAGGTTCTCGTTGGTGGGGTGGTTCGACCGCAGGGCCGAGGTGGCCGCGGCCAGCTCGCTGCGGAGCTGCTCCACCGTCCGGCCGGGCGCCAGCCGGCCCACCACCATGAGGGATCGCTCCCAGTCGTCCCGCTCCGGGGTCAGGGGCCGGTACAGGTCCAGGTTGGCCGGCAACAGCTCGAAGTCGTCCGGCATGATGCCCACGACCGTGTGGGGCACCCCGTCCAGGTCGAGGGTCCTGCCCAGCACGTCCCCCCCGTCGAACCGGCTCTGCCAGAACCCGTGGTCCAGGATCACGACGTCGTTGGAGCCGGGCCGGCCCTCTTCGGGTCGGAACCCGCGGCCCAGAGCCGGCTGCCGGCCCAGCGTCCGGAGCAACCCCACCGTCACGCCGCCGTAGTGAACCTCTTCCGGCTGGTCCAGGCCGGACAGGTTCGCCACGTCCGTGGACCATGCCTCCAGGCTCTCCACCGACTCGGCCGCTTCCCGCCAGGCCAGGAAGTTCGCCGGAGCGGCGGGCGTCTCGCTGGTGAACCGGGTCGCCTCCAGCACCATGGCGATCCGGTCCTGGTCCTGGTACGGGAACGGCTGCCACAGCAGCCCTTTGGCCATGGCCACCCCCATGACCACGGCCACCACCCCCACGCCGATGGAGAGGGCGGCCACACAGGAGACGACCGGGGTCTTCCGCAGCATGCGGAAGCCGAACCTGATGTCCTGGAGAATGTTGGCCATGTCAGGCCTTCGATGGGCCACCCATCACAGCGCGGACACGGGGGCTGAGGGACGTGGGTGACCGGGTGACCGGGATTCCGGCGGCGCTCTCGGCGGACTCGGACGCGTCCCCGCCCGGTCACCACTTCGGATGACCGGACGCACGTGTTTCACCGGGAAGCAAACGGGCCCTGCTGGACCCGGATGGTCGGCGTGCGGGCTTCACCTCCTCGCCGCACCCACCTCGCCTCAGTTATCTGTCTGCACCCCCGTCGCTCCACCCACAAGATCGGGTAGCCCGAGACCGCGGGTCGCGAGGATCCGCTCGAGCGTCTGCCCGATCTTGTTGTTCGGCGTGGAGGCGCCGGCGGTGAAGCCGATGGAGACGGGCCCCTCGGGGAGCCAGCCGGTCACGACCTCTTCCTCGGCGTCCGGGTCCAGCTCGGCCTTGTGGCGGATGGTCCCGGCCTCCGGGTCGATGCATGTGGCATCGGCGATGTGGTAGGCGGTTGTGTATTCCCGGCACAGGTGGGCCAGGTGGTTGGTGTTGGAGGAGTTGTAGCCGCCGATGACGATCATGACGTCGGGCGGGTCCTCCATCATCTTCTTGACGGCGTCCTGCCGCTCCTGGGTCGCGGAGCAGATGGTGTCGAAGCTGCGGAAGTGCTCGGCCTTGTGGTCCTCGCCGTAGCGCACGGCGATGCTCTCGCCGACGGATTCGGCGATGGCGAGCGACTCGGTGGCCAGCATGGTCGTCTGGTTGGCGGCGCCGACCCGCTTCAGGTGCTGGTCGGGGTCGAAGCCCGGCGATGTCTTGTCCCGGAAGTGGTCCATGAAGGCGTCCCGGGAGAGGGCGTCGTCGTTCTGCTCGATGTAGTCCTTGATGAGCCGGGCCTCGTCCATGTCCCGGACGACGATGTACTCGCCGCCGTGCTTGTTCACCTGGGACGCGGTGGCCCGGGTCTCCTCGTGCTGGTACTTGCCGTGGATGATGGCGGTGAAGCCGTCCTTGGCGTAGTTGTCCACGCGCTTCCAGACGTTGAGCACGGAGCCGCACGTCGTGTCGATGAGGACGCAGCCGATCTCGCGCAGCGTCTCGAAGTCGTGAAGTGTGACGCCGAAGGCCGGGATGATGACCACGTCGTCCGGCGTGACGACGGAGAAGTCGAAGACGCCGTTCTCGTCCGGGTAGACGAAGGTGATGCCCATGTCCCGCATGCGCTGGTTCACGTGCGGGTTGTGGATGATCTCGCCGACGAGGAAGATGCGCCGGTCGGGGAACTTCATGGCGGTCTGGTAGGCGTAGTCCACGGCCCGGTCGACGCCGTAGCAGAACCCGAACTCCTCGGCGAGGCGCACGTCGATGTCGCCGATCCGGATGCGGTGGCCGTGGGCCTTGATCTGGGCCACGAGGGCGCTGGCGTACTCGGCGTCCAGGACCTCGGCCACCTCCTTCTTGAGGCCGAGGCCGCGGCGGAAGTACGTCTCGTCGGCTTCGTTCGTCGCGGGCATGGAGCTCCTTCGCATCACGGACACCTGTCGTCGCTCGCCAAACGCCGTCTACACTCGGGACGCCGGGTCGTTTCATCGTGGCCGCCCTCGATTATCCGGCGCCGGCGCCGTACTGTATCGGCATGAACGCCGATCCGACGCTCCGCCCCGGCAAGCTTCCCGCCGACCTGCTCGAGCGGCTGCTCCGATCCCGCGAGACGCCCGGCGGCGCGCTGGTGGGGCCGGGCATCGGTCTGGACGCCGCGGTCCTGAACCTGCGCCCGCCGGCCCGGCCCGGCGAGGCGCACGACGGCGCGCCGCCGCCCTTCCTGGTGGCTGCCTCCGACCCCATCACGTTCACGGCCGAGGAGATCGGCTGGTACGCCGTCCACGTCAACGCGAACGACGTGATCTGCATGGGCGCCCTGCCGCGCTGGTTCCTGGCCACCGTCCTGGTTCCGGAGGGCACGGTCGAGGCGGACATCGCTGAGATCTTCGACCAGATGGACCGGGCGTGCGAGGAGGTGGGGGCCGGGCTGGTCGGCGGCCACACGGAGATCACGGCGGGGATCGACCGGCCGATCCTCGTGGGGACGATGCTCGGCGTGACGACCCACTGGGTCTCCGCCGCCGGGGCCCGCCCCGGGGACGCGCTGCTCCTGGCCGGTGGCATCGCCGTGGAGGGGACCGCCATCCTGGCCCGGGACGCGGCGGATCGCCTGGAAGGCCGCCTGGACGACGTCGTGCTGGACCGGGCCCGGCGTTTCCTCCACGACCCCGGCATCAGCGTGCTTCCCGCCGCCCGGGCCGCGCTGGCCACCGGGGCGGTGCACGCGTTGCACGACCCCACCGAGGGAGGGCTGGCCGCCGGGATCCACGAGCTGTGCGACGCCAGTGGCACCGGCGCGCAGGTCGATGTGGAGGCCGTGCACGTGTTCGACGAGACCCGGGCCCTCGCCGAGTCCTTCGGGATCGATCCCCTCGGCCTCATCGCGTCCGGCGCACTCCTCATCACCGTCCCGGACGACGACGCCACCGCCGTGCTGGACGAGCTGCGCGACCAGGCCATCCCCGCCGCCCGTATCGGGGCCATCGTCCACGCCGCCCTCGGCGTCATGGCCGTGGAGGACGGCGACGAGCGGCCCCTGCCGCGCTTCCGCACCGACGAGATCGGCAAGGCCTTCGACCCCGCGTGATCCCCTCGCCGTATCGCCGTGCCTCCCGCCTCCCGCCTCCCGCCTTTCGCCTCCCGCCTGTAGTTCTCCTCGCCGTATCGCCGTGCCTCCCGCCTCCCGCCTGCAAACGGTTATCTTGATGCCGAGGATCCACGCAACCAAGGAGGCACCCGCATGTCGCGACTCAGCCGTATCGCCCTTCTCGGCCTCGCCGTCTCGGCCCTCGGGGCGTGCACGCGGATCGACACGTACGAGGTAGCGGTGAAGAAGAACGCGGTTACCGGGAAGGTGGCCCTGGAGACGTACGGCCAGGGGCTCTACCACGCCATCTTCCGGAGCTGGACCACGTACCCGCTGCGGGAGATCCAGTACCCGACGGGCGCGGCCAGCGAGCGGCTCACAGCGCTGACCTCGGACCAGCTCACCATCACCCTGGACGCAGCGTTCCGGTACCGGATCAACCCGGACTCGGCGCACCACCTCTACCTCACGGTGGGCGACCGGGACGAGGTCCACGCGTTCGTCTACAACACGTACCGGTCGGCGGCCCGGGACGCAGTGGCCAACGTCGCGGCGGCCGAGATCCTGTCCCGGGAGCGGACGGGCATCGGCCAGCGCGTCAACGATATCATGACGGAGAAGCTGGCGCCCCGGGGCATCATCATCACCGACTTCTTCGTGCGTGACATCGAGCCGCCCCAGTCGATCCGTCAGGCCATCGAGCAGAAGCTGGCCCGGGAGCAGCAGGTCCAGGCCGAGGCGTATCAGACCGAGGTCGTGGTGGAACAGGCGAACCAGCGGCGCGCCGAGGCCGAAGGGA